>JAJRSG010000003.1 GCA_024278915.1 Alphaproteobacteria bacterium
AGCAAAACATTGTTGACCAGCTAACCGAAAAATGACATCAACGAATCAACCAACGGCGTTAATCACGCTCCAAGATTCTACTTCCGGCCAAGGTGGCCGTTTTGAATGGAATCAGTGGCCGCTTTCAGTGGAATGTGCACGCTACGCTGGGAGAACATAGACGGCAACGTCGCCGACCTGCCCACATTTGAAGTGGCTTCGATAACCGGACATAAGACGCCGGTGATGTTGAAGCGGTATACGCATTTTGCGGATAAGAAGTTAGCGGATAAGTCGGGATAAGGCACCTGCTATGCACCACTCATCACATTATACTATCAAAATTCTTACAGCTAACCGTGCATCATCAAAACATACCTCGAACCAACAAACCTATCCCAATAAAAGCAACAATTATGGGTAAACCGGCCTCAATAACCACCCACCGCCAATACCAACTTTTTTGTTGCCGCCAGAAGCATTCGTCGAATTTTTTTAAAGGTCCATCAAGTTTATTTCGGTCAATCAAGAATGGCTCATAGGGAAAACTTGAGTTGTCGAGTTTGATTTCAAGGGTATGTAATTTCCCTGCAATATCATGAGCATTGCTTTCAGTGCCGTGTTTGCTACACTTTTTTATAGTCTCTTCAAGCTCCTTGAGACGTTGTTTTGTCGATGCAAACCAATCAAGCTTTTCCTGAACGAACTTAAATTCATACAACCACCAGTTATAAAGCGTGTGGTGGTGTACTTTGACTTTCTTCTCATTGAGTTGCGCATCAAATGTTGTGCCGACAGGTCTGAGATCAAATAATGTGGTGAACCTTATCCTCCATTTATCATATTCTTCCCAACCAGCCCAGATGAAATGGACCAAGAGATAAATGAGCAGTACCAGCAGTCCAATTTCCAGGGATTGTGGTTTAACGCCTGTAAAGGAAATCCCAAAAATGATGCTCTGATCAGAAAATTGTGCGCCACTTAATTTATAGGCAACCGTTATAAACCCAATAATTAGGAGGTTGCGGCGAATGCGTTCAACGTATTCGGAAATTTCTTTGCCAAAAGGCTGGCGCATTGCATCTGCTTCTGACGTTTCGATGCCTTGTTCATCACTAACTAAATTCATTGCCCCCTCAGTTCAAAACCCTATGGAAGATGTTTTCAATATAGTTATTCCTGTCCTCCTGCTGAAACAGGATGTGGTGGTCAGTAAAATCAATGGTGTCTTCGCCGAAGCCGCCTGTCCACCAGCGAACATCAGCTAATGGTGTGTTTGAAATAATGAATGACTCCAGTTTCACCTTATCTGCCCAAGCAAGATCAGCTTTTCGCATTCGCTCCTCTATCTCCTTAACCGTCTGATGGAATCGAATTTTGAGGTCAGTTAAGCCCTCGCAATTTCGAATTCCTTTGGGGTCGATAAAGACGATGGTTTGTTCGTCACCATCGACGATCCAGAGGATGAAGTCGGGAAAGAAGTTACCTGCCTCGAAAAAACCAACGCCTTTTCCCTTGCTCTGATTGCGGAGCAAGTAGACTTCCTTTCCGTCGATAATGCTAGGATCAGCCCGGTGGAACTCTCTAAGGTCACAAACAAAATCTCGCTCGCCCTCATTGAGATGAACCGGCGAGACCATGATCAAATCGCTATCACCCCCCTTTTTCAGATGCACCAGCGGTTGGTAAAGATGCTGGTCGAAGACGATACTCTCACCAATACCATTGATGTCGAAATCGGTCAGTACGCCGTCTTCAATCTGGTTCTTGAGTTCTTCAATCCGCTCAATCAAGCGATCCTCAGACTCGTGAACGGAGAATTTGTGGGCTTCGATGAAATTAGGATCGTCTGAACCCAACTCAGCGTATTCACGATGTGGGGCTTCATAGGCATCTTTCTCGGTTCGATAAAACCGGTCACAGTATTTCTTGAGCAATGCAACGGCGATTTCGTACCATTCAGCAACCCGAGAGAAGTCGCCAACTTCCATGTGTTCCTCGGGAATATACAGCGTGTACCAAGAGGGATCGGAAAGCAGGTCACTGATAGCAGCCTTGCTTAAATTAAGATTGTGCCAGTTCCGCTCAGCTTTAAGCCTTTCAATTTCAAAGAAGATGGCTGTCATATCCAGAAATGCAATGTGAACAGCCCGCAATTTATCTTCGTTTGGGGCGACCGTATGGCGGCTGAAGCGAACGCCTTTGCTGCCCTTCGCCTGGACACGCGGATACCAGTCAAGAGTGATCCTGCCCCTTGGCAGGAAATTTGGCGGCGGGGTTGCGAGTGTGGCCTTGCGATCTTTCTTAAAGTTGATGCCTTCCGGCACCCGTACAGTAATCAACGGGTTACTAGGAAGGCTCAGCGTCACGGGAACATCGATACGACGAATGTCACCGGGCTTGGGAATGCCTTCGTCTTCAAGGAAGGCGTCAAACTGAGCCATGTAGTCTGCTTGCACGCCAAAGACGTTCAGCGTCTCCAGGAGCGGCAAGTCCTTGTCCTTGGGTACCCAGAGAAACTCCTCATCTTTGGTTGTCCAGTGGATTGCCCTACTGCGTTTTAGGCTGTTCTCATAGCCTTTCAACCGCACGCCACGACCGAATAACTGGATGATCTCCGAGCCCTCGGATTTCCCGATGTGCATTAGACCCATGGTGCTGACCCGGTAGCTGTTCCAGCCCTCGGAAAATTTCTTTGAGCCAATAAGAACATTGAGAGTGGAACTGCCATCGTTAATGTTCTGAAATAATGAGCCAGAGAAATCTCGCTCGGAAACTTCCATGCCATTTGCCCGGCACAAATCGGCGACTTTTGGTATATCACCGACACTCACCACGCCGAAGTGATCGTGATCGCCAATCCGAAGTCCCAACTCCTCCTCTCCACCCTTCAGGCGGTCGATATGTAACGAACCATCAACGGGTGAATTAAACAAGCGTCCGAGGATGTCGACGAAGAGCTTCTCGGCGTCGTCACCAGTTCGATCAAGGTAGGGAAAGGCTTCCCTGAAAATATCATGATTAGTGACATCAAGGAGACCTGTATCCCCACTCATCAGAGTCTCAAGATGTTCGATGGATTTGTTACGGTCTTTAACGAACTCTGAGAGGAACAACAAAATATCCACTACGTCGGAAATCTTTCGCCCACCAACGGTTCGAACGGCGGTCACCTTACCGCCGACAAATATCCATAAGGGCTTCTCTAACAGGAATGCCCGATACTCAGCCCCCTTTTCCTCGAATAAACGAAGTTGCTGGTAGTAGCTGAGTAGACAGGCGGTCAGATACAAACGCCGCTTGTCATCCGTGCGGGGTGTGCCAGCCTCATCATCGATATTGAGGATGGCATAATCCTTACCAAAACCGTCCGCATAGAAAAACCGGTACGAGTAATCGAACAGGATCGACCTGGCGTATTCGTCGGTCAGGGCCTTGGTTCCCGCAGCCGCTTGCCCCAGAGTAGCTGAGTACTCGAAGGTAAAACCATCAGAGGCCAGTCGTCGTCGCATGTCAGACCAAACGTCACCTGCGGCACCACGGTGGCCCTCATCGATCAGCACCAGATTGTTACTCTCGAACTGGTCAACGGAGACGGTTTTCTTTCTACCTTCGTCCCTCAGCTTGTTCATATCGATGACATCGATTTCACCGGGCAGGACCGTGCGGTTTTTATCGAACTGGGCGGCTGGCATTCCCGCAATTCTGAATTCATCCAGATGCTGGATTGTGAGACGCTCATTGGGTGTCAGCACGACAATGCGGTTCAGATCATGGACCCGTCCCATCTTTTTCAAATAGTGCTGATACTGGAGGATATTAACGTGCATGAGCAGTGTCTTGCCTGAACCCGTGGCGTTCCAGAAGGCGAGCTTGCGAAGGCTCTGCGGTGTGAACGCTGGCAGAAGGTCTTTGGGCTTCTCCCCCCAACCGGCGAGCTTCTCGTTAAAAGGCTCAAGGAATTCGTTGAGATCGCCCAGCAAGGCATCGGCATCACGAAAGTATAGATCCAGATAATGCTCTGCAAACAGCAATGAGAGGTATTGGAAATACTTCCATTCGATCCTGGATGATCGCTTGCGGTTAATGGTAGCCGTATGACGAAGGATATTGTCGTCGTAATCCTGAAGCATATCCGCCGTGAGGGGACTACCCGTGGGCAATATGTCGATCAAGGCGTGGCTGTACTTCGACGTGCCATCCTCGCGGCGTCCTTCAAGGCTCTCATCCTTCAGATGGTCGGCGAGGCGGTCGAACTTCTTGGCCCCGAACAGGTTGAGAAAATAGCGATTGAGGACTAGCTTGTGGGGGAAGGAGACACCAGCCATATCAATCGTCGTCCTTCTTGCCCGGAAGATATACTTTAACTTCACCTTCAAAGCGGTCGAAATCAGTGTCTTTTCGTTGATCTTCCAGCACCTGGAATCGCCCGAACTCTGCTTCAGCCTTTTTCTTGGCTTTGCTGTGGCTGATCTTCCCGGCGTTATAGAGAATATCGCGGTCGTTTAAAGTCAAAAAACCATCCAGCTTCCCTATCCAATCGCCCATGTGCATGGGGATGCGGCGGCGAGCCTGTAATTCGGCGAAGGACAGGTATTGATCGACGATCAGGTTCAGGTCTTTCAATTCATCCTCGGACAGAAAATTCTTGGCGACAGACACATCTTTTTTACGGATGTGATCGCCGGAATAGCTCGTGAGCCCCATATTAGGTTTTTTTGCATCTACCCGTTGATCGACCAGTTCGGCTGCCGTGTGTCCATGGATGGCAAAATGCATCTTGTTTTGTACCGTAGCAAAGAATGTATGGCTAATTTCGGTATCCGGGTCATAATCCATGCTGGTTGCATAAATATCAGTTATTTTCCGCCAGAAATTCCGCTCCGAGGTGCGGATTGCCCGGACACGTTCAATCAGTTCGTTAAAGTAATCATTCGCCGTGCGGCCTTCGGCGAGCCGCCGGTCGTCCATGGTAAAGCCTTTGACGATAAACTCCCGCAATCGCTCTGTGGCCCATCGACGGAAGCGAGTGCCACGGGGAGACTTCACCCGGTAGCCAACCGCGATGATGGTTTCCAGATTATAGTAATCCAAAAGCCTTGTTATCTCCCGTTTTCCTTCGGTTTGAACTGTCTGGAATTTCCGGACAGTTGCCGCCGGGTCCAGTTCACCTTCAGCAAATATGTTTTTTAAATGCTCGGAAATCGTTCGCTTATCCCGCAAAAATAATTCTGCCATCTGTAACTGGGTCAACCAGACAGACTCCTCATGCAACCGGGTATCAATGTGGAGCGTACCGTCATCGCTTTCGTAGAGGAGGAATTCGGAGTTTTGGGGGAGGTTATTGGTCATGGTATATTTCAAACCGAATAAGGAAATACAAGATAAATAGACCATAGGCCGAGCCCAAGCGGCAAAAGCCATTCCAATACCAGCCAGCGTGCCGATTGACCCCAATGAAAAAGTTTAAATGATTTTTCGAACCGGCAAAGTGATATCGGGATTCGATTTAGATAGTTCAGTTTTTGTGTAATTCTTTTTAGCACATCGTTTAAGCTATCTAAATGTGGTTTAATAATCCCTTCGAAATTGGTTGTAGATTGATCTTCTAGCCTCTTTTCAACTGCATCTTCCCAATTTGACGTTCGGTGCTTTATCTCATCTAACTGTTTTTGAAGTTCCGTAATAATGGTCATATTTCCCATTAAAAAAACATACAGGGTTGATTGACGAGGAGACATTGGGGAATCATCATAGTCACTTCCCCAAAACGAAGATGTTTGAAACGTTAGATTGGACCCTGTTAACCGCAGCTTCCACTCCTGAAAATGACTAAAACTATTCCATAAGAAATGGATAAAAAGATACGCTAGAATTATGAAAAGTATCCAATCGACTTTTTCAGATGTTAGCCCATCAAGCTTAATGTCGAAAAGGCTGCTGTCCGCACTAATTTTCATGTTACCCAGTTTAAAGATCAAACCAATTGATGCCGCAGCGATGAGATTCCTGCGAATACGAAGTGTATTCTCAGAAAAATCATCCATGAATGGTTCACCAATGGCTTTCTCAACAGCCTTGCGATCTTCATCTGTGAGTGGGAGATTGTCAGACATGGCTCTAGTTTTTCGCCTCAATTTTAGCGGCAGTTCTTTCGGTGATTTCAAGGTGTTGCCCTGTCTTGAGATCGACCCATAATCCACTATCCTTTGAATAGGAGAAAACCTGCAAGATTGGTTTCTTCAATAGAGCTTTTGTCACTATTGCTAACCGATAGACACCGCCTTTAAATTTCTTTTTTTCTACAGCTCTGATTTGAGCTAGCTCGTTCGGTGTTACTTCTACAACGGGGCTTGATCCTGAAAGCCCCTTAACCTCAATGCTAATAAATTTATCACCTTTATGGGCCTGCAAATCCCAACCAAAATTTTGGCTCTCTACTGATTCGACAGTATAGTTCAAATTCTCATAGTGTTCCGTAACCATATCAATAGCCGCGTTCTCAACTTTTTTTCTATGTTCAGGATCAACCTTACCCCAACTGTTGGGACGTTTTTTATTAGGCTTAACAACTTGACCATCTGAACCAATATATTCTCGAATTATTTCTTCTAACTTACTTGCAATTTTTTTGTGTTTGGTATTAGCAGGGAAAAAGGTTGAAGCTTGCCCGGGAGCCCCTTTCACATTGTGGGGAATTTTATGTGTACGCTGCTCTGGTGGCAGTAACAGGCAATCTTTCGAAGCTGCTTTAATGCTAAAATAAACATTTTCCCCATTGTACTCCCGAGTAGTATCTGTTGGTTTCTGCCTGTCTCGATAGACCCTTGCATTTTTATACCAACCAACAACAAAGCGTCCGTCACCTTCAGGGTGAGGAGCCGTCCAAACCACAAGTATATCATCAATCCACTCGTCACTTTTGGCAGCACCAAGCCTATTGATGGCTATCGTCCCGTTTTTTGTTTCAACATAGCCAAAGTGTTGGTTTTTCGATTTTTTAAAGTTAAATAACTCGTGTCCATAACCATGCTCTTGGGCATAATCAAAACCTCCGGCTCCAATATCTTCTTCAAATCCTTCGTAGTGATCCATCCAAATAGTATGAAGTATCAACATTGGCTGATTAGCAGGCATCAAACATCCTCCACATCGAACATTAAAACATAACAGCTACCCTCGGCTCCGAGCAGGTGAAGGTCATAGTTATTGAGAACGAGTTTATTAGGGAAGGAGATTTTACTCATGTTATGCTTCTCGCCTTGAAGCATATTGTGGGCATAATTGCTCCACAGTGACACCCAATTCATCCGTTAAGGCTTTATTCTCAAGCCAATCACTGTCAGTGGCGTTCAATACCGGTACATTGGCGACAACGGCAACTGCAAGGAATTTCCGGTCAGCTGGGTCAAAGGCGTTCTTAGGAAGCTCTTCAAAGCCTTTCTCGTCATCATCGGAAGGCGTGACTTGGAAACGCAGCACTCTATCTTCAGCATACATATGATTAAATAGGTGTTTAAAGAACATATCCCCCGTGCCCGACTGTCCAGAAAAACTTAGATATTTTTTGTATTCGTCAAAAATTAATTCCTGTGTATCAATTGCAGTAACGTGCTTCTCGACGACTTCTTCAAGTATCTCAATACATGCAATCTGACACGGGTGGTCTGCGTGCGTATTCTTACCATTCGCGACAATGGCAACATTTGCTTCTATGACAAAGGCACTCATTCAGATGCCCCAATTTTCCGCTTTAAAGCCGCCTTTCTGATTGCAGCAATTTCTTCCATTTCGTTGCCAAAGAAGTTTTCTGGCCAATTTTCAATTTCACCAAACATGTTTAACTTAAGGTCTTGCAGTTCGGATTTTCCATTCTTGCTGTCGCAAAAATAGAGTTTTATGTCATTAACATCACTCTTTCCTTCCGCCGTCAGACGTTGAAATCTTCTGAGCATATGTTCGCTGTGGCTTTCTACAATCACCTGAACGTTACGAGTCTTTGCTACTTTAACAATCACGTTAGCCAATTCGCTTTGAACGGATGGATGCAGGTGTATTTCCGGTTGTTCCATCAAAATAGTCGACCCTTTAGGTACATAATAGAGCAGGACAAGCACCGGAAGGACTTGAGAAACACCAAAACCAACATCCGTTAGCAAGGTCTCTGTACTTTTGTTATCCCGCTTTACCTTCGCTCGATAAAGATTTGATCCGGGAGCGATTTCTTCAATTCTAAATTCGTGAATCAGTCCAAGCTCTTTAAGCCAGTAAGCTATCATTTCCTGAAAAGATTTGTATCGTGTTTTGGGGCCAAGATTCACTTCTATCCTCTTATTAGTCGCCGCCAGAATAGCATCAATTGTTCCCTCACCGCGAATGCCAACGTCAAGTGGACTGGTCCCCGCCCATTGATATTCTCGCTTTGGGTGCTCACGTAATGGCCCCAGATAAAATATCTGATCCATTAATTTTTCATAGGCAAACTCAAACGTGCTGAGAAAATCAGCATTCTGATAATAGGTTTTTGCCTGATCAGGAAAAAGATGGGTTTTAATTGGACCGGGCACTCCCCAGTTTCGACCGGGAGTTCTTATAAACTTGTATTCGTTCCTCCCTTGCTCGTTTTGCGATCCGAGTTTGAATTCTGTGGGCTTGCTAGGCTTTGGCTCTAGATAGAATCGTTGATCTTCAAGATAATAAGTCAGACCACGAGTTGACATGATCTTCCTTCTGAGGGCCACCTCACTCATTATACTCAGTTCATACCCGCGGAAAAGGATATCAGTTCGCTTCCCATCTGGATTAATAATTTTTATTTCATCCTTAGACGACCAGTCTAACTGCCAGTTTATTGATTTTTTTTCATCACGGCGATGAACCATATCCTTAAAGGAGCCAAGATTAACCAATTTGTTTTCGCCGCCAAGGTCTAAAGCCAGTCCTCGATCTATAGCGTTTTTCGTTTGTTTAAGCATTAACAGAAATTGAAGTAGGCTACTTTTACCAGAACTGTTCGTCCCGAATAATCCCGTGACTTTGCCAAAAGTTATTTCCAGTGTTTCCCAAGCTTTAAAATTATTAAGGTCTAAATAGTTGAGCATCACACATCCTCCACATTGAACATGAGGGTTTTGAAGATTTCTTCGGTCAGGTTGACTTTCCACATCTCATCGGAGCGGCGGAGGTTTTCTATGTTGTTGTCGCCGTTGATGTAGATCAGGTCGAATTCAATGTCGCGGGCGTTGTAGCCTCGTTTTTTGAACCACTCATCGAGGGCGTCATTGTCCGTATTTACCACATTTCGCCACAGGATAAGAACGCTATCGCCTTCGGGGTTGGTGCCCGTTATTTCCAGCACATCTCGCACCCGCTCGCGGGTTTTGACGCAAAGACCCAGCAAGTAATTGAAGGTCTCCGTCAGATCGACGCTCACATTCCGGCGTTCATCATCGCGGACCACGGAGAGCTTGTAGCCAAACGGATCGGCAAAAGCGTCAACATCAAGCACGCTGCCCTTGGCTTCCACATCGAGCATATAGCGAAGCATGTAATCTTCACGAAACCGCCCATGCTCGTCTACCAGCTTCTGTTGATCAGTGGTGCAAGAAAGTGTCAGGTTGTCGAGGCAGTCTTCGTAGGATTCGAGGCGGATGTATTTGGCTGCAAAAGATTGCCCCAACCTATCCTGAGGTTTGGAATCTCGCCAACTCGAAGCGTATGTGAAACGGGCTATTCGTGGTTTTAAAATAGCGTCAAAATGTTTACCTACTTCTATCAATATTGGTCGATATTTCGGCAACGTTTCTTTGCCTGGACGGATTGCAGCATGCCCTGTAGAACCTGAGCCAGCAAAATAATCTAACACCCAGTCACCCGGATTACAGTTCCACTCCATGATACGCCTAAGAAGAGTTAAAGATTTTTCATGTGGGAAATCTGTTATTGACCCTGAGGCTGGTATATCCAACCAGTTATCGCTAACCAGTCGAGCATTCTGGGGAGACACGTAGTACTGAACGACATCATCGTCATTTAATCTTACGAAGTCCAAATCAACGTTATTTTGAATGTTTTCAATATACCACTCATCTAGAGTCTTATGACTGGCCTCGAACTCAAGGTAATGCTCGTAATTAACCTTTGCTGTATTCGCCCTATTTGTCTCCCAACGCCACTGACCTTCAGTAGGATTTTGCCCAAAAAGCTCATAACGCATGGTTTCTCGATCAGTTCCACGCCAAAATGTATCCCATTTCCCCGCCTTTTCTTTCTCAAGCCCCTGCTTTAAATGCGGAACTCGCAACCCTTGTGATTTTGCAGCTATGTGGATTACATCGTGACCAACGTTGAGGCGGTCAATATCTTTGAATTGAGCTTGAACGTTTTTGATACCCCTGCGGACGACTGACGTATTTTTAAATTCTTCGAAGTAATTATCGATAAGAATTTTTGATCGTGCCGATTCATCGTCTCCAATCTGGAAAAAGAAGAGGCCATCTTCACATAAAATATCTTTTGCCAATTTTAATCTGTCACTGATCAAGGTCAGCCATGAGGATATTTTGTAATTATCCTTATATGGAAAAGTGTCATCATCTTTAGTATTATACGGCGGATCAATATAGATGCACTTCACTTGCTCTCGAAATCGTTCCTGAAGCAGTTTAAGAGCCTGAAAGTTTTCTCCATGCACCAGCAGCCCTCCGGTCTCCTCTTCAATATCATCGAATGATGCCAGCAGTTCATCTTTGAAGGCTTCGTCGAAGAAAGCCGTGTCTAGGACGAGAAAAGGATTGGCTTTTAGAAATTCTATGTTCAATGGTTCGCTATAATCTACGGCCCCGGCAAGGTCTTTCTTAATCTCATCAATAGCGAACAGTTTTACCCATTCTTTGCGTTGAGGTTCAGAGGCTGCGATTTGGGAGTAAAGGTCTTGCGGGACTTTATCGAGCGTCACCAGCCAGTTGGTTTCCAGCACGAATTTCTTCTTCAGCCACATTTTTTTCTGGAAATCCTCTAGCTGGGCGAGGAAGTCGATGAACTTGTGGGCGATGAACCGCAGGACCTTGATCTTGGACAGGTACTGCTCGACACGGGGGGCGGTGTCGCTCTCGATGTCGTCGAGGAACATGACCTCGTTCTTGATGAAGAAGTCCAGCTCCTGTCTGAGGAACCGCCCCAAATTTTTATGGATAAAATAATCAAAGCTGTTCTTCGCCGTATAGTCGGTGAGGTGCTTTTCAAGGATCGTGCGGTCGGCATTCTTTGGCGTTGGGGACTTGGCGGACAGGGCGTCTTTCCATGCGGGCCAGTCTGCAATCTCGGCGGCTGGCGGGGTATCATCGGCGATTGACAGGATGGTCTCTACGGCCCCGGCATTAAGGTTCTTCTGGTTTTGTTTGTCCTCATTAGGGCGGTAGTGGAAGCGGATGACGAGATCCTCGCCGTCCATGGCGAGTGGGGTGTCGCGATCAAGGATAAACCGGCGTTCTTTGCCTGCGGTCGCCTTGACGTTATCACGCTCGCTCCCGGCGGACGCGAGATCAAACCGAACACGGCCCCTGGCCGTCTTGATAGCGTAGGAGCGGAAGCTCTCGGATGATTTAATGTAGTACTGATCGGCGTTGGCCCAGTGGAGCTTGACCTCCTCGCCCTCGTAAGGCAGGGCGTAGACGCCTTCCTTGTAGCGTCGCAGGCTCATTAAATCGCCGCCGTGGTAGTAGCGGGAGAAAAAGGTGGTGAGGTGGGAGTAGACCTCTTCTTCCAATCGGTCCACGTCAACGCTCTGGGTGAGTTCCTCTCGGAGTTGCTGGACCTTTTCGATGGTACCTGGGTCAATTCCAAGGGATTTTGCGTTGCCTATGGCATCTTCCAGTTCCTTGGCCTTCTCGGTAAACTCGGCTGGCTGGTAGCGTTCCAGTGCGTCACGAACCTGTGGCAGCAAATCATCATCCAAAAACCGCTCTACTTCATCCCGCTTGGCATTCATGATCCGGTATATACCGAAATCAAGTTCAGCCTGATCCAACTGGAACATCTCACGGAGTTTATCCCGCAGGGATGCAAGGTGCTTGGATTCAGGTAGGTTGGTGGCCATAAACAGTGTATTCCCCAAGGAGCTTGTCAAATAATCATTGTGGCAGGTTAGCTATGGTCAAATGGCGGCATCATACCAGAGTCTCCAAATGGATAATAAATGCAACAACCCGTATAGCCAGTAAGATTTTCACCCGTTGACCAATGCGTCGCGACTTTACCATCAATCATGTGATTTCCGGTAAATGTTATATCCGGGTTAACGTATCCCGACAACCTGCCAGAGAAGGGGCCGAAGTCATTGTCAATTATTTGGCGTATCTGATTGTGCTGCTCATCAGTGTTTGGGCCTGCGTATGGCAGGGCTATAGCGAGGACGGCTAAAGCCAGACCGGAGCAATACTGTAGGCATTCAAGCTCATCCAGTATTGCAGCAACATCCTCTTGCCGCCAACCGTATAGCGTCTGGACAACTGCACTGGCTTTGCCTGTTTGATTAAGGATGGTCACATGCCCGGTTTTGTCGCGGGATGCAAGGTTGCCGATAACCGTTTCCACATGTTTATCACTTCGAAGGCTTCGAATGACGCTTTCGTATGATGTATCGGTTGTGACGTTTAAAGAGAAACCTGTGTGCCAACCTCTGCCCACATAATTTTTGAGGTTGCCCGCCAAGCTTGCACCCAATTGGTTATCCGCTTCCTCATAGGAATGCGAGCCATTAGCCTTTACCGCCACAGCAGTCATCAAGCATTCAGATACGGCCTCCACTACGATTCTTGAATTTGGTAAATGTTCCAATGGATCAAGATTTTTTTATATAAGTTTCTATAGGACCAACGCCAATGACAGCCCCGATGCGGTTCTTTAGTTTTCTACATAAGTCTTTAGCATCGGACCAAACGATATGATTGAATTGACGAGTATCAAAGTGAACATTGTCAATCATATCCTCCCGGCAGGTCCAAATCACAGGTATATGCAGACCATAGGCAAACCCGGCCTCAAAATAGACACCACCACGAGGTTTGTCCTGTTTTGACGTGAAATCAGCGACAATGAATCGTGACCGCCGAATATCAGCGACAATTTCATCATCAATTTTATTGACGTGTTCTTTTTGATCTATTCGAAGCGGTTCATACCCGGATTCACGTATCGCCCGCTCAAATCCATTCTCATAAGCATCATCCATGGAATTATCAAACCACATGGCAATAAAAACTAACTCAGAGATGGAAGGAACAAAATCTTGTTCGGCGACATGAGCAAAGCCCTCAGGTTGTACAATTATATCAGGTATTGGCCCATTGGTTCCCAGTTCAACAAATCCAAGCCGTTCAAGAAATTTGAGTAGGAAATTGACCTCCTCTTCTTTTGTCGAGGCAGACCACGCGAGAAGATAGTTCGAGTTTTCAGAATATGTAATTTCACCGATTGAAACAACACCCCCAAAAGTATCGTATTCAACGTCAATCTTAATTGGGAATTCTAATTTCTGGCCGATATGCAGGCTCTTGCGAACCAAATAACGGAGTGTCCATTCGGCTCGTTCACGTGGGTGTGGCAATGATCTACTGCGAACTTCTCTAACTGTTATCGAGGTTATATATGGATCGACACCACTATAAATGCTCTCGACAATCCATTGTGTCAGGCTCTTACGTTCAACGTCAGATAGGTGGGCAACTACAGCTTCTGCCGAACCGGTCATCTCGAACTGACCGCCTGCTCGTGAAGAAACTAGGGCTACTTTATCACCATAATCTTCATCTTTAACCTTTTGGGCAGGTATTCCCCAAATGGGGCATTTGTATGTTTCAGTCATTCCACTCTCCACCGCATCGCAAACAAAGTCTCAGCCATGCCCATGCTGTTGGTTCAGCATGAGAACGTTGTCATTGCATAGTACGTTGTCATATTTAATTCTTATCCCCCATCAATAAAAAACTACCTTAGCGATATCAGAAGAATACTAACACCCGTTCATATTGTACGCCATGGCGAAACCATAATATTCCCATTGAGCACCGAAGGTTGCGAATAAGGCTATGCCGGGCGGCGGAGCAGGATTGAAGTGGATGGCTTTCGCAGAAAGTGGGCCACTTCTACTATCCTGCCATTTTGACGACAGGTGAAATTGGTTCTTTTTCGATCATTTTCGTCACACTTCGTTATCTTCTGTTACTTTCCGTTCTTTTTGTAAATTTTTAGAAATTCCAATCATTTCAAACGGTTATTCATTGATACCTTCCGTTATTCTCCGTTATAATCAGTTCAACTCTGTTATTTTTCGTTCAGGAGAAACCGCATGGCACGTTGGGGACAAGGAAGGGTCGAAGTCTTAGCACTTCATGAGGAAATCAAAAGTGAACTGACTAGGGGGTTGCCTATGAAACAGGTCTATCGGGCACTCGTGGAGCGAAGTCATATCACCGTGGCCTACAACACATTCAGACGGCAAGTTCAGCCTATTCGCGATGAGTTAAATAATAATCACATTGTGCCACCTGTTCCCTCTAACACATTCACCAAAGAGCAAGCTGAAATGTCATCTAAGAATATGGCCAAAACTCAAATCATTCCCGCGTCATTGCACCATAACAGCCTCACTTCGCCCCCTGCTGAACTTAAAAATGAGCCCAAACAAGGTTTCAAATATAATCCCGTAAGCAAGGCTGAAGATTTTTTCTGAAGAAAATTTTTACGGCAACGATTTATGTAAACTTCCTCTATTGAGAGGGAAACAGACGTAATTCATCCACGGCCTTTATAATCTTTATCTATACCCGCTGTCCATCAAGATCACCGTGAGCAAGGAGTTCATTAGACCGCATAGTTGCCTGTATAGAAGCATCCTTGCCGTAGGTTTCTTGAGACAGTTTTTGTTAAATTAATGATGGAATGTCGCCTTGATTTATTCACGCGTTGATTGTTTTTCAATATTCCATTATTTTCATTACAGGCCTTAACGGAAGCATTGTTTGTATATGTTGGAATGATTGAAATTTGGACGATCAAGGATCGTCTCTGTTTTTCTTAAAATTAAAGATATACGGCTTATCGATTGTTTGCCGAGGGCAACAATCCCGGAGGAAAGCAGGCGGTGGTTCAACAGATAAAATTGAATGAAGCAGAGAGTGCATGACTGAGACTACAGTAACGACGCGGAACTTTAGTGTTGGTCGTATCATGAGATGGCTCATGCTTGCGATCCAGTACGTGTTCTATGCAGCTCTGTTTGCCCTGTTTGGTTTTGGACTATGGGGCCTGTCAGGGGCGGTATTGGGCACTGTGTGTGGCCTAAGCATTAGTTATCTCGTTATGCAATTTCATAATAAATTGATTGTCGATCAACGTTTGCGCGTATGGCAAAAATTAGAGCAGGATTTAAATAAAAAAGAAATCGAAGGCGATGAATTCGTCGGAAGTGTTGAGTTGTTAAATTATTTTTCATTTGTAAGTTATACTGTGACGATATTTGAGGTTATTATAATACATACGCTTGTTTTGTTGTATTTTGTTTACATAGCTAACAATAACCCCGAAGGTTTTAATGAAATAAATTCTATTTTATATCCAACAAAGAATTATATTTACGATTTCTATCATGCCGCAGATGAAATTCTCGCAAAATTAAAGGATGCGGGGCAAATTCACCGACGCGCATTTCTCAGTATGGTAGTTGCAATTTATTGGATCGTTAGTCCTTATTTTGTTGTCAAGACCCTGTATGGGCTCTCTTTATTTTGGCAAGAGCATTGCGGTTATATGGTCAAGGCAAGAAAGCTTTTGAACCCGTCGGCAGAACGTAAAACAATATTAACAATATTGTTTTTTGGGTTGATATTCCTGGGCACTATTTATTCAATTTTCTACGGTGCTACTGGGCATTTTTTGCTCGTGCACGATCAACTTCCCAATGTTAGCCGGTACAGTGTTCATGGAATTTCAAAATTCGCATTAGCAACCTGTACCTTTTATTTTTCTTTTTATATGGCTTTGCTATTTATTTTATCAAAAATTTCAAACAAATTCACTGAACGTATGTCGTGATTATCCATTTTTATCATGATGGACACTGACGGTTTAGGGGAACAAAGAATGAGCAGGATCAGGGTGTTGTCCCAGCTTTCTATAAAATCGTCATGGCTTATGGATCTCGTTGTACCGTTCGGTGACGGGGAGGGTATTCTGGCTCATATCCAGGATGAAATTTTCTCAAGGCAAGAAATCAAAACAAAGATATCCGGGAGCCCTATGAAATAGCGTTACTGTATTTAAACTTGTTAAGAAAAATCCTTACAATTATTAATTGAAAATGACAATTTTTATTTATGGAGCAATAATTAAAAATACGACTACAAATCAATTAAATAGTATTTTTGTGAATAGGGAATTGAATATGGCTAATGATGAGAAATTGATAATTTATCCAAGTATAGAGCATAATTATATCTTCTTCATTTTTGGCCTTATTATATTTTTTTTGGGAAGTTTTTTACTCTTTATCACAACTAATGGGGGGACCTCTTCGTTATCTCGGAACATTATGTTTTATTGGCTCGGATTGTATTTAATAGCTATAGGATGTTCCATGATTATTCTATCTTCTGTATCGATAAAATATCGCAATCCGCGAATTGTTCTAACACCTCAAGGAATTGCTTATAATAGCAGCATTTGGAAAGTTCATTTTTACAAGTGGTCAGATCTAGGTCCCTTTTCTGTTTCTCATTTTCAGTCAAGTATATTGTTGATCGCATTAACAGACGAACGTTATGATTTGCTCGTAAGTCGAGGAGAAAAGGCAAATACTCATGGCAGGTATCACGCCGACGTAGTTATTTCGATTCAAAGCTTTGACCAAGGCAAATCAATTGATACAGCAAATGAATTTTCTGATCAGCTTAACGAATGGCGTGAACGATATGGTAACCCTGAAGTTGATGAAGCCTATGATCCAGATGCATTATATTCCCAGTTTAAAGATTTGCAGAAACAAAAAAATAACAGGATATGTTGCGCTCCTGAATGTCATGTTAATTATATACTTTGCTGCTAATTTTTTACGATGACGACATAATATAGAACATATAATTGTATTTTAAATTATTGCAACAGCGTAGAAAACATATCGTGAACCACACAAGACATAACTCCTTTCAAGTGCTTATAAGCTAGATAAATATTTAGGTGAGAAACTTGAACAAAAGATCATTGTGCCTATACGAATGCTAACCCTACGTCGCAAATAAAAGTAAACATGGATATCCTCTTACACCGGCGAAATTCGTTGAAACTGAATTAGGCAGGATTTATGTTGAGAATATTAACAACATTGAGGAGCCTTCTATTCTTTAGTTCGCATCTTCCGGTAAATTCCTAGAGCATCTTCGTAATGTCGTGTTTACAGGAAATAAAGTTTAAATATTCTCCCCTTCCCCGGATGACAAGGGGATTGCTGTAGTGGTTGACAGCTAGAACAAGAGGCTGAAATTTTGAGTATGAATTTATTGATATTTACAAAATATACACTAGGAATAATAGGAATAGTACTTGCTGTTTTGTCCTTCTATTTTATTGAATCCTCAAATAGGTTGATGGAGAAAAGAATTAATGATGAAGGAAGGAACTCGTTCTTACGTGGCCGTGAAATTTTTAGTTTTTTATTTACAAAATCATCAAGAATTAATGTAAAAAATCTAGAAGTCTCTACTTCAAAAAAATAATAAAAGGTATAATTCTTATGCCTTTGGCAGCTTTGATGATCGTACTGGTTTTTGTTTTAGAATCTATGTTTATTAACCCTTTGCCGTAAGCATGTATTAAATCAAAATAGCAAGGTGATTGCTGACATCGCCTTGTGTATGCAGAATAATCGTAATGGGTCATTCTCGATTATCCAGGACAAACTGTTAGCTGGTCCAGTGACCAGAGTAACTGCCCCGTCCAGAAATCCACTTCACTCACATTGTTGACGTCCCTAAACAAGGTTTTGAATTTAACCTAGCTCCAAAAACTGAGGACTTTTTCTAGAGTTTAGTTAATAGGCCAGCTGATCATCGTTCCAAGTCCGTACGGTGCAGTTCTCTTTTCTTGGATCTCCCCGGCATCAAAACCTTAAGCAATTCTTTTTGCGCCTGGATGATGGCAATGGCCAAGGGGTCATTTATGGCTTCCAGCTTGAGGAACTCTTTCCAGCAACTAAAGGCTTTTCTGGTCAATGAGCGCCTGGTGTTCTTTCGTTCCCGAAATTGTTTCCATAACTTCCGGGTGGCTTTGTGCCGGGTGATGGGTTTTTCTCCGTAGGATTTTCTAGGTTTTTGGTGTTTTCTTTTATCCGGCGCGATGAATGGCCCGAGTTTTTTCTTTACTGTGGTGGCAAAGCTGCGCTCCAGGATACTGGCTTTAACCATTTGCTTTTTGTTTATGGCCTTGATGACCATACCGTTGCCTCTGGGCTTGATCTCCAGTCCGGAGGTCGCAAATCCTTCATGAAGCTCTTGCCAAGTGTTAGCCTTGTGCAAAGCCCTCTTGAGGGGCTTGGCGTTCTCTCTAACATACGAGTCGAGGGATTGCTGCCATGTAGGGCTTCATAATCCTTTGCGGCTTGATTGGTCTTCGCCTGGCTCTTGTTTTTGCTTTCCTCCATGCCTGGATCGCCCTTAAGGCCGTATGCTTGTTCAAGCTCTCGGCATACGTTCGAGAGGGCTTTAAAATCCTGATAAGGTGAATGTAGAACAAGTGATTCCGGATGAATTTTGTTATAGGCAATGTGCATGTGGAAATTATCGGTGTTTTGGTGTGTGCCGACAGTCCGTTGGTGCTCTTCAAACCCCAATGCCTTGGCAATAGATTGTTCAATCTCTCGCAATTTATCCGGTGCTGGTTTCTCGTCACGGAATGAAACAATCAGGTGATAGGTCTTATCGGTACTTGTGTGCACATTCCACTGAAAGCGGCCACTGATTCCATTCAAAACGGCCACCTTGGCCGGAAGTAGAATCTTGGAGCGTGATTAACGCCGTTGGTTGATTCGTTGATGTCATTTTTCGGTTAGCTGGTCAACAATGTTTTGCTA
>JAJRSG010000153.1 GCA_024278915.1 Alphaproteobacteria bacterium
GCAGCCGTCGACGCCGTATTACATGCCAAGACGACAATATCTGGATTGGTCATGAGCACCATTGTCTGGATCAAAGCAGGTAAGCGCGCCTTGAGCGCCGCTTCCGTTTTTGCTCCATAAGGCCGAAAGGCATCATCAGCCACATAATCAATATGTAAGGAAGGCATCGCCTGACGAAGTTCACGAACCACACTTAGGCCGCCAACCCCAGAATCAAAAACAAGAGCATGTGTCATAAATCTCACTAACACCGAATTTAGTTTATTTTTTGCTATCAAAACGGCATAAGTTGGGCATGACCGAAAAAACATCTCCTTCCTCACCCCCATATGCTCGTAATATTTTACTATTATTGATCGGGCTAAGCCTGTTTCGTTTCGTGGCTCTTTATATATCCCCACTCAATCTATTTGGAGATGAAGCCCAATATTGGAGTTGGTCACGAGAGTTCGACTTCGGGTATTTTTCTAAACCCCCGATGATCGCTTGGCTAATCGGGTCGACAACGCGCTTGTTTGGTCATGCAGAATGGGCCGTGCGATTATCCTCTTCACTTCTGCATCCCCTCACAGCTTATGTCTTGTTTAGAACCGGCAAATTTTTATTTGATGCCCGCACCGGATTTTGGGCCGGGGCAATCTATTTCCTCATGCCTGCCGTTTGGCTTTCCTCAGCCATTGTTAGCACAGATGTAGCGCTGTTATTTTTTTGGGCCCTGGCTTTAAATGCATGGGCTCACCTCAGAGCTGACAAGGATATGAAATGGGCACTTCTCCTTGGCCTCGCCATTGGGTTTGGTATGTTATCCAAATACGCAATGTTGTTCTTTATTTTTGGACTTGTCCTCTGTTTGGTATTTGACAAACAAACCAGACAAGCAATTGCCTCAAAAAATGGATTAATCGTCGCTATTATTACCTTGCTAGTACTCGCCCCAAATCTCTATTGGAATGTAAATCATAATTTTTCCACCCTGACCCATACTGCAGAAAATGCAGGCTTGGGAGGGCGTTTTTTTCACCCTGCTGAATTTGCCGAATTTTGGGTGGGACAATTAGGTGTGTATGGCCCCGTCACCCTCATCATGATGCTGGCAGCTGTGGCCTTCGTCCTTAAGTTTAAACCAAATAAAACCGCACTTTGTCTGGCTATTTTCACCCTTTGCCCATTAGTCATTATTTCAGTTGAGGCGATCCTCAGCCATGCCAATGCCAATTGGGCTGTGAGCGCCTATATAGGCGGCACCCTATTATTGGCCCATATTGCCACAAGTAAATGGCCACGCACACTCAGGTACGCGGTCGGTATCAATGCAGCGTTAGGCGCTATTTTAGCCATTGTTAGCCTCTCACCCAACCTTACCAATACATTAGGTGTTGCCAACTCCGTAAAACGCATGCGTGGCTGGCCCCAAACGCAATCTATAATCGCCAATATTGCCAAACAGGGACATGACGAAAATGCTTTCATCGCCATTGCAACTGACAACCGCTTGGCATTTTATGATTTACTTTATTACGGTATCGAACAAGAAACGCGACTACCATTGCGCATGTGGATGAACTCGACCCAAATATTACACCATGCCCACGCAACCGCACCGCTCGTCGCAAGTCAAGTAAGCGATGGCCCGATCCTGATCGTCAATCATTTTCAAGAC
>JAJRSG010000154.1 GCA_024278915.1 Alphaproteobacteria bacterium
CGGCGGGAACAAATGTACAAAATACATTTACGCTCGACTATGATGTTAACGGAACATCCCAAGCACAAATCAACAATACTGCATCACCAACCGAATTTACGGTTGATCGACTTGTTGACTTGACAGTTGCCAGCAATGGCAATCAAACGGTAGCGCCGGGTGCAACCAATCAAGAATTGGTTTTCTCCGTAACAAACAACGGTAATGATGTACAAGCCTATAGTTTTGCGCTTGTAAATGAGAGTAGTGACTCTTTCGACACCACCGGACTGAATATCACATATTATGTGGATGATGGTGATAGTATCTTCGAAACAGATGGCTCTGATGGTGTCGGAACCTCTTATACACCCGGTAGCGGTGGTGCCAGTTCTGACTTGCCTGCCGATGCTTTAATCTGGGTTGTCGTCGACGGGGATATACCGGCCGTACGTGTAGATACAGACACGTCACAAGTTTCGCTTGTGGCCGATACATTGCAACCAACAACAGGTACCTCTCCAGGTGCAGCGGTGGTTGCGGACGCTGGTACCAATACACTAACTGGTGCTGCCGAAAATGTCTTGGCAGATGGTTCTGGGACTAGCAATGAAGTGGCAAATGCCGGTGACCACTCGGCAACAGGCACATATGTTGTGGCCTCACCTGATCTAACGGCTTCAAAAGTTGTCTCTATTTTCACTCAAGACGGAACGGGTTGCTCATCCATCCCCGGCACAGCCGGCAGCGGTGATCAATATTCGATACCAGGTGCATGTGTGCAATATGTAATTACGGTTCAAAACACTGGTGCGACGGCATCTGCAAACAATATTAGTATTGCAGATGTACTTCCGCCAGATTTGGAATTCATTAATGCAGCCCCTAGCGGGTTTACCGGAGGTACATTCAGTCAACCTTCTGCAAATACGGACTGCATCTCAGGTGCATGTACTGTCAGCCTAACAAATTCAACTCTGACAGCCGGTGCAACGGGTACCATTACAATCCGTACTTTGATTAAAGGTTAGAGAATCGAAAATACAACATAAGACCTGCGGCAGACACCTCCCGCAGGTCACAATTTTAAAAACATTTCAATAAAAGCCTAGCGCTAATTGTAACCCATTTAGTGACACTGGCGAAATGTGGGAACAGAATGGTGAATAAATACGTCTTATTGTGGGTAAGATGTTTAATAGTCGCCGCCGTAATATTGACCAGCTTTCAAATGGATCAAGTAAAGGCAGCAACTCTTGGACAGACAGTTACCAATGTGGCCGCCATCAGCTATGATGCTGAGGGCGGCCAACAGGTAACTGTGCTCACAAATCAAGCCAGTTTCTTGATTGAGGCGAAACGTACTGTCTCGACCATTAATTTTTTCAGAAAGTCACCGAAATCACCCGTTGCCATTAAAGTGCGGCTAAACGGCGCAGATTATGCCCCTTCTGGTGATATTGCGGGAACATATATCCCGATGCCAGAACCTTCAACACCATTACAAATCCGTTCCTATAAAACAAACCATACCGTTTCTTTAATTCCAGCAAGAACATACACAGCGGGCGAAATTATGTATGTTCGCGTTACAGATCTCGGGCAAAATGGTGACAAAAACCGGGTTGAAACAGTCGTTATTTCGGTTTCAACGGCCCACGGGGATCAAATCTACTTACGATTATATGAATCTGGGCCAGATACTGGCGAATTTTGGGCATGGCTACCTTCTACACGTGACCTCACCCCCACCTTCGATCCGGTACTAACAACGCCGCAAGGCACACAATTAAATGCTAAATATATTGATGCTTTTGACGCTCAGGAAATTTCTGTCGATACGGCACTGGTTGACCCTTATGGCCGCATATTCAACAGCATTACTGGCGAATATGTAGACAATGCCCGGATTACATTAATAGATGCCACCACCAATCAGCCAGCTAATGTTTACGGCGTTGATGGAGTGTCCACCTACCCGAACAGTGTCCTATCAGGGCAAGTTATATACGATTCTGGTGGATCTATGTACAATATTCGCCCCGGAGAATATCGCTTCCCACTGGTTCAATTGGGAAATTATTACGTTCGAGTCGAACCACCTGAAGGATACCGCTTTGCTTCCTCATTAAGTCGAAGTGATTTTGACAACCTGGGCAATGAACCATTTGTTATTGACAGTGAAGCTTCTTATGGGCGCACATTTAATCTTAATGGCTCAGGACCTCTTAATTTCGACATTCCTCTCGATGCAGAAACAGACTTAGTGATTGCCAAAAAAACCGAGGTTAAGACCGCGGCTGTCGGCGACTTCATCCCTTATACGGTCACTATAGAAAACCGTGGGCAAACAAGTGCGGCCTTCAAGATGACAGACACCATCCCGCGCGGTTTCAAATATGTTTCAGGATCGGCTAAACTGGACAGAATTACAACGCCTGATCCTCAAATTTCTCCAAATGGGAAAGATTTGATATTCAAACCGGGCGTATTAGAAATTGGTAGCATATTCACCTTGAGCTATGTTTTGGAAGTTGGCACTGACGCTGGAAAAACCGATGCGATAAACACTATCGTTGCCGTTGACGGAAATGGCGACCGGATTTCCAACATTGCGCGCGCAAGTGTTACGATGCGCGAAGATTTACTACGGTCAACCAGTACGCTGGTCGGCCGTGTTAGTGAAAATGCATGTGACGGTGATGCCACTTGGGCACGCAGTATCAAAAATGGTAATGGGGTTGAAGGCGTTCGACTCTATATGGAAACTGGCGCATATGCCATAACAGACCAAGATGGACTTTATAGCTTTCCCGGTATTACAAGCGGTACACATGTTGTGCAAGTTGACGAAGAAACATTACCTGACGGTTATGAAATCATGGCATGCGAAGAAGGATCACGTTTCGCAGGCAGCGCCTATTCACAATTCATTGAAATTCAAGGCGGTGGGTTATGGCGCGCTAATTTTTATTTAAAACACAATGGAAAATCAGTGAACAAAACTGAAGGCCTCATTTTTAATGACCGTACAGAGTACAAAGCGTTTGATGCAAAATGGCTCGGACAACAGACAGCCAAGGCAGAGTGGGTTTACCCTCGCCCAAACAGAACGCCGTCAACACCATCCGTAAACATCGGGATTAAACATGCACCAGGACAAACCGTAACGATGATGCTTAATGGTCACAAAATTCCCGTTGTAAATTTTGAGTCTCGTGACAGCAATCAAACACGCACCGTAATGATGAGCCGTTGGCGTGGTGTCGATATTTTAGAAGGCGAAAATCACTTTGAAGCCATCGTGCAAGATCAAAAAAGTAAGGGAGTTACAAAGTTGGTACAAAATATATATTTCATCAAAACCATCGCACGCGCGACTGCCCTCCCCGATCAATCCGTATTGGTGGCAGATGGGCGAACGACACCCGTATTGGCCGTGCGCCTTGAAGATGAAGCCGGTCGCCCCGTGCATGCAGGGCGAATTACCAAAATTGATATCCCTTCTCCCTATTTACTACACAACCAGTCTCGTCTTGAGGGTAAAGAAGAACTTGTGTCACCAAACACAGCCCGCGCAGATATTGTTGTCGGCGCGGACGGCATCGCCCATATTAAATTGGAACCAACACTGCAAACCGGTAAAGTTACCATTGTCGTCACGTTGGATAATGGGCGAAAGGTTGAATTGTTCATGTACCTTGAGCCCGAAAAACGCGACTGGATCATTGTTGGGCTTGCCGAAGGGAGCGCCGCTTATAACAGTCTCAAAAACAAATCTGTTGCTTTGGCATCTGGTGCTGCTGACGGGTTAGTTACCGATGGCCGTATTGCTTTCTTTGCAAAAGGGCTTGTAAAAGGTGGTTGGATGTTGACCCTAGCCGTTGACACAGACAAACGACGCGGCACACATGACGGTGACTTCAATACAGAAATTGACCCTAATGCCTACTACACACTCTATGGTGACAAGTCTTACAGTGCTTTCGAAGCCGCGAGCCGCTACCCCGTCTATGTAAAGTTAGAAAAGAAAAGTTTCTACGCAATGTTTGGAGACTTCGAAACCAATATTACAGAAGGCAAGTTAACTCGTTATAATCGGCATCTTTCCGGCATCAAATCAGAATACCTTGGCAAAAACTTTCAAGCAATTGCTTATGGGGCAGAAACAAATCAAGGGTTTACAAAAGATGAACTTGCCGCAAATGGTACAAGTGGCCCCTATCAATTATCCAACATATTTATTCTCGGTAACTCAGAAGTGATTACAATTGAAACTCGTGACCGAGTTCGCGCAGACGTTATTTTGGAAAGCCGTCGCCTCATCAGACACCTTGACTACACTATCGATAACTCATCCGGCGAGATCATATTCAGAGCCCCAATTGATGTATCAGATAGTGGCTTTAACCCCAATGTGATCGTCGTCGATTACGAAACATCCCAAGATTCCGAGCGCAACTTATCCTATGGTGGTCGAGTGCAAAAACAAATCATGGGTGGCCGCGTACAAATCGGCTCCACTTTTGTTCATGAAGGTGGCAATGGTAATCATAAAGGTGGAAAGTCAGATATGATTGGCGCAGAAATCATCGCAAAACTAACCGAAGATACCGAATTTCGCGCCGAATTTGCGACCAGCCGCAATAAACAAGACGCCAGTACAGACTATGATACGGCGAATGCGTATTTAGCAGAGATCATCCACACAAGCGACAAACTCACTGCTGGTGTCTATGTCCGTTCAGAAGAAGCTGGTTTTGGACTTAGTCAACGCAGCACAACAACAAGTGACATCCGAAGATATGGTGCAAACTTAGACTATGAACTTCAAAAACTTGAAGACGAAAAAACCGGAAGACGTGGGTCTCGTAAAATTGTTGCTAGCCTCTACAGAGAAGACAATCTCGGCACAGGTGCCACCCGCACCCTATCCGAAGCCACTATTAATCAGGAAAGCGAAACACTTAGCGCTTCATTCGGCCTTCGAACTGTTAAAGATACAGAACTTTCCAAAACGGTTCACGAGTCCGTATTAGCACTAGCCAGCATTCGCTACACTTTACCACAGCATGGTGCCTCATTCCAAATTAGCCAAGAACAACCACTTGGTAGCAAAAACAATGTCGGGGACTTCCCACAACGCACACGCATTTCCGTGGAGAAGTCAATTGCAGAAAAAGCCAGCATTCGCATCAGCCATGATATTTTGAATAACACAAATGGAAAGAGCGAGAACACATCTGCTGGTATCAGCTATGCCCCTTGGGCAGGGACAGAAGTGTCAGTTGGTTCCGACATGATTACCTCAGAGAGTGGCAGACGTATTGGTGCGACCATTGGTCTTGACCAACAATTTCAATTCAGCCCGAAATGGAGTTCGTCCTTTGGCCTCACAAACAGACGTATTTTTAACGGAACAGGCGTTGTTGACCAAATTGCCCCCGATATCGCAACCTCATCTCTGGAAACCAATGAAGCATATATGGCCGGGTATGTAGGGTTTGGTTACCGAACCAAAGAAACTAGCGTATCCACACGGCTTGAACTACGTGACAGCAGCCAATCCCAAGCCGTAACAGCCAATTTGGCCGCAGCCCGTGAAATATCAGAAACATTGTCATTTGCCGGTGCTGTGCGAGCTTATTTTAGAGACCAGAACATCAATGGAGATGCAACTATTTCTGGTAAATCCACACGGATCGACGGCCGTTTCGGAACCGCATGGCGTCCAAAAAACAATGATGGTTTAGTATTTTTAAACCGTTTTGACGTGAACTTGAATAACAGCGCTACAGGTAATAATGTTACCAAGCTCATCAACAATTTCACCGCAAATGCAATGTTGACAGAGCGACTACAACTAGCGGGGCATTACGGTGTTAAATATGTAAAAAATAAATATGAAGGCACCACATATAGCGGTTTCACTCACTTGGTTGGGGCTGAAACACGGTTTGACATAACAGAACGTATTGATGTTGGCCTGCACGGCTCAGTGATTTATGGGCAAGGAAGTGACTCATTCAGTTATGCATATGGTCCCTCCATCGGAATTTCTCCAGTAAAAAATGTTTGGATGAGTGTAGGCTATAATGTCAACGGATACAAAGATCAGGACTTTAGTGCGGCTGAATACAGCCAAAAAGGAATGTATTTGAAATTCCGGTTCAAGTTTGATCAAAACTCGGCAAGAGGCCTTTTGGATATGATTTCACCGAAGAGTTAAGCCACTATGCGGATCATAATCAATAAAATTGTACCTTGTTCTATTTTATTTTAGCTCGAAATTTAATTGTAAAACCAGGGTTGGCTACACCAGGACTAAGTTGCCCAGTAGGCCGCACACATACATGCCTGACATTCGCGTCATAACCAACAACAGGAGAATAATTACAGGCCGCAAAGCTC
Source organism: Alphaproteobacteria bacterium (assembly GCA_024278915.1). Classification (GTDB taxonomy): domain Bacteria; phylum Pseudomonadota; class Alphaproteobacteria; order Caulobacterales; family Maricaulaceae; genus Robiginitomaculum_A. Next base: position 6,391 of record JAJRSG010000154.1, read on the forward strand.
GTCGGCTTTGCCACAGCATTCGAATACCCCACATCGCTAGCATATGAAAAGCTCAACCCCGAACCAGCGTCTATAAAAGCTACCGAGTTCGTTTCAGGGCCACCGTCATCTATATCGCCATTGTAAAAAACCATGTCATTATCAATGCTGTCCGCTAGGAACACACTATTGGGGTCCGTATAACCGTTGCCGCTGTTGGTCACCGTAAGCGCAAAGATAACATCATTACTAGGCAATGCGTAAAGCCCACTTGCCGCAGGATCCCAAACTGTGACGGACTTGTTTGCCCCCAATACAGCAGGAACAGGCGTGAAAAACAAATTCGCTTGCCTGAACGTCCCATCATCATCAGGGGCATAGGTATCGCAAATACTTAGTGTCCATGTGCCATTGGCATTTTCGCCGTTAAATGCACTGAGAGCGCTTTCAGGGCGCACCGTGTTTTCATAAGCTGGAACAGCGCCAATCGTATCATTGGTATTATGGGGACTTGTATCAACTAAAGTCCCCGCCCCATCATCAAAACGAACATTATAGTTATTTGCACTAATGGCATATGGACCGTTAAGGACATCCACGGATGTAGACGCAGGCGACGTCAACGTCATATTTATATCTGTGCGCCATGTGTGTGATGCCAAGAATCCAAAATCAAGATCTGCAATGATAATATTCTCGTTAACGGTAATCGTGGTCGTATAATCAGAAGACCCACACCCAGTATTAAACCCGATAGGTGCCGTTGCTGTAACTTCATAAGGCCCAAGTTGAGCAAATGAGTTTTCAGAAGACGCAGCGATAAAGGCAACTGCTATACAGGCTGTTTTCAGCCGCACATATGTCATTTAATGTCCCACATATTAAATTATCACACATCTGTCCCACAACATCATTAAGGGGGGTTTAATGGGGTGAAATTGCTTCTAAAAATGGCATTCTGGGCAAAAATATGTTTGCAGGTTTATGTACACGCCTTCACAATGGACGCCGTATTAATCCCATAAGTTCTATATAAATCTTGCACATTCCCTGTTTGCCCGAATTTGTTAACCCCGAGCGGTGTTTGCTTATGACCATGGACACTACCTAACCACGCAAGGCTCGCCGGATGACCATCTAGTACAGAAACAATTTTCGCAGAACTTGGTATTGGGGCTAGCAAATCGTGCACATAGGCACCCTCTCCTTTATCCTGCCAATCATTGTAGAGGCGGTCTGACGAAGTTATCGCTAGTAGTGCCGTATTAGCAGTCTGTTCAAACGCTTCTTTAGCTTCTTGTGCCAATACGCCAGAATATACAATTATATGTGTTGTTTCTGCTGTAGGAAGTTGTCGCCAATACCCTCCCTTAATAACAGATTTGACGTTATCTTCACTTAAGCCATGTTGCGGTTGGTTCAAAGGGCGGGTTGATAAGCGCAAATATATTGACCCCCCATTTTTTTCGTCCTGCATATAGCTAAACCCATGCCGCATAATAACGGCGAGCTCAGATGCATATGCTGGTTCATATGAACGCAACCCCGGTTGACCAATACCAATAAGGGGAGTGTTAATCGACTGATGTGCACCACCTTCTGGTGCCAAGGTAATGCCAGACGGTGTTGACACTAACATAAAACGGCTGTCTTGGTAACAAGCATAGTTCAAAGCATCCAATCCCCGCGCAATAAATGGATCATACAAAGTACCGATTGGAAACAACCTCTCCCCGAAAATGCGGTGAGACAGTCCCAGAGCGGCTAGGTTCAAGAACAAATTATTTTCGGCAATTCCCAACTCTATATGCTGCCCGCTAGGGCTTTTGACCCACTTTTGAGCAGAGGGAATTTTACGGTCTTTAAAGGCATCTTGCTTTTCACTACGGTGAAACAAGCCTTGGTGATTTACCCATCCGCCTAAATTTGTTGAAACCGTTACGTCTGGTGAGGTTGTTACAATCCGGTCAGCTAGCGCGCCCCCCTGTTTGGCAATATCGTTTAGAATACGCCCAAAACTAACCTGCGTACTTGTCCGTTCTGCTTTATCCTGCGGGAGGTTTTTAGGAATTTCAATTTGGCTAGCGTGGCATACCCGCACACGATTTTGTTGAAAAGGAGCCTTAGTAATCGCAGATTGAAAGGCACCGTTATCATCTCCCAGCAAACAATTTTTATCCCATTCCGCGCCGTCCACAATACCGAGGCTAGCCTTATAGCTAGCCATTTGTTTCTCCGTCATCAAACCTGCATGATTGTCTTTATGTCCGGCGAGCGGTAAGCCCTGCCCTTTAACCGTATACATCAAAAACATTGTTGGTTTGTCATTGGTGACACTTTCAAATGCATCCAATACCGCCTCCATGCAATGTCCCCCCAAGTCGGTCATCAAAGTATGCAGGGCATCATCATCAAAGGTCTCAAGCAGAGAGGCCAAAATATCATCACCCGGCATATCGCTCAAAATTTGCTTTCTCCATTCTGCACCGCCTTGATAAGTAAGCGCACAATAAATATCATTAGGGCACTCATTTAGCCATATTTTCAATGCCTTACCGCCCGGTTTTTGAAAGGCCTCGAAAAGAGATTTACCATATTTCAAAGTGATAACATTCCATCCTACAGCCCTAAAAAACCGCCCAATAATCCGAAACAGTTTTTCATTTACGGTGCTATCAAGGCTCTGGCGATTATAGTCGATAACCCACCACAAATTTCGCACATCATGCTTCCACGTATCAATCAAAGCTTCATATATATTGCCCTCATCCATTTCTGCATCCCCGACAAGGGCAACCATCAAGGCAGGTTTCTCTTCCATAGGGAGAATTTCTTTATGCCGAAGATAGCTCTGGGTCAGAGCAGAAAAATTTGTCACAGCAGCGCCAAGCCCAACCGAACCGGTCGAAAAATCAACAAATTCACCATCTTTAGTTCGAGATGGATACGACTGGGCGCCACCAAGTCCGCGAAAATTTTGTAATTTTTCCAAGCTTTGCGTTCCACACAAATATTCAATGGCATGTAATACTGGCCCTGCATGCGGTTTTACCGCTACACGGTCCCTCGGGCCCAGTACATGAAAATACAGAGCGGTCATAATCGTCGATATTGAGGCACAACTCGCCTGATGCCCGCCGACCTTCACCCCATCTGTATTGGAGCGAATATGGTTCGCATTGTGAATTATCCATGTCGAAAGCCACTTTAACTTTCGTTCAATAGCTTCCAAAGTTTTGACGTGATGAGTGTTCATTGCATATACCTATTTATCCCGCGAATGCAGGAACTGTAGTGCATAAATTTAACCTATTGATGCAAATAAGCCTAATTATTTAAAGAGGGGAAAGCTTCTTTTTTCATGTTAATTACGTCTTGGTAAAATCAGTCATGGATGAGCATTGGCACAAGCTTGGCTTATCTCGAGACCTGCCATCATATTTTGGTAGGTTTCTTCACTCAAAAGAATGCGTAAATTCCCTTTATCTTCAACCATCTGCTTGAATTTACTTAAGTTTTTAAAATCATTCAAATCATGGCCTTCTTCTTTCGCCCATTCCAAAACATCATCATATTGACTAATTTCTTGAGATACGAGTGCGAAATGATAAATAATATTACCCGTTTTCGGGGTGCCAAATTTGGTCTTTATATGTAAATCACGAATCATCACTCCGTGCTTACTTTTAAGGTCACAAGTCCAAATTTCATCCTCCTTCAAGCTAGCCGTCATCTCAACCTTTGCCGCTTGAATTGCATCATCAATAAAATCAGACATTACGCGTCCTTCCTAAAACACTTCAATCATTACCCTCTATTCATTCTGTTGTTAATCAAATCTCCGACAACACCGGGTTCAGCAAGAGTGGAGGTATCTCCCAAATTCTCGAAACTATCTTCGGCAATTTTGCGCAAGATGCGGCGCATGATTTTACCAGAGCGAGTCTTCGGTAAATTTGGCGCAAATTGAATAAGGTCTGGAGCCGCAATCGGGCCAATTTCTTGTCGGACATGTTTTACAAGCGCCTTGCGTAAATCATCGCTCGGTTCTGTACCAACATTCAGTGTGACATAGGCATATATCCCTTGCCCCTTAATATCATGCGGGTAACCAACCACGGCCGCCTCGGCCACATCTACATGAGAAACAAGCGCGCTCTCGACTTCGGCTGTCCCCATACGGTGCCCCGATACATTAATCACATCATCAACACGCCCGGTTATCCAGTAAAACCCATCTGCATCACGGCGACAGCCATCACCTGTAAAATAAGAACCGGGATAGGCGCTAAAATACGTATCAATGCAGCGCTGGTGATCACCATAGACCGTACGAATTTGCCCTGGCCAGCTATTCTTGATAATGAGGTTTCCTTCTGTCTCCCCCATAAGTTCATTGCCCTCTTCGTCAACCAACGCGAGTTCAACCCCGAAGAAAGGGTGGCTTCCTGCTCCCGGTTTCATATCACTTGCCCCCGGTAAAGGTACAATCATTGTACCGCCGGTTTCAGTCTGCCACCATGTATCAACAATCGGGCAACGTCCCTCGCCGACCACATGGAAATACCATTCCCACGCTTCTGGATTAATCGGTTCACCAACAGTACCAAGTAAGCGCAAGCTCTTACGGGAAGTTGCATTAACAGGCCCATCACCCTCACGCATAAGGGCACGGATCGCCGTTGGGGCCGTGTAAAATATTGAGACCTGATGTTTATCGCACACCTGCCAAAAGCGACTTGCATCAGGATAGGTCGGCACACCTTCAAACATTACGGTTGTCGCCCCGTTCGCCAGCGGCCCGTATACGATATAAGTATGCCCCGTTACCCAGCCCACATCTGCTGAACACCAATACACATCGTCTTCTTTCAGGTCGAATACATATTCATGAGTCATTGATGCCCATACTAAATAACCGCCTGTCGTATGTAAAACACCTTTGGGCTGCCCTGTAGACCCAGAAGTATAGAGAATAAATAATGGGTCTTCTGCATTCATTGGTTCAGGTGGACAATCATCCTCGACCATTTCCAAGGCATCATGAAGCCAGACATCTCGCCCCGCGGTCATATTCACATCACCACTAGTTCGGCGCACGGTTAAAACCGTTTTGACAATGCCGGCAATCTCACACGCAGCGTCACAATTTTTCTTTAAGGGAATTTTTTTGCTACCACGCAAGCCTTCATCAGCCGTAATCACAAATGTACTGTCACAATCAGTAATCCGTCCCGCGAGCGCATCTGGAGAAAACCCACCAAAAACGACGCTATGTATCGCCCCAATGCGGGCGCAGGCTAACATAGCAATCGCCGCTTCAACTATCATCGGCATGTAAATTGTCACTCTGTCGCCTTTATTAACCCCGTGGTTTTTAAGAGCATTGGCAAAACGGCAGACCTTCAGATGCAGTTCCTTATAGGTTAAAACCATACTTTCGGAAGGATCATCTCCTTCCCATATAATGGCAGCCTTATCGCTGCGCGTCTCCAAATGGCGATCAATACAGTTCGCCGTAACATTTAAAACCCCGTCTTCATACCATTTTGCATGAAGATTTGCCTTATCCCAGCTTACGTCTTTAACTTGCGTATAGGGCACTATCCAATCCAGACGCTTTCCCTGTTCTCCCCAAAAGCCTTCCGGATCAGATATGGAATGGGAATACATCTCCTGATAGGCTTCAGCGGACAAATTTGCAGTCGACTTGAAGGCGGGCGAAGCAGAGTAAATTTTATCTTGATGCGGCATATTATATTCCCTTATCTGTCTTAGGTTCCCACATGTATGGTTATATTAGCACTCCACGACATTCACGGCTAGGCCACCCTGACTGGTTTCTTTATATTTTGAAGACATATCCAAGCCAGTTTGGCGCATGGTTTCAATGACTTGGTCGAGACTTACCTTCATTTGATCCGGCGCATGTAAGGCAAGACGAGCCGCATTTACCGCTTTAACGGCGCCTATTGCATTTCTTTCGATGCACGGAATTTGTACAAGGCCACCGACAGGGTCACATGTGAGACCCAAATTGTGTTCCATTCCGATTTCTGCGGCACTTGCCACCTGAATAGGGGTTGCCCCCCAAACCGCGGCAAGACCGCCGGCTGCCATAGAGCAAGCCACACCGACCTCTCCTTGGCACCCCATCTCCGCACCCGAGATAGAAGCTCTTTGTTTATACAACAAACCGATTCCCCCTGCCGTTAAAAGGAATTTTCGTTTATTCTCGGGGATAGAGTTTTCTCCTTCGCAATAATGACGAATAACAGCAGGAATAATACCCGCTGCCCCATTGGTGGGTGCCGTAACGACTTGCCCACCCGAAGCATTCTCTTCATTGACCGCCATGGCATAGACATTCAACCAGTCAAATATTTGCTCGCGTTCATTTGACGGGGGGGCGCCGTGCAGCTTTTGCCAAATGGCCGGCGCTCTACGTTTCACTTCCAGCCCACCAGGTAGAACCCCTTCCCGCTTCAAGCCTAAATTAATACAGGCCATCATCACATTTGTTATTCTGTCAAGGGCGGCATCCGTATGCGCACGAGGCCGCATAGCATCTTCATTGGCATAGATGATTTCGTGAATACCTAGCTTTGACGCCGCACAATGTGCGAGTAAATCATCCGCTGAACCAAATGGATAGGGCACAGAAATTTGTCCTGTGACCAAGTCATTCTCAAGAGGCGTTTCTAATTGTTGTTTCGAGGCAATAAAACCACCACCCGTGGAGTAATATATTTGCTCTTTTAAAATACGGCCTTGTTTGTCAAATGCCAATAATTTCATGCCATTAGGGTGTAAATCAGGGACCGTGTCATAATCAAAAATAATATCTTCCTGAGAGGCAAAAGTTATATGCCTATTTCCGCCCAATGGTAGTTTTTTGTCCTTGTAAACCATGGCGATTTGCGAATCTGCATATTGCGGATCTAAGGTCTCTGGCTCAAGCCCCATGAGCCCAAGGATAACCGCTTTGGGCGTCGCATGCCCCTCACCTGTCATTGCTAATGAGCCTTGCAGCTCAACTTTGATGGTGTGAGTTTCATCTAAAACATCTTGTTGATCTAGACTGTCAACAAAACGTTTTGCAATCCGAATGGGGCCAACCGTATGTGAACTTGACGGCCCAATACCAATTCTAAAAATATCAAGAACTGAAAGCATATGCTTACCTCATGAACGCTTACATTGAAAACCTGTGTAACAATCCCATTAACTTTGTAAAGCCTTTGCAAAGTTAGGCATTCAACTTCCTCGCCCTCTCCATATCAAGAAATTCCCCGAAATCATCCTATGAATAAAAAAATATGTAATTAGTCAGAATAGGCGTTGACGCTTGCAGATGAGCAGGTTAGTAAACGCGCCTTGGTAGCGGTAACGCTTATTAAGCGGGTGTAGCTCAGTTGGTTAGAGCGCTGGCCTGTCACGCCAGAGGCCGCGGGTTCGAGTCCCGTCACTCGCGCCATTATTTTCCCAAATAATGGCGCAAACATTATCTGACATTCCAATAAAAAATGCCCACCAAGCACATTGAGCCTGATGAGCATTCAATTCGACAATCGGTTGTTACGCCTTATTCGCCTTCAACAACCCGTGTCCATTTTTCAGAACGGCACATAAAGCCCATCATACAACCAGACATTTTTACTCGACCATCATCAAGAATTTTTACATATCCTGCATATGTACCACCGCCTTTAGGGTCATACATTTTGCCTTTCCATTTTGATCCATCATTAGTTTTATCCATGTTAAACAACATTTTAACACCAACAACGGGTCCTTCGGTTTTCTTATCCGTGCCTTCACCTGAAATAACAGTGCCACATAATTTTGTTGCATCTGTATCGCACATAGCAAATTCAACATGCCAACCAAATTTTGGGCGCAACCAAATGCCAAGTGCTTCGTCGGCTTTATCACCTGCAAATGCCGTTCCAGCTAAGCTCATTGCTGTCATAGAAAGAGCTGCCAAACCCAGTGTTGTTTTTCTCAGTATATTCATAATATTCCCCTTTGAATTTTTATTCATTATTGCGGTTTTGCCACTATAGTACATTATGACTTGCTAATATACAAAATTCTTTACCCCCCATGAGCTAGAGACAATCTTGAGCCATTTTGAGAAGAAAAAGAGGGAAAAATTTGATAGGTTCACCCCATAAAACCTAAATCTTTTGTAGAAAAATTGGCGAGTGCAGGCAGGGCGGCTTGTAGTTCACCGTCTGATAGGCCAAACCATTTACCAAGTGTCGCTGCGTATTGTTCCACGGAGACTTCTGGAACCAACCTGCCATTTCCGGCATCTTGCGGATGCCCTATATCATACGGCGGAATATTACCGTAAATCTCATTACCATTAACAGCACCACCGACAACAAAATGATGGCTACCCCAGCCATGGTCCGTACCGTTACCATTTTCGATCAAGGCACGGCCAAAGTCAGAGGCCGTGAACAATGTCACGTCATTTTCAGCGCCCAGTTCTACCGTAGCCTGATAAAATGCCGCAATTGCATCCCCGTATTGTTTTTGTCGATTAGGCAAATTTACCGCCTGATCATTATGGCTGTCAAAACCGCCAATGGCAGCAAAGAACACTTGTCGACCAACCCCTAAGGCACTTTTAATTTTAATGGTATTGGCAATAGCGAACAACTGTGTGCCAAGCCCTGTACCTGGGAAAGGAGTTTGTACAGGCTCGGAGTTATCCAACGCAACATTAAATTTTTCGTTGAGATCAAAAGCGCGGTCAGCGATGGTCGCCAAATCCCGCTCATACAAATTGGCACGTTCCGTACCAACACTCCGGTAATGATCCTCAAGAAGTTTCACCGCTAATGCAGAGTTGGAACCTGAGCCTAACAAAGCACTATTAAAGTTCTTCAAACCATTTACTTGCGGCGGACCTTGAGAGTTTAAATTATACTGGGTTGCCGTCTCTCCAGCTAAAAACACGGTATTACCGGCTGTTGTAATAGCTGTGAAGAAATCTTCGCTGTTGGCACCTGCATTAATAACGGTATCCGCAAACTTACCACCCCAGCCAAATATTTGCCCTTCTGGTGCCGAACTCATCCATGTGGATTGCTGGTCATTGTGGGAAAACAGGTTTTTGGGACGTGGTATAATATCGTCGCCAAACTCCGCCGCCGTAATCGGTTGAACAAGCGGCCCAACATTGCCGATAACCGCTACTTTTCCAGCATCAAAGAGAGATTTAATTCCCGCTAATTCTTCGGGAAGTGCGAATTTCTGCGTCCCGAATTGTGCCGCATTTGTCGGTGTAAGCTCTAACAACCGATCCAGTGTACGAGTTGAGCCGCCAGGGTTGGATGCATAATCAGCCAAGATACCCGTCCTAAGTTCGCCGTAACGGTCATAGGACGCTTGGTCAAAGGGCAGTACCGTGTCATGGCAATCTTGACCGCCAAAAAAGAACACACAGACAATAGCCTTATATCCGCTTACATCAGCAGCGAATGATTTAGAGTTCCCAAGGGCCGATAAAACGCCAGTACTCCCGAGAAATGTCACAGCCCCTGCTCCCGCAGCACCTTTTAGAAATGATCTCCGGTTTGCCATCATCTCTCCTATCGTTGAACCAAATAACCAGGTGATGCCATCACCATTGAAATCGCAATAGCGACCCGAACAATCCTGTCTTCTGCATCACTATCGGGTCTAATTGGTACTTCGGCCAATACATCTGCAATCCTGTCTTTGCTGTCTTGGCGAAGCATGTTTCCTGTTAACAACAAATCCAAATGATTTATCAAGGCCGGCACATCATCGGCCAAAGCGACCTCAGCCGTATAATCAGGATTTACACCGCCCGCAGGATCATCCGATTTATTTGGTGAAAAACCATAAATAAATGCATTGATAAAATTAATATTGCTAATGGAGGTGCTTTCGTTGACAATTTGTAGCTCGGGAGCGGTCAACCCTGCTGCACCAGTTGCCGTTCCTGGGGCTACATACCCTGGCCGGAAAAAATTAAACACAGACGGTGATCGGAAAGGATGCTGGCTAAGAGCAAATGTTGTATCTTGTAAAAAATTCTCATCGGCGGCGTCTGGCGTGGTTTCATTAAAGGCTCTTGCCCAGTGAATAATACGTAACATTGGTTCGCGTATTTTGCCTTGCTCCGGAGTTCCATTTGCCGGGTTTTGAATGGCTTGTTGATCCAATAACACAGCTGCAATGGTGGCTTTTAAATCTCCGCGTATCCCAGTACCAACATTAGAATTGTCTGGTAACGTAAATCGGCCCGTCTCAAAAGCGGTGGCAACCCTTTGCACGTAAGCAGGCGAAGGTGAAGACATCACAAAGCGTTGAATCAGTTGGCGCGAAACAAATGGAGCGATATTTGGGTGGGCAAAGATGGTATCAAGGGCTATGTCGATACTCTCTGTCCCACTTGTAGAAGCCGGTATTGTCACCGTTAAAAAACTTTTCTCTAGATCTGAATGAAAATCAGGAAACATCTGCAACGGTTTATAGATCGCAGATCGATCGCGTGTAATATTGAAAAAATTACTACCTTGGGTGCTCAGCCCAGTAAATACCTTTGCAAGCCCTGTTATGTCCGTATTGTCAAATGTTTCAATCGGCTGCCCTTGCCCGTCAAGCTTTAGCGTACCGTCCATATTCAACTCATTCAGTCCGATACTAAATAATTGTAACAACTCGCGAGCATAATTTTCGTCCGGTACCCGCCCGCTAGCCATATCACCCTTTTGGTTAGCTAAATAAGTAAGATAAACTGCCATCGCAGGGGAATAAGTAATGTCATCAAGCAAATCACGATAATTGCCAAAAGCATTGTTAGACAAGATATCAATATAATATGCCAACGCCTCCGGACGACCGTTGAGATTACTATTACTGGAAGCAATGATAATCTCCGACAAAGCCAGAACCATTCGCTGGCGTAACTGATCATCCCCTGCAATTGCTTCGTCGAAATACAAATTAGTCAAACTATTAGCAAATAGCATTTCTCCTTGGGGCAAAGCTGCGAGTTGATCTAATATCCTCTGTAGGTAATTGGTAGGTTGCTTATTAAATTCGGCCTTGATCCAATCGGCCACTTCTGTACCCGTTAGCGCAGAAATTTGGCTTTGAGTGGCCCCAAAGGTCGCCCGATTGAGGAACCGTACTGTCGAAGCATCACTAGCAAAAATCGTAGAAACAGGAGGAGGTGGCGGAGGAGGAGGTGGTGGAGGCGGACTGGTTGGTCCTCCCGTAGAACCACCACAAGCCGAAAGCATCAAAAATAGCAATGTGGAGGACAGAAATCTTGGTCGCAAAAATGCTAGCGATAATTCATTCTGCATATTCATCTCCTCCCACAACAAATGTGGTTGTTTTGCTTGCAACAAAACTTTGTGCTTATCTTACTTAACGTGCATCATTTTCTTTTCCGTCGCAAAATCTTGTAGATTCGTAGAGGATAACAAAAATAACGGAAAAAGATAAGGGGAGTTATTTATTGTGGTAAATGAAGCACAACCAACCGAAAGGTCGGTTAGGAAGAAAACCGCTTATTATGTGGAAAAATGAAAATGGTGGGTGATAACGGGTTCGAACCGCTGACCCTCTCGGTGTAAACGAGATGCTCTACCAGCTGAGCTAATCACCCACTTATTTTCATCTATACCTTAGTGCGCCGTAAGCCCACCTTGGTCATTCGAACCACTGCGACTAAGAATCCCTGATAGTTCGGCCTCGTCTTTAGCTGTCCATTTGATAGGAGTCAAAGGTTTCGTGAGCGCATTTGATAAAACTTCATCAACTGTACCCACTGGGATGATTTCTAGGCCAGATTTTACGTTTTCCGGCACATCTACAAGGTCTTTTGCATTTTCAAGCGGGATTAAAACTGTCTTCACCCCCCCACGAAGAGCCGCCAGTAGCTTTTCTTTCAAACCACCAATCGGTAAAACACGTCCACGAAGGGTAATTTCACCAGTCATAGCGATATCTTTACGGACTTCGATTCCCGTCAAGACAGAAACCATAGCTGTTACCATGCCAACACCGGCAGAAGGACCATCTTTTGGCGTAGCGCCTTCCGGTACATGCACATGAATGTCAGTATCTCTAAACCGCCGTGGATTAATACCAAATTCAGGCGCCCGCGCTTGAATATAGGAATTGGCTGCAGAGATTGATTCTTTCATTACGTCTTTTAAATTACCAGTAACGGTAACCTTGCCTTTACCAGACATTGTAACGGCCTCGATGGTCAAAATATCACCACCTGCTTGTGTCCAAGCAAGACCCGTCACAATACCAACTTGATCTTCTTGATCTGTTTGCCCAAAGCGGAATTTTTTCACACCGAGGTAATCTTCAATATTTTTTGAAGTAATTACCAATGATTTTTTTTCACCTGTCACAATTTCTGTAACCGTTTTTCGTGCAAGTTTCGCCAGTTCACGTTCTAAGCTCCTCACACCTGCTTCGCGGGTGTAATAACGAATAATGTCGCGAATTGCCTCGGTTTTAATTTCGATTTCGCCCTCTTTTAAGCCATGATCCTTCACTTGCTTCGGAACAAGGTAGCGCTCAGCGATTTCGATTTTTTCTTCTTCAGTATAGCCCGGAATTCGGATAATTTCCATACGGTCCATGAGCGGGCCTGAAATATCAAGTGAATTTGCCGTGGTAATAAACATTACGTCAGACAAGTCATAATCGACTTCCAGATAATGATCATTGAAATTTTGATTTTGTTCTGGATCTAATACTTCTAACAATGCCGCCGATGGGTCGCCACGCATATCAGAACCCATTTTGTCTATTTCATCAAGTAAAAACAATGGGTTGGAATACTTGGCCTTCTTCATTGACTGAATAATACGTCCTGGCATGGAACCAATATAGGTTCTACGGTGCCCACGAATTTCGGATTCGTCACGAACCCCTCCCAAAGATACCCGTACGAATTCCCGTCCGGTTGCATTCGCAATCGAGCGACCAAGCGAGGTTTTACCAACTCCTGGCGGTCCGACTAAACAAAGGATAGGGCCTTTCAGTTTCTTTGTACGTGTCTGCACAGCCAAATGCTCGATAATCCGTTCCTTGACCTTCTCCAGCCCATAGTGATCTTTATCTAAGATTGCTTGGGCTTCTTGTAAATCCTTACGAACGCGCTTTTTCTTGCCCCACGGCACGGACAATAGCCAATCCAGATAATTGCGAGAAACATTTGCTTCCGCTGACATCGGGCTCATTTGGCTAAGCTTCTTAATTTCGGCCTCGGCCTTTTTGCGAGCCTCTTTAGTAAATTTTGTCGCCTTAATCTTTTCGCTTAATTCGCCTAGTTCATCATTACCGTCTTTACCATCGCCCAATTCAGACTGTATGGCCTTCATTTGCTCATTGAGATAATAATCCCGTTGAGTTTTTTCCATTTGCCGCTTAACGCGTCTGCGAATTTTCTTTTCTACACGCAACACGCTTAACTCGCCTTCAAGCAACGCAAATAATTTTTCCAAGCGCGTAACAACATTCGTTTCCGCTAGTAATTTCTGCTTTTCTTTAATCTTCACGTTTAAATGAACAGAAATAGTATCGGTCAATTGAGCCGCGTCCGTTGTATCCGCAATTGCAGTGACAACATCTTCTGCAATTTTGTTATTTAATTTTCCGTATTTTTTAAATTGCTCGAATACGCTTTGACGCATGCGTGTAGCTTCAACGCTATCGCCTTCTACGTCTTCTCGAGTTTTGACTTCGGCTTCATAGTAATCTTCATTATCGGTGAATTTAACCGCTTTAGCACGGGATCCACCCTCAACTAAAATACGAACCGTACCATCGGGGAGCTTTAACAACTGTAAAATCGTAGCGATACAACCCTTTGTGTGGATATCATCCAATTTTGGTTCTTCAATCGATGCATCTTTTTGTGTAAGAAGTAAAATTTTCTTATCAGCCTTCATCACTTCTTCGAGTGCATTGATCGATTTATCACGCCCGACAAACAAAGGAACGACCATATGCGGAAAAACGACGATATCGCGCAATGGAAGCACCGGTAATATTTGTGTATCTGTCATTATCCAAACTTCCTAGTTTTTGGCTATTTCACGCAAATAAGCACGCACGCGGAAAAAGCGAATATATGCTTACCAAAATGGGCAGTTTATTCTTAATATCAAGTCACCAATGTGTAATTAATTGCGGGTTTAGCGCAAATAATTCAACCTAGGATGCTTTTTCGGTCTTCTTTGCTTTTTTCGCATAGATTAAGAGCGGTTTCGCACTGCCATTCACGACTTCACCGTTAATAACAACTTCCTCAACCCCTTCATAGCTTGGTAAATCATACATCGTATCGAGTAAGATCCCCTCCATGATTGAGCGCAATCCACGAGCGCCTGTCTTACGGGCAATGGCTTTTTTAGCAATTGCTTTCAAGGCGGCTTCGTTGAAACTTAAGCGAATATCTTCCATATCAAACAAGAGTTGGTATTGCTTTACCAAAGCATTTTTCGGCTGGCTAAGAATTGTTACTAACGCCTTTTCATCCAAGTCAGTAAGCGTCGCAATTACAGGCAAACGGCCAACAAATTCAGGAATAAGGCCGAACTTTACCAAATCCTCAGGTTCAACGCCTTGTAGAATTTCACCAGTTAGACGTTCTTCCAGTTCTTTAATTTCACCACCGAAACCAATACTGGCTTTGCTACCACGGCTAGCAATCATTTTCTCAAGCCCCGCAAAGGCACCGCCAACCACAAAAAGAATATTTGTGGTATCTACTTGCAAAAACTCCTGTTGCGGGTGCTTACGCCCTCCTTGTGGCGGTACAGAGGCAACTGTCCCCTCCATAATCTTGAGCAAAGCTTGTTGAACCCCCTCACCAGATACATCACGGGTAATAGACGGGTTATCTGACTTACGGCTAATTTTATCGACTTCGTCAATATAGACGATCCCGCGCTCGGCACGTTCAACGGAATAATCCGCAGATTGTAAAAGCTTCAAAATAATATTCTCAACATCTTCACCGACATAACCGGCTTCGGTAAGCGTAGTGGCATCAGCCATTGTGAAGGGAACGTCCAAAATACGAGCCAAAGTTTGCGCCAGTAATGTTTTACCGCACCCCGTCGGCCCAACCAGTAGAATATTAGATTTAGCAAGCTCGACATCACCAGTTTTAGTACCGTGATTGAGACGCTTATAGTGATTATGAACAGCAACTGAAAGAACCCGCTTGGCGTGATCTTGGCCAATCACATAATCATCCAATGTATCACAAATTTCTTGCGGTGTCGGCACACCTTCTTGTGCCTTGGCAATACCGGCTTTGCCTTCTTCACGGATAATATCCATACAAAGTTCGACGCATTCGTCGCAAATAAACACAGTTGGCCCAGCAATCAGTTTGCGGACTTCGTGTTGGCTTTTCCCGCAAAAAGAACAATATAGTGTGTTTTTCGCGTCTGTTGTGCCTGTCTTGCTCATTTCTACTCCCAATTCATTCTTTATTTCTTGGACTGCATACTTCTATGCAAGAGCCATGCCGCATTATAATCTATTATTCCGTGCTACATACGACTTTTTTATTACAAAACTCTTAGTAAATCAAAGTTTCTAGTCACATAGAGCGCTTGAAATTACTTTTTCGCTTCAGTACGCGAACTATAAACATGATCAACAATGCCAAATTCTTTTGTCTGTTCTGCTGTCATAAAATGATCACGATCCAATGTTTTCTCAATCACCGCGTATTTATTACCAGTGTGTTTCACATAAATTTCGTTCAAACGCTTCTTCATAGCTAATATGTCGTTAGCGTGACGTTGAATATCTGATGCCTGTCCACGGAACCCGCCTGATGGCTGATGCACCATGATGCGAGCGTTAGGCAATGCAATTCGCATATCCTTCTCACCAGCAGCCAGAAGGAGTGATCCCATCGAAGCCGCCTGCCCGATACAAACCGTAGAAACCGGACATTTTATATACTGCATAGTGTCATAAATCGCCATGCCCGCCGTTACAACGCCGCCCGGAGAATTAATATACATGTAAATTTCTTTTTTAGGGTTTTCAGATTCAAGGAACAAGAGCTGAGCTGTAATCAAGCTCGCCATATTATCCTCGACAACACCTGTCAGAAAAATAATCCTGTCTTTAAGCAGTCGTGAAAATATATCATAGCTACGCTCACCACGACTAGATTGCTCTACAACCATTGGCACGAGGCCCATTAGCATTTCATTGGGGTCTTGCATATTCTTATCCTTATTTGGTTGTACAGTATTCTACATAGTATTTGCGCATACCATCACTGAAAATAGTTACTTCAATATTTATATTCCCAATTAAATTTTCAAGGGGCATACAAAATAAAAAAGCCCCGACATGGCGGGGCTTTTTAAATAATCATGATTGCGTTTCCCGCTTAGATCATATCATCTTCTTTAAAAAGCTCATCACGATCTACTTTTTTATCTGTCATTTTGGCAGAATCAATAATGTAGTTCACTGTTTTTTCCTCAAAGATCGGCGCCCGCATCTGTGCGACAGCTTCCGGGTTCTTTTGATAGAACTCAATAACTTGCTGTTCTTGCCCAGGGTAACGACGTGCTTCACTTACGATTGCTTGTTGTAATTCTTCATTGGTAATTTGAATTTCTGCTTTGGCACCGATTTCAGCCAATACCAAACCAAGACGTACAC
Source organism: Alphaproteobacteria bacterium (assembly GCA_024278915.1). Lineage (GTDB taxonomy): Bacteria > Pseudomonadota > Alphaproteobacteria > Caulobacterales > Maricaulaceae > Robiginitomaculum_A. The sequence goes on from JAJRSG010000154.1 coordinate 23,089, forward strand.
GACGTTCAGCTATCTTGCGGTAATCAGCTTTTAACTTTTTATCAGATTTTTTCGCGTCGTCTTCATCAAGCTGTCCTGCTTCTTTTTCTTTTTCGACTTGTGCCCAAATATTGTTAAACTCGGCTTCTACCATGTTTGGCGGTAGGTCAAATTTGTGTTTGGCATCCAGATCATCAAGAATTGCCCGCTTCAATTTCATTCGGCTTTGTTCTTCTAATTCACCTTCAGCTTGTTTGCTAACAGCTTCTTTCAATGATTTAAGGTCTTCCATACCGAATTTTTTAGCAAATTCATCATCAACTTTAGCATCAGTAGCACCTTGAACTTCTAGTACTTCTGTCTCAAATACGGCTTCTTTATCTGCCAATGTATCAACTTGGTAATCTTTCGGGAAGGTTACTTTAACGTCTAGCTTATCGCCAGCTTTGACGCCGATCAACTGGTCTTCAAAACCAGGGATAAATGTACCAGACCCAAGTACAAGTTGGTGGCCTTCCATCGCGCCACCTTCAAAAGCTTCACCGTCAACGCGACCTGTGAAGTTAATTAATACAGCATCATCTTTTTTAGCTTTAGCCGTTTTTGCTTTTTTCTTGTAGCTCTTTTGCCCTTTGGCAAGTTCTGCCAACTGGTCTTCAACAACTTTATCATCAAGCTCAGTCGTGAGGCGAGTATATTTAAGTGTTTTCGGATCAACAGGTTCAAACTCTGGAATTGTTTCTACATTAAGCGTGTACTCAAGATCAGCTTTCCCCTTGGTAACATCTTCACCATTAGCACGAAGATCAATAGATGGTTGTCCCGCTGGGCGAACCTTATTATCTTCAAGTGTTTTTTGCGTACTTTCGGTGACAGCTTCCTGTACCACATCATTCATGATGGACTGACCAAACATTTTACGGATATGGCTCGCCGGAACTTTGCCCTTACGGAAACCTTTGAGATTGACCTGAGGCTGCATTTCCTTGATTTTTGCTTCAAGTTTCTCTGCCAAGTCTTCTTTTGCAATCGTAATTGCATATGAACGGCTTAGGCCTTCTGATTTAAGTTCTTTTACTTGCATGGTCACGTCCAGATTTTGATGTCAATTATAAATAATTCGCCCAATTACGCAGGCTTTGTGACGGGCCTTATGTCACGGCTTAAAAGAATGTGCAACGGGGTTTTCAAGTCCTTTGTCATATGTCACACAGTAAAACGTAAATAGTTTGATTTTATAGGCAAAAACGGCGGTTTTATGGACTTTCTTACCGAAAGTAATATGTGGCTACTCTATTTAGGGCTATTTATCGGCCCTTTCGTCCAAGAAGACAGTGCCGTGATCGGGGCTGCCAGCCTCTCAATTACAAAATCAGACCACTGGATATCTATTTTTGCGGTTGTCCTTGCAGGCCTTATCACTAGCGATTCGTGGAAATACTGGCTTGGGTGGGCTGCAAAGCACCATAAATGGGCAAGTAAATACGCAAAAAACGAGCGTATGTTAAAATTAAAAGACGCCGTATTGGACCATAGTATCAAAACCTTGATTGCGGTGCGTTTTCTCCCCTTTGCCCGTATCCCGACCTATTTGGCCACAGGTTTTTTCGGCGTACCCTATATTAAATACTGGTGTTCCATTGCATTTTCAGCATTTCTATATGTAATAACGATTTTTTGCGCTTTTCATATATTGGGCGAAATTTTGGGTGAAAAACTTAAAACTTATATGCCATTTGTTGCCGTGGGTATTCTTATTACGGTGTTACTTAGCTTATTTATTCGCAAAAAATTCAAAAAAACCTAATATTCACCAAACCTGTATTCCAGTGTTAAGCCATAGGTGCGCGGTGGCTCATAACTAATCGTTTCGTTTTCGATTAACGGACCTAGCCCTGCCCCCCATAAAAAGTTTACTGCAGGATCATTTACATCAAATAGGTTCTTCACCCATAAATTCGCTTGCCACTTGCCATTGTCCGCCACATAGCCCGTCGATAAATTTGTCACGGCATAATCACCGACAAATGTCAGCGGGTGGCTTTGCGGGGCAAAATCATCAGGGACGCTACGGTCAGTATAATCTGCATGGAATTTAAATTTCGCGCCGGAAGCCAAAGGTTTTGTATAATCTAATGTTGCCGACCATGTCCAATCTGGCGAATTGCCAAAACCGGTTCCTGACAAATCCACCCCAGGACTTGGTTCAAACCCATCATAACGGGTTTTGACATACCCAAGCGCCGCTGCAACATGTAGCTCATCGGTGACTTGGGCTTCCATCTCTGCTTCAAATCCTTGAATATGTGCTTTCGCAGCATTGGTTAGCGACTTCAAAAATAAAAATGGGGGTCGAGATACCGTGACCTGAATATCTGTATAATCCATGTAAAAAGCGCTAACATTGGCTCGTAATTTTCCATCCAGCATGAGACTTTTCATCCCAATTTCATAATTGGTCAAAAACTCAGGTTCTGTAAAAAAACCGGTTCCAGCATCAATATCAGCTTGGGAAATGAAGTCATCCTTGATGGTTGCGCTTCGGTACCCTCGACTAATAGACGCATAGGTGTTCAGATCTTCATTTAGCTCAAAACGCGTTCCAATTGTCCAAGACAATGGTGTATCCTTAACCTTGGCTGTGTTGTTAAGAGCGGTTAAAGTGAAAAGAGCGAAAGTTTCCCCAAAAATACTATAATCAACCGTTTTTGTGTCTTCGGTGTAACGCAACCCACCAAACCCGCTCCACCGATCGTTGAAATACGCATTAGCATGGATAAAAGCGGCAATGCTTTCCGACTCACTAATTGTCCTTTGCCCGTCCAATTCATCAGGCGGTTGGTTCGCAGGCGGAATGAAGAACACTTGTTCCAAAAACGCCGTGCTCATCAATGGGAATGTCGGGCTATAATCTCTTTTGGCATTCAAATAATAAAGCCCGATTAGATAATCAAACTTCTCGTAACTCGGTGAAGTAATACGCAGTTCTTGAGAAAACTCTGAATAATCACTGTCAAATTGTGCGATTGTGATCGGAACAGGCAGACGGTCACCGTCCTGAATGTAAAAATCATTTACATCAGAAAACCCGGAAATTGAAGTTAGGGTAAACCCGTTCTCCAATTGATAATTCACATTAAGGGACAAACGGTGTTGTTCTTGCGTTCTAATTTCGTCTTGATCAACATTAATTGTATATGGAATTTGATCCGAACCGATACTCGTGACCGTCTCTCCCATTGTGTTCGGGCGATCATCCAAGCTTTGGTAATTATACACTAAACGTGCATCGAGTTGCGGTGTTGGGGTAAAATAGAGTTGTCCCCCAAGTGATAAATGGTCAAGCGCCCCTGCTTTATTCCCGTTAAAGGCATTCTCAATATACCCGTCTGTATCAAGTTTTTGACCTGCCATTCTGAAGGTTAAAACATCCTTCACCAAAGGCACATTCGCTTGTCCAGAAACTTGCTGACGACCGTAATTACCAAGCTCAACTTGCACACGCCCACCAAGGTCTGGTCCCGGCGTTTTGGTCGTGATATTTATCGCACCCCCGATGGTATCGCGACCAAACAGAGTTCCTTGAGGACCTTTGAGAATTTCCACACCTGCGATGTCCATCATGGACGCATTCAGGGCCGTATCTGCATTAACATATACACCGTCAATATAAACACCGACAGAACGCCCGCTTGTCCCGGCAATACCAGCTGAAATTCCACGCATAGTAATTTCGCTCTGAGCCGCTTGGGTCGACATGGGCAACCACATATTCGGAACATATGTGCCGAGTTCTTCTAGCCCTTCAGGGCGCAAAGCTTCTAGCTCCTCAAGATTAAACGCTGTGATTGAAATCGGCACTTTTTGTAAATTTTCAGCACGTTTCGTTGCTGTAACAATCACCTCATCAAGAGGCACCGTCTGCCCATATGCGAAATTTGGCAACATTGCCAGCGTCACATAGGACACGCAAATTGCTCTCAAGCCAGTTTTTGAAGCGGCCAGCTTCATTCTCTTACACAAGGGGATAACCATTCTCCTATTCAATATGAATTGCCGCTTCTATACGGACCCTTAAGAGGTGGCATAACGGACAGCGGTTACTCTGGCAAGAGGTAAGGTGCGTAAAACTATTCTTTTTTCGCCGCCTGCTCTGCTTTCGTCACAAGCTCTACCAACATAGCATCTAACTGCTGATCACTAGGATCTCTTGCAACAATCATTCCTGTATGGTCGACCAAATACACAGTCGGGAATTCGGATATATTCCACTCTTTCACCACGCCTTGGTTAAAGCCCGCGAACCAAATATCCCACGGCAAATCATTATCTTTCAAGAATGTCGTGATATCCGATGGGTCATAATCAGCACTGATTCCTAATATTTCAAAGGGCCGCTCTGCATATGTTGTTTTTATTTCTCGCATATGTGGAAACTTGACCAAACACGGCCCACACCATGTTGCCCAGAAATCGATCAAAAGTACTTTTCCGCGATATTGATCGATGTTTTGTTCGTTGCCATCAAGATCAACACCGATTGTATCTTGTATGGGAACCGGGGTTTGTAAATATGCCAGTTGAGGGTTTTTACCTGAACATGCCGTAACGGCGAAGAGAACCAAGAGAATTAAAAAACGTTTCATAGAAATGAAAGCTCCTAAAGGGCGTTAATAATCGTTTTGGTCGACAATATTTGCGGCAGTATTTTTGCATCATCAAGGGCCGTACCGGGGGTATAATAAAGATAAAGCGGCACGCCAACACGGTCAAACCGTTTAAGGATTTTAGCAATATCATCATCAGGATTCGTCCAATCGCCAACCAACACATGAATGTTTTTACCAGCAAAAGCAGCGGCCACTTCCGGCTTATAGAGTGCCGATTTTTCGTTAACTTTGCAGGTTATACACCAGTCTGCTGTAAAGTACGCGAAGACAGCTTGATCATCAGCCAGCAGGCTTTCAAGACGTTCAAGGCTGTAAGGCTCGGCGTTTAATTTACGGGTAGCTATCTTATCTTGAGGGTTTTCTTTGAGATCTGGCAAAGAGACTGCTGCCCAAACAGCGCCGCCCAAGATCAGGGCAGCGAACACATTCCAAATTATTTTTTTCGGGCTCTGCCCTGCTTTCCCCTTAGCCCACATTGCCATTGATAGAAGCAGTGCGAGTACCAATACACCTAAGACATATTGCAATCCAACTTGATTACCGAGCACCCATAGCAACCAAATCGCTGTGGCAAACATAGGGAAGGCCAACAATTGTTTGAAACTGTGCATCCATGCGCCGGGTTTTGGTATCCATGCCCGTGCAGCAGGAAAATAACACAGTAATAAATACGGCATGGCCAAGCCCATACCTAATCCGAGAAATATTAAAATGGTGGTTGTGATCGGTTGTGTAAGTGCATAACCCAAAGCGCCTCCCATAAAGGGAGCCGTACAAGGGGACGCTACGACAACAGCAAGTACACCTGTGAAAAATTCAGCTTTGAACCCACTGCCTTGCGTAATGCCCTGCCCTACATTGGAAAGGCTACTGCCAAATTCGAACAAACCAGCTAAATTAGCGCCGATCGCCCCAATAAACAAAACCAAGACGACAAGAACCACAGGATGTTGCATTTGGAACCCCCAGCCAGCATAGCTCCCTGCCCCTCGCAGAGCCGACAACACAAGAGCAAACAGCAAGAAAGAGCTAAGGATACCTGCAGTGTACACAAGACCGTTCTTACGCGCTGTTTTCAATCCCTCCCCTGATAACTTGACCAAACTTAGTGCCTTCAGACTTAGAATGGGCAAGACGCAAGGCATTAAGTTTAAAAGTAGCCCGCCAAAAACAGCTAAACCAATGGCTGCAATTAATTGTACGAACGTCCCTTTTTTTGAACTATCCACAAGAGCAACTTCGCCACCCGAAGATGACAAGTTTTCTTGTTCAACGACAACTATTTGCGACAAGTCACCAAGCTCAGCAGAAACAATATAAGACTGCATTTTCCCACTATCACCTTTTACAGTGAGCACAAGGTCGCTTTGCGGCGTTTTGATTAGCTGAGGCGTTGCCTTAGCCAAAAACCCTGAACCAGAAGCACTAATGCCAACGGGCCTTAAGCTAGCATGATCGATGGTTCGCCGAGCCCCTGGAAATAACGCGATTTCCCCGTCCCGCTTTATTGCCGCAGGAGTTTCTACATGAAAGAGAACATTCTCTTCACCGTATGGACCATATGTAGCCGTCCAATCCATTCTTACTGGTACTTTTGTACGTGCTACCGCAAATTCTTGATTTACGCCTTCATGTTCATTTACAGAAGAAACAGGGATATCAAGAGAAATATCTGCACTTTGCGGCACGCATAATTCATCGTCACACACCAGCCAATTTGCCGCCCCTTGTAAATGTACGACTTCACCGTTTTGATAGGAATTCGGAATTTCGGCATCAAATATGACAAGAATATCCTCATCATAACCATATGATACTAATCCCATAAAAGGTACAATGTTCGGTGCGGGAAATTGCATCGGGCCAATCACGACACCTGCCGCATTATCCCACGATATTTGAATGCTTTTTCCAGCATCTCCCGGGTTTGTCCAATAGGTGTGCCAAGTGTCCTTGGGCTTTAAAATCAGCCCTAAGCTCAATTTCCCGCCAGGTTGTATGGTGGTAAATTCAGAAATTAATTCAACAGAGCTATATTTATCTTGCACAGCTTCCGCAGCTGCCATGTCTGTTCTGAAAATGGAGGCTGAGATAAAGATAGTTACGGCAAGGCATCGCAATACAGTGCTCAAGAACCGATTAGCTCTTCCTATGATTTTATATTTACTTTGCCCCACATTATCAAAATTCATATTCTTTCCTGTTATCTAGTTTTGGACATCTTTCGTTTGAGGCTCGTGTTTTGCAAAGCCAAACAAAATGAAAACAATGTGCTAATCGCGATCGTTCTCAAAGGGTAATCTACGATACTGTGCAACAATACCGCCAAGATAGCGATACTGGCAGCCACCCCAATCACGCCAACACGCCGCCGTGAGCCAATGAGCGTCATAACTTTATACCCCCAATACCCAACAAACGAAAGAATAGCGATTATACCAACAAGTCCAAATTCCAAAATGAATTCTAGGTAATCATTGTGTGTATGGGGCGAAAACACATTGGTTATAATGTTTTTGTCCTCATATAATCTAAAAATTTCTTGATAGGATCCTAGTCCGCTACCAAATGGAAAAAATTTAGGTATAATCTCTATGGTTTTCGCGAAAACCTGCACACGGGTCATATCCCCTTCTGTAGACAAATTATTCACCAACCCTTGCATTGTTGGGCTTAGAAACACCAAATCCCAAAAGACAAAGCCAATAAATGGGAGTGCAATCAAGAGACCGAGCACATGCATTTTGGTTATTTTCACTCGTTTCGTAAACACCACCACAGCAATCGACAAAGACACGACAACGGGCATGAGTAAATAACCTGCTACCGACGTATTTAGGGCCAAACCTATTATCAAACCGAGGATCAAAGAAATAATCAATAAGAGCCGCGGGCCAAATGAAGCTCCTGATTTACTGCGACCTTTCGAAAACAGGTCGGACAAGAGAGCAAAACTTAGCGCCAATGCCATTAGCAGCATGGTAGCTTGATGGTTCCCGTTTGAAAAGAAACCAACCGGAAGATCAGGGTTTGTCACGGCATAAAAGTAAAATGCGCCCCCCTCCATATTTACCTGTAGCAAACCAAGTCCAACAGTAAGCATCGCAAATATAACCACAGTCCAGACAGCAATTCTTTTTTCACGGTAATCGGCAAGGTGCACAACCAATAAAAATGCAGCGATTGGTGGCAAAAAATCGAAAAGGGAGGAGAGAGTGCGCTCTGGAGCTAGAGAAATTGGTAGCCATGGCAATGGTAATTCCATCAATTTAAAACCGTCGACAACCACCCCATGCCCCGGTAATTTCGTCCATATCGACGGGGGAAGCGGAATAATTTGTATAATACTGTAAAGGAAAACACCACCAAAAATAAACATTAGTATTTTTGAGCGGAAAAATATTTCCCCAAGAGGAACACGCCATAAAACCCAAGCGATGATAAGGGTTGCACCACAGTACAAGCCAATTTTTGGCTGCACAACAGCTTGGCTTGTCCCACCAAAGACAAAACAAAGCAGCAAAAATATGCTTGTCCTCAAGTTTACAATTCTCTGGAATCCACGAGGCCGCCCATAAGTAACTTCAGAATGTGTGCTGCTCACGGTTCATCTCCCACACCATCAACCTCATCGATTTCAATCTTGCGGATCAACAAATTAACTTGTGAGGGGTATTCCGCTTTCTTGCCAAATATTTGCAAATGCTGCGCTTTGCATTCTTTATCTTTAAGAACAAATGTTTTGGTAAGCTCACGTTGGCCATTTTTCATATCGTCGATATTGATTTCGGCTAAATTTTTCCCTGTTTCGGTACAAATCAACCAAATAACAAACCCACCGTGCCTCGAACGAAACTGCCCATCAACATCTACTCGCAAATTGTATTCTCGGTTTTGTGGCAAAATAACGAGCTGTTGTGCCAACATTACACGTTTCCGCCCCAAACTGGACACAAGCAAGCTCTTCTCAGGTTCAAACTCGGCGAAACCATGTTCACTGTGATGTAAATACCAATTAAAGGGTCGAGGGGCCTTTAATCCAATAAAATTAGAATCAAAAACAAAACCAGTATGGTGATTCTCTTGCAAGTTTAACCGGCGCCAGATCTGTTTTGCTTGTGTGTATTGCTTAAGCGATACCAATTGATCGATAAGTGTTTGCAAAGCACTCTCTGCACTAAGAAGTTGTTGTGGCGATTGCGCCGCGGCTTCAATGATTTTCAGGGAAAGAACAGGGCGCCCCCCCTCTCGAACGACCAAGGCATGCATAAATTTTTCTGCCCAAGCAGGGTTACGAACCATAATCGTAGCGATTTCGTCATGGGTAGCCGAGTTTTGAGCAAGTGCCAACATAATTGACATATATTTTTCAACTTGCGACTTATCTAGCCGCATCAGCAAATCCAGTTGATGAACCGATAATCCGAAATCTGAAGTCAACACACCTAGATCATACTGACCAATCGCAGACGCCCGTGTTCTCGGGTTTCTTTGTTGCGCCATCTTTAAGAGTGCTTTGGCACGGTCATATTCACCATTGTTTACTTTTCCATTTATAGATTCAATCAAACCTAATTGCCAAAATACACTGGCTGAAAGCGGTTCACTTTTTAATAAAGACTGTGTTCGCTTCTTTATCCCCTCTCCGGTAAAACCGGGTGCAGAATTAGCTAAATCATTGTCATTTAACTTTATCAATGCCTTCGCAAAATTGGGCCTGAATTTTAACGCCTTATCAGGAGAGGCTTGATAGGTCATTTCGGCAATTGAAACACTTAAAATAAAGTACAAAGCCAAAAGAGTAATAATTACAATAGAAAGCAGTTTCGTCATCAAATATTTGTTATCGTCAAAGCAATCGCTTTGCAAATTTTAATTATATCAAGCTATAATTCTCTCTCATTATGCATCGCCTGCATTTGTATCACTTTCCTATAGAAAACCCAATCTAACCTTGCTAATAGTAGCCATGATTTCCACCGAACAAGGGCATTTTGAAATGAACGATAAGACAATTACTGTGATCGGACTTGGCTATGTTGGTCTGCCCCTAGCTGTGGAATTTGGAAAGAAAAGAAAAGTAATTGGGTTTGATATTGACCCTCTCCGCATCAAGGAATTGGAAGGCGGCACAGACCGCACACTTGAAGTGTTAGAACAAGAACTCAAAGATGCAAACGGTTTGTCATTTTCAAGTGATGTCGAAGACTTAAAAGCATGTCAAATTTTCATCATAACGGTTCCGACACCTGTCGATCATGATAAAAAACCTGACTTAACGGCCTTAAAATCTGTTACAAAAATGATTGGTAACGTTATGTCTGAAGACGCTCTCGTCATATACGAATCAACCGTATACCCTGGCTGTACGACAGAGGTATGCGTGCCAATTCTCGAAGAAACATCTGGTTTGAAGTATAATAAAAACTTCTTTGTCGGATATAGCCCAGAACGCGCCAACCCAGGCGACCGAAACCACCGCTTAACAACCATTATGAAAGTTACCGCTGGCTCTACAGAGGAAATAGCCAATGAA
>JAJRSG010000155.1 GCA_024278915.1 Alphaproteobacteria bacterium
CCACCAATGACAGGGGTGATATAAACAAGCGTAATATAGGCTCCATAAAGGCCATATGCATCCGTTCGATCAAATAAGAAATGCTTTGTCAGATACAGCACAAGCAATGCTCTCATGCCGTAATAGGAAAACCTTTCCCACATTTCGACAAAGAATAAGACATATAAACCTTTTGGATGCGTACGCATTTGGTACATGGCATTCAAAAGGCCAATGAGGGCGATTCCCCCCATAATTAAAAAAAACATAAAAAATCCCCTTAAATTATAATTGTGCGTAAAAGACACTATACCTACGCTTCACTCAAGTGTTTTTTTATTAAAACATTACAATATCGCAACAATTACGATAAGTGTCGTTTTCTCCTTTACAGTACGACGAGTGTCGTTTATCTCAAGTGGTAAGTTTAGAAAGAGTCTATTTATGTCCAATAAAAAACCCTCGGAAGCAGAAGTCGAAATTTTGCAGGTATTGTGGGAACGCCAACCATGCAGTGTACGCACCGTACACGAGGAAATTTCCGGACATAAGGATGTTGGCTACACAACAATTCTCAAGCAATTACAAAGGATGCAAGAAAAAGGAATTGTTGGCCGCGAACCGGGAGACGGCAAATCCTTTCGGTATTTTGCCATTGAAAGTGCTGGCGCGACCCAAAGCAAATTACTCGGGCGATTATTAAGAACGGCGTTCAAGGGCGATGTCAACGAATTGGTCATGCACGCTCTTGGGGATGCGAAAGCGTCTGGTGAAGATTTAGACGCCATCAAAAAATTTATTGCACAAATCGAAGATAAGAATACGGCAGACGGGGCATAGAAATGAGTTACCTTCCAAACCTAACACAAATTTCTGACGCTCTTGGTTGGGCAGTATTGCATTCTTTATGGCAAGGCGCATTGGCTGCTGTATTCGTTTGGGTATTTCGCAATATTACCCGCGAAAGCGCGGCTGATACACGTTATTTATTTGGCTTCATTACTTTATGCTCATTGCTCGTCGCCTTTATCAGTACATTTTTATATTACTACAGCATTAGCGGCAACAACCTAGGCATTACTACCATTGCCACCGAAGTTACCACCCTACCCCTTGTGGACAATGCAACAGCTCCGCTTGGCAATCCCCTCTTGCGGGTGACAGATTATACCTCTCTTGTCGGCGCCATATGGGCAGGGTGTTTCGCTCTCTTGGGCATGCGCTACCTCTCCGCCTTTAGTCTGACCCACAAATTACGCACCTCCGGTATTTCTGACCTCCCTTCAGACTGGCAAGACCGTTTTAATGAGCTTGCAAAAAGGTCAAATGTAACTGGCAAGGTGCGCGGTTTTATTTCCGAACATGTTTCCAGCCCGATTACATTCGGGTTTTGGAAACCGATCGTGCTCGTCCCCGCCTGGTTTTTCAGCGGCCTGACGCCTGCCCAATGCGAAGCCGTGCTTTTACACGAATTCGCTCATATTCGCCGACATGACTATCTCACCAACATCCTACAGATCTTGGTCAAAACGGTTTTGTTTTACCACCCTGCTGTTCAATACATTTCCAAAGTCATGGATACAGACAGAGAGCACGCCTGTGACGATTTCGCCGTTCTCGTCACAAATTCACCTGAAATGTTAGCCAAAGCCCTTGGCACCATCCGTCTAAAGGCGGCGCGAGACGGCGGCGTATTTGCTCTCTCCGCTGATGGCCCCGAAGCCCCACTTATGTACCGTTTGAAAAGATTGATGGGCGCCCCGATCAAGAAAACACACAGCGGCAGCAGTCGCGGATTTGCCGCCACCTTGATGGTTGCCATTTCTAGCGCCATGGTATTGGGCTTGGGCGCAAGCGAAAGCTTGGCTCACCCACATAAAGCAGATGCAGAAATACTGGCAGGTGGAGCAACTTCAGACAATGAAACTCAGGCATGGGCAAGTTCCACAAATACAACAAAAATAAATGCCGTAGGAAGTGATTTTAGTAACAAGATCGTCTTTAAAGGTGAAACCTACAAAGCGACATCATTTGATTTCAGCGAAGATCGTAATGGGTATGACATAATTAACGGGAAACCATACCCAGCCAAATACATGTATAGTGTCTACGCAAAAGATGGCATCAGTTATGTTGTAAAAAAGAAAAAAAGCGGCAAAAAATATATTGAAATTGAAGGTAACTGGTATTGGTTAAATGAGGGGGAAACTGACGGTCAAAAATACGTATTCAGTTCGACAAAAATTAAAGGCCAGAAATACAAGACCAAAACGAATGTACAAAAAAAACAGACCTTCATTAATATCAATGGGGATTGGTACGACATGGAAAAAGATAATTTTGATACCTTGTTCCCGACACCGCCTGCTACACCGACGCCACCAAAATATTCTTACACATATGCTTATAAAGACGGCCAGAAATACAAAATAAAAACTAAAAACAAATCTGGAAAAACATATATCCGCATTGATGGTAACTGGCAAAAAACCGCCACCAGCGGTGGTGACGATCATGGCCACCGGCATGTTAAAATAGACGGAAAATGGGTCAATATTATTAATACACCTCCTGCTGTTCCCCTCCCTCCTTTCGCCCCTCAAAACAACTGGGTAAATGAAACCGTTCGCCGAGACGTAGAAAGAGCGGTAGAGCAAGCCAATGAGCAATTGGAACGATCCGCCGAGCTTCGCGAAGAAGCCATAGAGAGAGCTGTAGAACAAAGAGAACGGGTCTTCGAACAGGAAATGGCGCGAGCAGAACAGCAGCGGGAACAAGCTTTCGAACGAGCAGCCGAACAGCGCGAACGCGCCCTTGAACAAGCCGAAGCGCAACGAGAGCGCACATTTGCACAAGCCGAGGCACAAAGGGAACGTGCACAAGAACAACGAGAACGCGCCCAAGAAAGAGCAGAACGCCAACGCGAAAGTACGCAGGCTGTAAATTACGAAGAAATGCGTGACCGTTTAATTCCGGCCCTCAAAGAAGATGGCTATCTATCCTCCCCATCGGAAACCTTAAAAATGAAGATGACCAAAGAGGACATTTTTATAAATGGAAAATTACTCCCAAAAGCACAGGAATCAAAATATTGTGAGATTGTTTCCCATTATGGCTTGCGTAAAAATGACTTAAAGCTAATTACAATCTCCCCGGATTCGTTTCAAATCAGCAGTATCGGCGACTACGGAAAGACAAAAGTTACCATCGGCAAATTCTAACCCTCCCCGCATTCATTTTAAAGACCTAGAGAAACTTACATGAAAAAATTAAAAATTACGCTCTTGAGCGGCATGGTCGCCCTTACCCTCAGCACACCAGCTTTCGGACAGCAATTTCGTGCCAAAGGGCAAATATATCAAAAGGATTATTTTGAAGCATTTGCTCCTCGTACGGCTCTCGATATGGTATCGCGTATACCGGGATTTCAGATTCAATTTGGAGATAACAAACGTGGCCTCGGCAATGGTGGTGCAAATATCCTGATCAATGGAGAACGTATTTCCGGCAAGACTAATCCGCGTGACCAGCTCTCCCGAATTACCACCCCCAGTGTTGTACGTATTGAAATCGTCGATGGGACGTCTTTGGATATCCCCGGCTTGTCAGGCCAAGTTGCTAATGTCATCACCAATGCGTCTAAATTTAGCGG
>JAJRSG010000156.1 GCA_024278915.1 Alphaproteobacteria bacterium
CGAAAAAGTCACCATTGATTTGAAAGCACCGATGAAGAAAAAGGGCATTAATTTTATTGTTGATGCCGCGACTAAACTTGACCCTGATAATAAAACTGTCCATTGCGCCAGTGGCCGTAAGGTTGAATATGATTACCTCGTCATCGCAACTGGCCCGACGCTAGCTTATGGAGCCGTCGAAGGTCTTGGCCCGAATGCCCATACGCATTCTGTTTGCCATGTCGACCATGCTGTTAAAGCATATGATGCCTTTGAAGAGTTTTGTAAAAATCCCGGCCCGATTGTGGTGGGGGCTGTGCAGGGTGCCTCTTGTTATGGGCCTGCCTACGAAACGGCAATGATTATTGATACGGAATTAAAACGTAGAAAAATCCGCGATAAAGTCAAAATGACATTTGTAACCGCAGAGCCATATATTGGGCATCTTGGCCTAGATGGTGTCGGGAATACCAAAGGTTTGCTTGAAGCTGAAATGCGGGATCGTCATATTAATTGGATTACCAATGCCAAGGTAACGAAAATTACCGAAGACAAGATGTATATTGACGAAATGGAAACGACTGAAAAAGTCAAAAAACAACATGAATTGGACATGTCCTATTCCATGATGTTGCCACCATTTAAAGGAATTGATGCTTTGCAAGGGTTGGACGGATTAGTCAATCCGGGTGGGTTTGTATTTGTTAATGAACACCAACATAATGAGAAATACCCCGAAATTTACGCCATTGGTGTATGTATAGCTATACCGCCAATGGGAAATTCTCTTGTCCCTGTTGGCGTGCCAAAAACCGGATATATGATCGAGTCCATGGCTTCGGCGGCAACAGATAATATTGCACAGGTGCTTAGAGGTGGGGTTGCTGACAAAGAAGCCACATGGAACGCCATTTGTCTGGCTGATTTTGGTGACGGCGGGGTGGCATTTATTGCCAAGCCGCAAATTCCACCACGTAATGTAAATACGGCCTTTAGCGGCAAATCAGTTCACCTTGGTAAAATTGCCTTTGAAAAAGTATTCATGCATAGATTAAAACGCGGAAAATCCAGTTCCGCATTTGAAAATGTAGCGACGATGATTATGAAGGTGAATAAGATTAAAGATTAAGGTTTACGTGTATAAGATTAAAGGGGGCCGTTAGTTGCCCCCTTGTTCGTTCAGCTTGAATGTTCTGTATTGAGGCAGGAAAAATGTCAAAAAAGAGATCCATTTTTGCGCGGACACGTCTGCATCTGTATAAATTGTATAATGGGCATAGCCGGAATTCGGTCAAATTTAGTTATGGGATGTTGGCTTTTGACATCCTGACCATCATCTTTTTTATTATTTCTTCGATGCTGCCTGCATCTCAATGGTACATCATTGCCGATGTGATTATTGGCGTGATTGTGTTTTTGGATTTTCTGGCCCGACTTTGGCTGGCGAACCGCAAAATTCGTTACCTCACCCGTATGACGACCATAGCAGATGTGATTGTCATTGTGACCCTGTTAGCACCTGCCTTTGTCGAAAACTTTATATTCTTACGGGTCTTGCGTGCTTTGCGGCTTTTGCGATCTTATCACGTACTCAAGGATTTAAGAAAACGCTTTGCGTTTTTCAGGCAGCGCGAAGAAATTGTAGAAAGCATTCTTAACCTGATCGTTTTCCTCTTTATCATTACCGCGCTGGTCTATGTGCTACAGGTGCGCATTAATCCGGGAATTAACAACTATATTGATGCTTTGTATTTTACCGTTGCCACCCTCACCACAACTGGATTTGGAGATGTGACCTTGCAAGGGCAAAGCGGGCATTTACTGGCTGTTATTATGATGGTGGTTGGTATCACGTTGTTTTTGCGTTTGGTGCAAACCATCTTTAAACCGGTAAAAATCAAATATAAGTGTCCTGAGTGCGGGCTGACCCGTCACGATAGTGATGCCATTCACTGTAAACATTGTGGTTTGACTTTGGCGATCGAGACAGAGGGTTTATAGCTGCTAAGGCTTATTACCGCTTTTTCTTATGATATAACCGTTAGGCGGTAGATCGTTTCATAGGCGCGAATACCCCGAAAATTTTCCGGTTCTACCTTTTCCAGTTCTTGAATACGGCACCAGTCGCCAAACAAGGTTTGCACGGTATCTTCAGGCACGCTGAAAGGTGGCCCGCTGATTTTTGACTGGTCATATGTCAAGGTTATGAGTAAAATTTCCGTACCCTTTGGCAAATGTGCTTTTAAGTGGGCTGCGTATTTGTCGCGTAAATCTGGTGGGAGGGCAATGAGTGCGGCGCGGTCATAAACGGCGCCGACCCCTTTGAAATCTTGTGAGGTGAGGGCAAAAAAATCACCGGCGCAAAGGTCATACCCTTCGCCTTCATGGCGGACGGCATTGTCTTTAGTGGCAGGTAATAGGTTCAGCTCGTTTTCGTGTGCAAATGCTTTTACGGCTGCTTCACTTAACTCAATGCCGAATACATCATGACCTTGCGCCCGTAGATAAAGCATATCTTTGGACTTGCCACACAAAGGAACGAAAACGGTTTCGGTAGGGGTAAGCTCAAGACACGGCCAATATTTTGTTAAGGCAGGGTGGTAGTCATCCTGATGGAAACCAATTCTTCCTGTTTCCCATTTATCGTGCCAGAATGCCGCGTCTATCTTTGTCATTATGTTTTGCCAAACAGTCGAGCCAGTAAACCGGGGCCACGGGTTATGGATTTGTGCAAGGAACGGGCGCGCATACCAGATCTGCAAAAGGCAAGAACGGGGCCATCTTCGCGATCTAGTATTTCTTTTACTTTTTCCTTGTCCACTGGTGTGGCTTTTCCAGGTTTGAACGGAATATAATGATAGGAAACCCCAGCCTTTTTCGCTGCTTTTGCCAAGGCTTTTGACAAGGGTTGATCCGCACTTTCGCCGTCAGGGCGATGGTTGATAATCGTTTTAAACCCTTTATCAGCCAGTGTTTTTACATGCTCATATTGAATTTGTGGCGAGATAAAAAAAGTCTCGGAAATTTTAGTAATATGCATATTTGCTACCTGATTATAGTGCGTTGACCGGAATTTTTAAATATACTGTACCATTATCATCGGCAGGCGGCATTTCACCGGCGCGAATATTTACTTGTACGGA
>JAJRSG010000157.1 GCA_024278915.1 Alphaproteobacteria bacterium
ATGGTGCAAAGCCGTTTAATATGGAACTCGCCCCTCTAGCGGCCAAAGACGAACTGCAAACCATGATGAAAGCCATGGTTGTTGCCGGAGCAGCCATGGCCAATATTATGGTCATTTCTGTCAGTGTGTGGGCTGGATTTGATATGGGAGAAAACACCCGTCAGTTCATGCATATTCTATCTGGCATTATTGCCTTGCCAGCAGTTGCATATTCGGGGCAGGTGTTCTTTCGTTCCGCGTGGAGTGCGTTAAAGAACAAGCGCACGAATATGGATGTCCCTATTTCATTGGCAGTGCTTCTTGCTTGTGCATTGAGTATTTACGAAACGGTCCATGGCAACCCTGATACATATTTTGATGCGGCGGTAATGTTGTTGTTTTTACTCTTGATAGGGCGGTATCTGGATACACGGTTACGGCTGAAAACAGGCGAGTCTGCACAGCGACTAGCCGCCATGCAGGCTTCCCATGCAAGTTTAATCAATGAAGACGGTAGCGTCATGAGTGTACCGTCTACAATGATAAAGCCTGATGATATTTTGCTGATTGCTTCGGGGGAACGTATTCCGGTAGATGCGGAGATTGTACGGGGTACTTCAGATATTGATACCAGCATTGCCAGTGGTGAGACTTTACCGGTTCAAAGTGGCCCTGGTGACACACTATACTCGGGCATGATCAATTTGGGTGATGCTCTCACGGTGAAAGCCTTGAGCGCTAGTGGGAGTTCTTTCTTATCAGAGATTAGTAAACTCGTGGAAGCAGGCGAACAGAAGAAAAGTAAATTTGTCCGCATCGCTGACCGCGCAGCCCGAGCGTATGTACCTGTTGTACACTCATTGGCATTTTTGACATTTGTTGGCTGGCTTATGGCTGGCGGTAGTTTGCGTACGGCGTCTTTAAATGCGATTGCTGTTTTGATTATAACTTGCCCTTGTGCCTTAGGGCTTGCCGTACCTGCCGTGCAAATTGTTGCATCAGGGCGTTTGTTTAAAAAAGGCGTGTTACTAAAATCCGGTGATGCTTTAGAGCGTTTGGCAAAAGTAGATCATATTGTTTTTGATAAAACTGGCACTTTGACCTTGGGCAGCTTGCAACTTGATAACGGTGAGGAAGTTGGGCCGGAAGTTCTTGCTATAGCCGCAAGTTTGGCAAGGGCGTCCAGGCATCCCGTAGCACGGGCGATTGTATTGGCTGCAAGCGAGGGCGGTGTCGCTGAGAACATTGAAGAGACAGCGGGACAAGGTTTAAGTGCGAAAGTGAACGGGAAAACGGTACGCCTTGGGTCGGCAAAATTTGTTGATCTGAAGAATGTAGAGAGCGATAAAATCGAAACCTATCTCCGTATTGGCAGACAAGAACCGATACGGTTCGTCTTTAGTGATCGGCCCCGTATGGACGCTGTTGATACCATTGCTACTTTGAAATCACAGGGTTATGAGTTGGAGCTTTTGACAGGTGACAATGCGCCAATGGCAAAGCAGGTTGCAACGCAATTGGGCTTGACGAAATGGGCGGCCAAAGTTTCCCCCCAAGATAAACTAGCACGCCTTGATACGTTAAAGTCAGAAGGGCACCGGACATTGATGATTGGTGACGGGATTAATGACGCCCCTGCATTAGCTGGAGCTTCAGTTTCGGCAGCCCCTGCGGCGGCGGCAGATATCTCGAGAGCGGCGGCAGATATAATTTTGCAAGGCGATAAATTATCTGGCTTGGTCACAGCATTGGTGGTGGCTAAGCAGGCACAAAAACGGGTTATAGAAAATTTGTCATTAGCAGTAATTTATAATATGATTGCGGTGCCTTTAGCCGTCTTTGGATTTGTTAATCCGATGTTTGCCGCATTGGCAATGTCAGGTTCTTCTATATTGGTTACACTCAACGCTTTGCGGTTAAAGGGAGGAGATATTTCATGACAGCTCTTATGTGGTTAATTCCTTTGGCAATGCTTCTTGGTGTTGTTGGCGTCAGCGCTTTTTTCTGGACAGTTAAAACTGGTCAATATGAAGATACAAAAGGCGATGCATCGCGGTTTCTTTATTCTGAAGATCGTCCAATTGTAGACGAAGACAGCTTTTAATTTCGAACCAGAACGGCTTTAATATTATCGTCTAGATGAATATTAATCGGGTTCAAGAGTTTAAACTGGTAGCCATTATTTGCCGCCATTTGTTTGAGGCTGGCTACGGTGAAATAATGGATGTGATCAGGGTAGCGAAACCCACACCATTTTTTGCCCATGAGTTTTCGGTTGATACTCCCGTAATTAGGCACTCGAATATAAATACTTCCCTCTGGTTTCAGTACACGGTTTAGTTTGGCGAGAAGTGTTGATGGATGTTGCTCATGTTCTAAAAATGAACGTAGCAAAATCGCATCAAAATAGGCGTCTGAAAAATGACTAACTCCTTCAACCGCTGGTGCGTGAACGCAGTAACCACCTTTGGCTACCATTTTCTCATGGGCAGTTTTATGTAAGGATTTAGATATTTCAATGCCGTGTGGGATGCCATTGGTTGTTAATAAAATGCTGCCGTCACCACATCCAACATCAAGAACATTGCCCGTTTGAAAAAAGCTTAGTAATTTTGTTTTTGTGCGCCCAAACAGACCAAGCCGCCACCGGGTTGCCTGACTAAACCTTTTGCCAAGCTTACGTGTTTCTAATCGACGATCGATTTCTTGAGCATATGTTTTTTCCCAGGCAAAGTCTTCAACAAGCGCCTCATATCCTGGCGGATTATGTAGATATACAAATTTACAATTACTACATTTGACAATTTCCCATTCCCCTTCGCTGTAACGTGGCAAGTGGGAAAACTCACGAGAGGCGCACAAAGGACAAAGCGTTACTTCGCCCTGATGTTCGCTTTGTGCAGCCATAGATAACCTACTTTCCAGTTCTAGATTTTGTCCGGATAGATTGGGGCGATATCCGTAGGTAGATAGGCGGTTGCTGCAATTACTTTTTGAGCGTGATCATCAAGTTTGGAGTAATTTTCCAAAAACTCTTTTGCAGCAGCGTAACTACCATCCCCTTCTAACATGACGACTTTACCGGTGAGATCGGAAATGGCTTGCTCTAATTTATCAAAATCAATCTTGAAACGCTGCTGTTCTTCGTCCCAATGCACGGCACCAACTTCCATAAAGTAAGTGTATTGAAAGGCAGCTCCGCCGCCGTGAGCTTCGTCGGTTCCCCACCGAACCGCCCGGAAAAGTCCTGTGAAATAAGTGGCGAGGAAAGCTTGTTTTTCAGATGTAGGTAATTCGCCTTTTTCCATCATGTAAAGAATGTTGTAAGCGCCCATTACGTCGGCTTTACCTTCTTCAATGGTAGAATATAGTTCTTTTAGCTCAGCATTGACGGTCGTTTCTTTGCCATCAACTGTAATACTTCCCGGCCCTAGTGAATGGGCGAGTTCATGAAACAATGTCTCAAATGACATGTATTTTTTCATCAGGAGTTTTGATTGATCTGCAACCAATACATGCTCGGACATTGGTTTCAAAATTAAATCAAATTTAGCGCCAAGTACATTGTTCAGGAGCACTTTCTTGGCCCCTTTGGCTTCACGAACAACCTCGTCATTGGGTAAGTTAAAGGCAATGGTTTGCACACCCGGTACATTGTCGCCACCGCCATGAATTTGGTAGGTTACAGCAATCGGGCTTTCAAAACCGCGCTTGAAATTTTTATAACTTTCGTCCACTGGCAGGTGTGCTTCCATATCTCGCAGATATTTTTTATATTTATGTAAAGCGTCACTTTCCACGGGATCTTTAATGGTGATGAAGGCTTCATAGGCGGTTTTGTAACCATATAGCCCGTCCGTATAAACTTCATACGGCCCGATCACGACTTCAATTGGTGTGTCTTTTAAATCCATCCATGCCATCTCGCTTTCTCGGTAATCATCGGTAAAGAAAGCGTCAGCGCGTAAAGACAGAAATTTTTTCAAAGATGGGTTAGAGGTGAGAGCCGCCGCTTCTCTTAATTTTGCGGCTGCAGGCTCTAGCCATTGTTTGAACTCTTCGGAATAAGGCGTGGCAATTAGCTTGTCGCCATCCCTGTGAATAATGGTGTAAAGAGATCGCATGGCAGACTCGTCTTCTGGGTGTGCTGTGATCCACGCTTCAAACTCTTCTTTGGTAATATCTGCAGGATAAAACCCTGCCCCGTCAGGTCTATCCTGATTGCCCCAAAATGTATGGTTTTCATCCAAAGTGTCCCAAGGGCCGAAATGGCGATCAAACATGGCAAGCAATAAATCTTTGTTTGGTGCCTCCGAAGCCGCAATGGCTTTTCGGGTGTCTGGGTTGTTAGGGGAGACTTGGCGAAAGTAAATTTCGTCCATATAGCCAGCGGCATCAATCAGAAGATTGATAACTTGACGCTGCTCATCATTTAAAAAACTTGTATCTGTTCCGGTCAAATCAATGGTAGCAATTTTATCATATTGAGCTTGTAAGTCATATGTTGCATGGGATTGTTCGGTAGGTGCTTCAGATTTTTGCGCAGGCGCACAGGCACTGATAAGGGCAATGGTGGCGACGGCAGATAAAAGTTTACGCATAGTGTTTCCTTTTAGGCATATGGTGAGTTGTCATTGTTGTAATGTGCCAAATGCCGAATGACTAGAAGAAATTTCATCGATAGGACACCTTCCAGACACGCCAATAGGCGGCGCGGATATAAATCCCGACCGTTTGCTGTAATCTTAAGCCCTTTGAGTAGGCTTGTCCGCGTGGCGCCGACATTGCCGGATACCGTGGGGTGATGAATAATATTTCGCAAGGCCAAAGCCACGCGGTGATGTCTTTTTTTATTTGTTCAGAAACGTGTTTAAACTTACACATCTCCCGCCACGGCCCTCTGAGCTCTCGCAGCGACGCAGATATATTGGTATGTAAATCTCCAACATATAAACGCAGACACCTTCCCCCGCCTCAAACCTACACTAGCCTGACGCCTGTGACGAGGGAACAGAGGTAATATAGATTAGGTTTGGAGGGCGTGGATAAGATTATTGCGGAACCCCAGATTAAGTTTGGGCGGACTGTTCGGCGATGGGAAAAGAAGAGTGGTTTACGGGGCTAATTGCGCAAAGGCTTCGTTGAAGTATTTTTGAGCGCGGAGGTATGCTTTGGGGCTTTGCTCGTGCCAAGATTTAAAGGCACGGTTAAAGGCGCTTTGCTCGCTATAGCCAAGGCGCTCTGCAATGTCTGCAAGACTAAGGTCCCCTTCTGCCATCAAGTTTTCACATAATTCTTGTCTTATTTTTTCCAAAACAGATCTGAAGCTTGTCCCTTCTTCTGAAAGGCTACGACGCAAGCTACGTTCGCTCATGCCAAAATTTTGTGCCGCCTGTTTAATGGTCGGGGTGCCGAACATAAGATTGCTGGAGATAAATTTTGCTAACCGTTCTCGACATGTGCTCGGTTCTTTGAGATCAAGTAGGGCCGTGTCAAGCCGAAGGCAAACTTCTCGTAACATTTTAGGGTTTGGTTGTGGCAAGGGGAGGTCAATGGCTTCAACATCAAACACCATAGCATCCTGAGCTTGACCGAAATGGATAGGGCATTCAAAAATTTTTGTGTAAAGGTCTGCATATGCAGGGCGTGCGTGGCGAAAATATACGCCATGAACTTCTTTATTGTGAACCCATGATAACCAGCGGGCGAATTGAACGTGGTTTGCCATGACGGTGTCGGTTATGTTGCGGTAGTATTCTGGATCGGAAAGTCCGCATTCCCATGATAACCATGCTTTGCCTTCCATGATTTTAAGGTTTGAACGACCGACTTGCTGGGTAAGGGGTTGGTAGCGACGGTTAATGAGGATGACTTGGCGTAAAGAGTGACATGCCATAATGGCATGCCCTAAATCCCCTAAAGATGAAGGGCGGAGTGATTGACCGGTAAGAAGGCCGATTTCAGGTTTTTTTGTTTGCTTCTCCGAGTGGGATAAAATGTCAAAAACGCATTGCGTAGAAAATCTGGCTTTTGTTTTCATCAGGGCTTTTTTGCCACCGGGTATAAAATTTAACAACTCATGGCTTAAGGCCCCGTGTTCAAGGCAAGCATCGTAAATGTGATGAAGGTATATAGCCGAAACTGTTTTCATTTACGGCCTTTTTCTGACATTTGGCCGATATTGTCAATAAAATTGGGCAAAAATGTCAATACAGACGATGTAACTTCTTGTATGAAAATGGTGGGCGCGGGTTTGGGATTATATATTAATGCCACACATAAAAAAACCGCCTGCAACGGGGCGCGAAGCAGACGGTCTATAAATCTCATAAGAGATGCTTGTATATCTAATACAGGCATCTCTTATTGCAACCCTTTTTTACATTAAAAAACACTTATATTCGCTTTTTCTAATATAAAGGCTGTTTATTCCGCATTTTGTAGGTTTTTGTTGAGCAAATCCGTAAACCCTGCTTGTGGTTTACGTAAGAAAATCCGGATACAGGTGCGTTTGATATCGGCACCGATACCATAGAGCGCGGGCACAAAGAACAATGTCACCAATAGAGCGAATAAAACACCAAAGGCAAGAGCGACACCGATCGGTACCAGCCATTGTGCCTGTATAGAGCGCTCTAGCATTAATGGCACAAGGCCGACAAATGTTGTGAGTGACGTCAGTAAGATCGGACGGAAACGTCTTGTTCCTGCTTCCAAGAGGGCTTCGGCACCGTCCATTTCCAAGCCGCCTTCTGATTTTGGTGCACGAAGTTTATGGACATAATCCAGTAAGACCAGATTATCATTGACCGCAACCCCTGCCGCCGCACTGATGCCCAGATATGACATGAGAGACAAGGGAATCCCCATTAATAAATGACCTATCATTGCGCCAGTGAAGCAAAATGGGATTGCCGCGAGTAAGATGAGCAAAGGTTCCGCATAAGACCTAAAAGCAATGGCGATTAAGAAGTATGCGACTCCGATGGCAATGAGTAGGAGAACGCCAATTTCTTTCATGAACTCGGCTTCACCTTGGGCACGCCCGATATTACCGCGCTTTACGTCTGGGTGCCGCGCATCAAATTCATCGAAGAAACCATCTTTGAGAGCATCTCTGATTTCGTTGATTCTCTCAGGCGTTACTTCAGCACTGATGATGATGGCCCGTTGGCGCTCTCTGCGTAAAATCGTTGAGACGCCGTCTTCAAACCTCAGGTCAGCGATGGAATTCAAGGGAAGTTCCCGCCCGTCACTGGTACGGATACGAATTTTACCAAGGAAGTCGAGGGACTGCC
This sequence comes from Alphaproteobacteria bacterium, assembly GCA_024278915.1. GTDB lineage: Bacteria > Pseudomonadota > Alphaproteobacteria > Caulobacterales > Maricaulaceae > Robiginitomaculum_A. Next base: position 7,278 of record JAJRSG010000157.1, read on the forward strand.
TGTCTACAAGTGGATAACGAACAAATACCCGCACATCTTCACCGTCTCGTGGTAAGCGTTGGACTTCTTCACCAAAGAAACCTTGTCGTACTTGTCTGGCGATATCGGCAGAGGTTACGCCAAGGGACTGAGCGCCATCTTTCAAATCAAACTGTACCTCTTCGACGCTACTTTGTGTGTCATTGACAACATTGTATACGCCTTCATAGGAACGAAGTTGTTGCATCAAGTCATGCGCTGCGGCGGTTAAAGATTCAAGATTGTTTGAATTCAGGACATATTCAATCGGGGCGCCGTTATTATTATTATCCTTATAATCAACGGAAATGGATTCAGCATCTGGTACTTCACCGATGAGCTTACGTAAACGGTCGGCTGTTTCTTTGGCAGTTAAGCTACGGGTCTCAGGGGGGACCAATTTAACCAGAGCCAGCACTTGGTTGTCTCGGGAACGGGTGTACCAGTTCTCAATTAATTCGCCTTTGCCTTCGGTGTTTTCATTAATTTCTTTCACTAAGTTTTCTTCTGCAATTTGAATTTGTTTAAGCACTTGCAAGGTACGCGTATATGGCGTGCCTTCTGGCAAATCGACAGTGATATTTATTTGATCTGACTCGCTTTCCGGCATGAAACTTGTTTTGACAATGCCGTTGGATAGAAGGCCAACAGACAAGATCATGGCGGAAATAAACATAGTCGTTGTTAGGTAGCGTCTACGGAGACAAAACCGCATGGCAGGCCGATAAACATATTGTGCGACCCAAACGAGGCTATTGGCGATTTTGGTTTGAAAACGTGTGATCGGATTTTTAGGGTCAACGGGTTTTAAGTGAGATAAATGCGCAGGTAAAATGAGCAAGCTCTCGATAAGAGAGAATAACAAGGCCAGAATAACCACTAGAGAAATTGCGCGTGTAAACTCACTGGTACCGCCAGATAGGAACATCCACGGTGCAAAGAAAATCATTGTCGTAAGTACGGCAAAGATTACTGGTTTTGTGACCATATTGGTGCCGTTAATGGCGGCAGTAATACCTGTTTCCCCTTCTTCTGTTCTTGCGTGAATAGCTTCGCCAACGATGATTGCATCGTCAACAATCACACCTATTACCAGTAAGAAAGCAAAAGTAGAAATCATGTTAAAGGAAACGCCCAGAGAGGGAAGAAGCGCGAGGCCGCCCGCAAATGCGGTGGCAATTCCGACAGATACCCAAAAGGCAATTTTCGGGCGAAGGAATAAAAATAGCGTAATAAACACTAATACTAAGCCTGATAAGAAGTTGGCAGTAATGGTATTGATACGTCCAGAATAAACCACGGAAGCATCATCCCACAAATTCATGCTGACGCCAGGCGGGAGGGTATCGGCAGCTTTTTCTATATAGCCGCGTACAGCCTTGGCCATTTTGACAACATCCATATGTGGCCCACTCATGATTTGGACAAGTACGGTACGTTCACCGTTTACGGTTGCTAATAAATTTACTTGTTCAAAACCATCAATAACGGTAGCGACATCTTTAACTTTAATGGACGCTCCGCCTGGAAGCTGTCGCACAATGATATTTTCAAAGTCGCTAACATCGTCTGCTAAGTTACGGGTGCGAAGTTGCACATTACCTAGACCCGTTCGCACGGTGCCAGAAGATACATTCAAAGACGTTGCTCGGACCGCATCAGCGACATTTTGCAGGGTTAAACCATAACGTTTGAGACTGATTTCGGAGACCTCAATAGAAACCTCTTCGCCCCGCGTGCCAAATAACTCAACAGAAGGTACATAAGGAAGGAGGGCAATTTCTCTTCGAACTTTTTCAGCCGTGCGTTTGAGGAGTTTTTCGCTAACATTACCGGAAACCGCAATGCGCATAATCTCATTTTGACTTCTAAATTGAGAAACACGTGCTGGTTCGGCTGCTGCTGGAAATGTACTAATGGAGTTAATTTCGCGGGTGATGTCTTGCATAAAGGCATCGCTGTCCACTCCATTTTTACCGATGACCCAAAGGTTAGCCTGACTTTCGTCAGCCCTTGCCCAAAGTCTATCAATGCCTTCAATATTACTGACGGCTTCTTCAAGCCTGACGACAATTTGTTCTTCAATATCTTGGGGGGAAGCGCCGAGCCATGTGACACTAACTTGCGCCCCTGGAAATTCCACATAGGGTTCCATTTCCCGCTCCATCATGATGAAGCTGATAAGACCGCCGAGCAAAATGCCGATCATTAGTAGATTGGCTGCAACTTTGTTTTCTGCCCACCAGGCAATAATATTTCGCATCCATATCTCCTAAAGCTCAGTATCTGGGGTGGAAGGGGTGGCAATTTCTATCGGCATACCATCGGCCACACCGCGTATCGGAGATGTAATGACCATTTCTCCTCCAGAAAGGCCTGAAGCTAA
>JAJRSG010000158.1 GCA_024278915.1 Alphaproteobacteria bacterium
GGAATTGTTGGTGCCAACTTAGGAGCCAATAAAGACAGCACAGATATGGCCGCCGATTACACCATCGGCCTCACACAGCTTTGGGGGTTAGCAGATTATTTCACCATCAATATTTCGTCTCCCAACACACCGGGCTTGCGGGATTTACAAACAGGCGACGCTCTTGATGACTTACTGGGGCGCATTATGGAAACCCGCGCCAAACTGGCTGGTGAAGGTGCCTCGCCGCCAATTTTCTTAAAAGTTGCGCCTGATCTGGATTTTGCACAAATTGAGCGCATCACCGAACATGCGCGTACATATGGGATCAGCGCCCTGATTATCTCGAATACAACATTAGAACGGCCAGAAAGCCTTCGTAGCGCCCATAAATCCGAAACAGGCGGACTATCTGGAGCGCCGTTATTTAAAATTTCCACCCGCATCTTGAAAGAATTTCACACAGCCTCAGAAGGGCGTATCCCTCTCATTGGCGTTGGTGGGATTGCCAGTGGCGGGGATGCCTATGCGAAGATTAAAGCTGGCGCAAGTGCCGTTCAACTATATTCCGCCTTGGTGTTTGAAGGCCCGTCTTTAGCGGCGCAAATATGTGAAGACCTCAGCCAGCGCCTAAATGCAGACGGGTTTAAAAATATTGCAGAAGCCGTTGGGAGAGCTAAACCTGCAAGTCACGTCTAATGTTTCGCCAAGCAGGCAACATCGTTACAGCGCGGGCAACATAGTAAAATAAAAAGGCCCCCCACACACCAGTACCACCCAACCTTGAAGCCAAACTATAATGCACGACTAAATACAAGATCACAGCCACTACGCCCGCATTGCGCATTGCGGCCGTGCGGGTCACACCAATAAAAATACCGTCCAATTGCCATGCCGCTACCCCCACTAAAGGCACCACCGCACAAAATGGTAAATAAGCTCGCGCACTTTCACGAACATCAAGATCGGGCGTTAAAGTATCAATGGCAAATGGCCCGAAAAAATAAATGATTAGCGCACACAAAACGGCGAAAAATACAGCACTTTCAGCCGTTAATCGTACAGCCCTGTCAAAGCGGGAGACATCCTTTGCGCCATAAGCAGCCCCCACATGAGCTTCAGCCACATTGGCAAAACTATCAAGAACCAAAGCCGTCATCGTGATAAATTGCATGAGCACAGTGAACCCCGCCAAAAACAGCGTACCTTGTTTGGTTGCGGCACTGGCGAAAAACAAAAATCCAAAATTAAGCGCCATGGTACGAATAAAAATATTGCCATTTGCAGAAGCTAGTTTTCTAAGAGCAGGAAGATGTAAGAGAGATTTTAATTCTGCAACGCTACGGTCAAAACCACCGCGTACACTAATTTCGCGAGATGCCAGGATGAGGCCAGCAAATAACCCACACCATTCAGCAGCGGCAGAGGCGGCGCCAACGCCGTACACCCCAAGATCAAATTTGGCGACCAGCAAGATCGACAACGGCGCGTTAACTAGATTGAGAACAATCTGCATATAAAGCGCCCGCTTTGGTCGAGCCAAACCAATAAACCAGCCCATCAACGCCAAAGAAGCCAGTGTTGCCGGCAAGCCCCAAAGCCTTGCGTGCAAATATGTATGTGCTCCTTGTGTGACATCAGCTTCAGCAGGGAAGAAGACAAATAAGGCACCAACGATCAGACCTTGCAAAGCAACAATAATCAGGCCGATACAAATTCCCATTGGGACAGCACGAAATAAGTGCGCTTGCACAGCGCGCTGATCCTGCGCACCGTCTGCTTGGGCAGATAACCCGCTTGTGCTCATCCGTAAAAAACCAAAGCCCCAGTAAAACAATCCGTATATAACGGTACCAAGACCAATAGCCGCCAAGGCAGTTTTACCAATGAAATTCCCCACCACCCAAATATCGACAAGACTGACAAGCGGCGCAAGGCTCGCGGCGACCATAATCGGGACAGCACCAAATAACACGCCCTTACGGGTAAGAGCTGTCACTGAGCTCATTTTTTAGATGTTGCTTTGGCAATCAAAAAATTACCGTGCAAAATACTAATCGGTGTTTGCAAACTATCTTGCCACGCTTTCACCCGAACATTGGCAACCCGTGAGCCTGATCTACCAATCACCGCTCGTGCATAGGTGTCTTGGGGGCGTCCTCGTCGCAGATAATCAATATTAATCCCGATCGGTTTAGGAAGAGCTAGTTCTTCCCCCTCACCAGCAATACCTAATTGTACGATTGCGCAGGTTTCCAAAAATGCACCAACCGCACCACCATGCAAAGCTTTGAGCATGGGGTTGCCAATAATGCCTGGACTATACGGTAATACCAAAGTCAGTTCTTGTCCCATCAATATCGGCTGAATCCCCAGCTCTGCGGCGTAAGGAATATTGGCCAAGGCCCGTTTGACTTTATCGTCTCTTGAGGTTTGATCGCTCATGACCTGCCTCCCTTTGAATCGGTTGCTGGCGGCAAATCTTTGATCGCCTTGGTTCGCTCAAGCGGTGTTCCAAAAGTTTTACGGCCACTGGAGGTCGTCATGAAACTGGCTTGCGAACTCGCCACCGGATCATCAACATCCCCTTCGTGTGCCACCGCGCGTACAAAGGCAATATGTGTCGTGGTTTTATAGGCATGTGCTTCAGCAATAATCGTCTTACCTGGCGTTGCAGCACGCATATAATCAATCCGGAGATCAAGCGTGGCCACAGGCATGGTATTGTCAAACGAAGATACAGCAGCCAGACCGGAAGCCTGATCCAATAAGGCCGTTAATACGCCGCCATGTAAGACCTTGGTTTGCGCATTACCGATAAGCCTTTCATCATATGGCAAACTTAAGGTCGCCCGGCCAATATCAATCGCGACAAATTTAAAGCCAAGGAATTTTGCATGCGGCGTGCCTTCTACAAACATTGGCGCCAAGTCCCATAACCGCTTTAATTTGTCTTCATTCATAGTCTTAACCTCGATTCGTTTTCATATTAGGCAAGGCCGTGCAAATTTCTAGCGTTGATTAAAGAATGATCCCCATAAAACGAGAGCAAGCTGATTGTCCGGCATCATATTTGGGAATAGAAACGAAACCCATATCTTGGTAGAGGTTAATCGCTTGTGCCATGACGGGTTCAGTTGATAATACCAAACGCTGATACCCAAGGCTTCTTGCATGATCCATTACGCTTTGGGTAAGCGCCCGCCCGAAGCCATGTCGCCTGCCTTGCGGCTTGCAATATAATTTACTTAACTCACCGTCAGATGAATTACTCTGCTTTAACCCGCAAGCCGCCACAGGTTCGCCTTCCAAAAAGGCCACAAATAAAGCCACATAGGCGGTCGGAAAATCATCTAAATCTTCTTGGCCGCTCGCGCAGCCAACCTGATTGTTAAATTCTGTGTTCAATACGTCCAAGTATTCTAAAAACAAAGACTTCACAGCCATGATCTCCGCCTGAGTTTCAGCCAATTTTACGTGGGGCACAACCCTCTCCTACTTCATAATTTCAACACCATGTGGATACGGAATAGAAATACCACCTTTGTCAAAAGCTTCTTTAACAGACTTTAGCAAATCGAACCGTACATCCCAATAATATTCTGGTTTGCACCAAACCCGCATTTGAATATCTACAGAGCTTTCTCCCAAAGCTTTTACCTTTGCCCAAGGAGCGGCTGGATCTGTTAAAACATGTTGGTGCTTTGCTGCCGTTTCTTTAATAATTCGAATGGCTTTATCCATGTCATCATCATAATCAATGCCAAAATCCACATCCACGCGACGGACACCAAGGGATGAATAATTTTTGATCGTTGAGCGCCATGCACCACCATTTGACAGGATCAACTTCACATTGTCCATCGTCCGAAGCGTGGTCGTAAACACATTAATGTCATCAACAAAACCTTCGTCCCCGTCAGCTTCAATATAATCACCAATTCGGTAAGGGCGAAATACGATCAGTAAAATACCTGCCGCAACATTTCCCATGGTTCCTTGCAAAGCCAAACCAATGGCCAAAGTCATGGCAGCGAAGATGGTAAAAATTGCCGCAATTTTAATACCCACCAAACTTGCAGCCATCAGGAAGGCAACAAATAAAATTGCGTATTTAATTATGCTTGCAAGAAAATTGCCAAGGGTCGTATCGAGACGTGGGCTTTCTTCTGTATATTTCAAAATACGAGCTTGTACACGCCCGGCAATATTGCCGCCAATCCAGATCACAAATAAAGCACCGATAATTTTGGGTGTGAAAATAATTATATTTTCAAGAGCAAGGTTTGAATATTTATCAAACATAGCTGGTAATTCATTGATGAAATTTTCCATTATGCTTTCCTCTGAATAATGACTGCATGTGGGTAAGGAATTTCAATTCCAGCTTTGTCGAGAGCGATTTTCACCCTTTGGGGAATGTCCATCGCAATATTTCTGTGCTCATTAGGGTCACACCAAAGACGTAATTGAATATCCACCGAGCTATCCCCTAGGTTGACCACCTTTGCCCACGGCAGCGGGTTTTGGAATATTCGGTCATCCCCGTCTGTCGCCGATAAAATCGCCGCAATTGATTTGTCCAAATCTGCCTCATAACTCACGCCGAAATCCATATCGAGCCGGCGTTTCCCCAAAGCAAAGTAATTCTTGATTGTATTGCCAAATACATCTCCATTGGCCTCTATAATTTCTACATTATCCCCTGTCCGCATGCGGGTTGAAAACAGGGACAAATGTGTGACAAAGCCCTTGGTCCCATTAAGCTCCACTTCGTCGCCGATATTAAAAGGGCGAAAAATAATAATAAGAATCCCCGAGGCTAAGTCTCCCAATGTTCCCTGCAAAGCAAATCCCAAGGCTAACACAAGAGCCGTAATAACTGTTGCTAAAAAACTGAGGTCAATGGACAGAGCGGTTAAGGCCGCCACACAAATAAGCACCATTCCGACAAATGAAATCGTACTTTCAAAAAACCCAGCCAATGTTTTATCAATGTTAGGAATTTTTAGGGCAAGTGCATGTACATATTTCATCACTTTACCAAGGATGAATTTACCGGCGAAAAATATTGCTAAAGCTAAAACTAGCTTCGGGGCAAATTGAATTGCCATATCCGGTAATTGTTCAAGTTTCTTGTATAAAATTTCCATGAAACCTCCCCTAGGTTTATTTAATAAGTAAATATGTAGCGGGCGAAAAGAGTTCTATACACCTGCCGCAAGAGAAAGCCGATCCAACAAGGCGGCATTTACACGGCCTGTTTCGGGAAGACTATTTGCCCGTTCGAAACTAATGACTGCATTGCGGGTGCGTGGCCCCATCGCACCATCTGGCGCGCCCACATCATAGCCCAAAGAGAGTAATAAACTTTGCGCTTGCTTCACACTGTTATTATCGGGTCCCGATGACGGCGCCTCTGTTTTCACAGACATCACCCAAGGTAAATCTCTAAACACACCATTTGCAGCATCATTAATCGGCGTCGGCGTGAATGATTTTATCCGCTCTTGTGCTTGCGCTAGCTGTTCTTGGCTAAGGTCATTGGCAACCAATTGTGCCCGTTGTGCAGCAACCTTATCCCCTTGCGCACCAGCAACGGCATACCAAACATAGGATTCGACAATATCTTTCGGAACACCGGAACCGCCTTGGTATAAAACGCCAAGGTTAAATTGTGAGTCGAGAACCCCGCGTAAGGCCGCTTTTTTAAACCAATCAACTGCCAAATCAATATCTGCAGGCCCCACGACCCCGGTGGCATAGTAATGACCCAAATCATGCATAGCTATCCGGTTGCCGCCAAGGGCTGCCTGCTCAAGGTATTCGACTGCCATGCGTGGGTTGGTCGGCACCCCTACGCCTGCTTCGTATAATTTGCCAAGACGGTATTGAGCCGCTGCTTGATTTTGATTTGCAGCCAAACGAATGAGGCGTACAGCTTGTCCATTACGCCCTGCCTCCAAATGCGATAAACCAAGTTGAAATTGCGCAATCGCCTCCCCTTTGGCGGCCGCGGCTTCAAGGGTTAATCTCTGTTGACTGGCCCCGCCGTCTGGTGCTTCACCCAGCTCTGGAGCCTTCATTGTTTTTGCATAATCACCCACCGCGTCTACAGTTTGTATGATAGGGGTTTCCGCGTTACCGATTTGACTTGGCCGCTGATCTTCCCGTACGGGCCGTGCCTGCATTTGGGAATGCGAAACATCTGCCTTCAATGGCGAAGGATCATCCCCTCCCATAAACTTAGGCATAACCGTCTTCGCCGCGAAAAGACCGATCACAGCAACTCCAACCATCATAGCGGTTGTTTTAACGGGCATGCTCACACCAGTTTTAGCCCGTTGGTTTCCGCCTTTTATTGAAGCTATTTTCGCAAACAGCGATGTTTTTGCAGGTGGTGTATCAGCGGCTGGACGAGCTTCTACCATACTTTGCATAGATTCCATATCTAGATCAGCAGCGAATGGCGGCGGTGCCATCTCTGTCGTAGCAGGCTGTGTATACGGCGATGCGTATTGTCCATAGGGATCAGGCTCGCCTTGTGCATATGGGTACCCAGCAACAGGTGGCTCTACAGGCGCAATATTACCAGCCACATTCGCCAATGTCTGAAGGTCATTGGGTAGTGTCGGCGCAGTGCTCAGATATTCTGGCTGTTGATAATCCTGAGCCGATAACTCTTGTGCTTGATATTCTTGGGGCTGAAACTCTTGTGGTTGATATTCTTGAGGCGTAAATGGGTCAGACTGCGCATTGGCAACAGCGAGCGGAGATGTGGCCTGATATCCCGTTTGCACAGTTTGGGTTTCTTTCAAGGCATATGGATTTTCCGGTGGCGTGACCGACTGGCTAATGATCGCTTCACTTGGCGAAAAAGCATCCGTATGCACAAGTGTCGGCATGACAAAATGGGGCTCTTCTTGCGCTGCCACCGGCGCTACCGTCTCATTGATATGGGGAGGCAATGCATATGGCGGGGCAACCTCTTCAGATCGCGTGGCTGCCACATTTTGCTCGGCCGCCTGCAAAAGCTTGGTCGCTTCCAAAACCTCTAATCTTGTTGTCAATGTGACCAAGCGGCGCTCTATAGACGGGATCGTATTTCTTTGATCATCTTCCATAGCCTCGATCCGCATGGCCATATCGGCTTTATGTTCTTCAAAGTCATGTTGCAGGCTTAACCCTTTTTCACCGATTTCTCGCCGCGCTTCATCAGCTTTTTTTTGCAAGCTTTCAGTTGCTTCGACAACTTTGTCACCAATGGACTTAATGGCTTGTGTGCTCTGGGTTTCGATCTCTGACAAGCGTTGACCTAAATCTTCGTCGGCCTGTTGACGGGCTTGGATTTCTTGCTCTAAGCCTGATGCCAAGTGGGCAATTTGGTCATTAATTTCATTAATCGTTTTCGCCTGCTGCACTTCGGCACGACTTAAGCGTTGATTAGCTTTGGTCAAAGCAGCAGTTAAGGTCTCCACACGGGGATCGGACATAACGATTTGCAGATCATGGGCAACGTCTATTCGCGTTTGTTCAATAAGTTCTGTCAGGTGGGCCGTCAACTTATCAATATGCTCGGCAAGGCGAGTGGTCGTATCATTCACCCCTCTTTTATTTGCCTGACTTAGCTTCTCAAACGATGCTTGTAACGCCTTCACAGAAACCTGTGTCAAATTTTGA
>JAJRSG010000159.1 GCA_024278915.1 Alphaproteobacteria bacterium
AACAGCCACTGCTCGAGCCTATGCTGTATTTGGCAAAGCCACGTTACAAAATAAAGCAGATTTGGCAGCAAGTTTTCAACGAACTGTTACCGATGTTATTTGTGATCGTAGTTTGCGGGCAATGGGGATGTTTCAAAAACGTAATGGACGGGGCAAACCTATGCGGTTCGTTGTAGCAGGCGGGGTAGCTGCTAATGCCGCGATACGACAAGGGCTTGAAAGTTTATGTAAAGATCAAGGATTTGATTTAATTGCACCACCTTCTATATATTGTACTGATAATGCGGCGATGATTGCCTTGGTAGGTGCCGAACGCTTAGTGGCTGGGCAGCGAGACGGGTTGGATGCAAAAGCAAGGCCTCGTTGGCCTTTAGATGAAGAAAGTGCCAGCCGTAATCCGGCAAGCGGGTCAGGACGGAAAGGGCCAAAATCATAATGAGTATTATAAAGTATCAAAAAGTTGGTGTTATTGGTGGTGGTGCTTGGGGAACTGCACTAGCACAAACTCTTGCCGTTGCAGGGAGAGATGTCGTGTTATGGGCATATGAGCAAGAATGCTCAGACGCGATTAATACCCTACATGAAAATACAATGTATTTACCTGGTGTGACATTATCCAAGCTGATTCATGGAACGAGTGATTTTGCTAGTCTTGAAGGTGTCGATGCTGTTTTGGCAGTTGCGCCAGCACAATTTATGCGGCCGACTTTGATAAGTTTTGCTCCACATGCAAAAGATGGTTTGCCGATTGTGCTATGCTCTAAGGGAATCGAGCATAATAGCTTAAAGTTTATGGCGGATGTTCTTAGGGATGTACTGCCAAATTCTATCCCTGCGGTTCTCTCGGGACCAAGCTTTGCAATCGACGTTGCGCAGGGCTTGCCCACGGCAGTTACTTTGGCTGTCGAAGATCAGGAGTTAGGGGAACGTCTTTCAGAAGCCATTGCTTCACCTGCATTTCGACCATACCTTAGTACGGATATTGTTGGAGCTGAAATTGGAGGGGCAGTAAAAAACGTACTGGCGATTGCATGTGGCATGGTTTTGGGAAGGGGACTGGGTAAATCTGCTCATGCAGCATTAATTGCCCGCGGTTTTGCTGAAATGAATCGATTGGGGGAAGCGTTAGGCGCAAAGACTGAAACTCTGATTGGCCTATGTGGGTTGGGGGATTTAGTCCTGACATGTTCAAGTGAGCAATCTCGCAATATGTCTTGTGGCTTGGCGCTGGGGAAGGGAGAAAGCCTTGAGACAATCATGGGTGCGCGTTGCGCTGTTACGGAAGGTGTTGCGACAGCGCCGGCTTTACGCAAGCTTGCTGAACGTGAAGGGGTAGAGATGCCAATCTGTTTTGCTGTAGCAGATATTTTGGATGGAAATATTAGCGTAGCTGATGCCATCGCGGGCCTGTTGGGACGGGCAAGGACACAGGAAAGTTAAGTGGTCATGAAATTTATTATCTATACTCAGGATCATGACGACGCACTTGATATCCGCAAAGCAAACCGAGAAGCGCATTTGAAGTTTCTAGCGAGCAAATCTTTAGTTAAAGTGATGAGCGCAGGGCCATATATGGATGAACAAGCAGAGACGATGATTGGCAGTTTATTGATTGTCGAAGCCGATACGATTGATGTTGTGCGCGAATGGTTAAAAAATGATCCATATGTAATAGCCGGGTTGTCAAAATCCGTCATCGTCCATCCGTTTATTTGGGCGATCGGCTCACCTTAAAGCTATCAACGGTATTGAGGACTGTTTGGTCGTGGCCCATACCGCCAAAAGTCGTGAATTCATTGTTGCCTAAGTGAATGAGCGCACGGTGGTCCATAGTGGCCTTAGGTTTGTTGTTAAATAAGATGTAATCATCGGCTGTGACATCATATCCCCAGACATGTTGGCTAGGTTTACTTGGTTCTTTGTTATAGCCAACCCCGTTGTAATTATAGGCATTGTCTGTACCGCCAGCAAATATAATCATATTCTCTTCCTGCCAGCCGACTGCTGCCATCCTATAATTTCCTTTTCCAGGAAGTTGAGGTAATTTTCGCCATGCAATTTGAGTTGGGTCCTTCTTATTAATATCACCGCGCCAACAGGCCGAAATTGTTTCAAAGGAACGGCGTGCACCTTGTACTTTTGGCGGAATAATATGTACGCCGTCACAAATGATGGCAGTGTTGTTCACGCTGCCACCTGCATGGCCAAAAACTGGGGCTCCCGGCCAATCCGTTGCTGGAAACCACTCGTCTAATTTGCTGTCATACATTTGTACGTTGACCACATTGTCATCCTTGTGCCAGCCTGACACCAAATAAATATATCGATTTTGATAAACAAAGGAGACGCTATCATCTACGGGTACTGGCATATCTTTTACGCGTGTGTAGCTTTGCGTATATATATCAAAGTCCCAAACTTCAGGTGTTGAAATTTCGCTTCCGTCCTTACCAACACTATAGCCGCCAAAAATATAAATATGATTACCAATAGTTTGCGCAGTAGTCGCGAGGCGTCCAATGCCGTCTGGTAATGGATTTATCAGGATACAAGAATAGTTTGTTAAAGTGCATTTATAAGATTTAGCATGGACGGATTGCCAATCTTTGTTTTCGCCAATGCCTGCAAAGCTATAAATTGTTTGTGTTGGAACATGGTAGGCAACGGCATTATTACTTATGGGTTCTGGTAGCAATAATGCTTCTTTCTGATGGCAAGCTGACAGAATGAAGGTGCAAAAAATTAGTGTAAATATGGGGCGCATTATTAATTGATTCCTGATCGGTCACGAAACTTCGCAATAAAGTTTAACTGGTGCTGGTTGGCTTTGCTATCGACTTTAGCAACCTCACTTAGCATAACTGATAGGTCAAATAAATCGGCTTGTTTTACTTGTTGAGCCAATACATTGACCATAGGCATTAAGGCTGTTTCTGCTTGCATGATGTCTTGTATATTCCACCGCATTTGCGTGAGAAGCTCGTCCGCTTCATCAAATGAAATTACCATATTTTTTTCTAGGAGAGAGATGATCTTGTTTTGTGTTTTTTGGCTTATGAGCCCATCGTGAGACTGGCTGTAGTCCGATAGGCGAGCTACAGACACCATGAGAGCCGTTGCAGCGTCTATAGCGTTGTCAATGAGATCAATGCCGCGAAGAGAAGCCTTCTTTTTAAATCGCATCCTCCGCGGGGTGTTTTTAACAGTGTTGGCCACATCTATAATATCTTTTGCTCCACTTGCCGCGCGGCTAACCCAAAATATGGCGCTGGCTAAGGCAATTATTAATCCAATAATGTGCATTTTTTCTCCTAAAAGGGTACCTATGTTGTTTTAGTGACAAGATAAACTGGGGCCTTGGTCTAGATGAAAATGATCTTTATGGGCTGTATTGAAGTCGGGGGAAAGAACGACCCGAAATAGACGGCAAGCGGATTTTTTTGTTGCTCGCAAAAACTTTCTACGCGGTGTTTTTTTACCCCAATCTTTTAAAACAGAAATTACTTGCCCGTTTTCAAGCTCAAAGCCAGTTATATCCCATGCATTGGCAAATGCATGTTCGGACCAAGTTCCAGATCCATTCCCGCGCTGGCGACGACAAGAATATGCACCAGCATGGTGTACGGATTTTAATCCACTACCAAGATATTTTTGTGCTAATTTATCGACATCATTTAGCCAAATGTAGCTGGCCAGAGCTACGGAGCATTGCGTCGTAATGTTAGAAGGGCGAAATGTGATGTCTCCTACGGAATGTAAAGACGCTGCCAATTTCCACCCGCATTTTTCCGGGCCATTTTTAGGTTCAGCCTCTTCAAAAACTAAGTGATCAGCAGAAGCTAATCTGTTGAAACATACCTGCGATGGCGCTAAGGCAATCATCGTTATTTTTGTACCGGTTGCAAGCCCCACAGGGGCGTCCATGTCCAAGGCGCGCCACGGTATGTGTTGTGGTGGCACGCATTGGTCAGTCAATAAGGAAAGGGCAATTAAGCTAGCTAAAAATGGCCATAACTTTCTTCGCCTTAACACAGATTACCCGATTGTATCGTTCTCTTTTTTCCCAAACAAACCACCAATAAAGCGTTTACCAAATGCACCTGCGGCTAGAATTAGAATCCAACCTTTTTTAAGAAATAAAAGTAAAATTCCCAGTAATCCGGCTTTTTTTGCGAGCAATCCACCGCCAATTAAGCCAGCAACACCATATGTGGCAATTTTGTCTGTTGTCGCATTGAAATCGGAATATTTATGGCCAGGGTTGAAACTTGCCATTTCAATCATGGAAGGCATGGCTGTTTTAATTGTATCGAGAGCCGTTTCATCCGCGACATAGTTGAATTCCAAGACGCCTTTTCTTCCAAGGAAACGTAAATTGTAATTGAGTGTGTTGGATTCAGATTCGCCAAATTTTAATTTTTTTGCCCAGTATAAGCGTTTATTAGCGCTATCATATACTGGCGTTTCGGCCCACCCAAGCAGATACATGGGATCATAACCTTGCTCGATGCGTGCTTTATTCGAAGCTTTCTCGCCCTTTTTCATGTCTTTCATCATCTCCGCAAAATCAATTTCTTTTGCGTCTTCATCAGAAACATATCCTGACTTTTCAAATGTGATGGCGACTGCATAATCATTATAATATGCGTGGCTATCCGTTTCAAAAATCATGCCTAGAATGCTTGTGTCTGGCGGATTGCCCCAAGCATCTTCCAGCACTTTGCGGCTATCTGCTGCCCCAAGAAAGTAGTAGCTATCAGGTAAGTTGAGTGTGACGCCTGCAGAGGCAAGCTTGATTTCGCCGTGTTGAGGCGTAAGTTGTTCTAAAAATGCATTTGCTTCATCGACATAAGCTTGTTCTTCAGCTGTCAATTCTGCTTCGCCTGTTGTTTCCGAATTTTCTTGTGCTAATGCCACTTGTGAGATCAAGCCGATTGCTATCAGGCAAGACAATAGTATTGTTTGTAGTGTTTTTTTCATGATGAATCCCCCTTATCATTCAACTATAGGGGGTGATATTTGGTGTGTCGACAAAAAATTTGTACTAATTGACCAAGCATACCACTTGCGCAATGCGTCTCGACCTCCTGAAACTATCCGCACGGCGCCCATAATTGTTCATCTCCATTGCTTCGGTAGATGTTTTGGTTTCCAGTGGGTCCAGTAGTTCTGCAAGAGAGCGGGGCGCAACCGTATATATTCGCCCGCGACGCGGACTTTCAGCCGCGACCAATCCAATAACCTCGCCATCTTGATCAAATGCAGGGCCGCCTGAAAGGCCTCCTAATGAACCTTCTAACCCTTTTGATCTTCCCGTTTCTACCCAAGCAAGAATGGCCTCCGATGAGCGGTAACGACCTCGCACTAACATTCGTCTGCGTCCTAGTAGTTTACCTGCTGCTTCTCCGGGGTGTCCTTGTGGAAAGCCAAGGAAGAAACCTTGCTCGCCAATATGGCGACGGTTCCGTAAATCTCTTGCTAGTGGCGGGCGCTTCCATTTACTAGTTAGCAGGGCCATATCTGATGTTTTGGAAATCTCTTTGACTTTTACTTTCGTGAATTTGGATCCATGAATACGAAGTCCGACTTGATCACAAGAATCAACGACATGGCGCGCCGTTAGCCACGTGCCGTTGTTGTCGATGGCAAAAGCTGTTCCTACGCCAGAAGTAGGTTTGTCAATTTCAACAATTACATTCGGGTCCGAAGGAGCGACATTGGGAAGTGCTGGACCCAATTCTGGTGGAGGTGAGGGGGTCTCTTCATGGTTTGACTGTGTGCTACTATTGGCGAAGATGATCGCTAATAATATGCCGTAAATTAACCAGTCTGGAATTTTAAACATCGATTATCCAGCGATAGCTACGGCTAGAATGATTGAGCCTGCTAGTTTAAAGGCCGCAAGGACTGTCGCTGCTGGAACTTCATCATCTGTGATGCGTTTTGGTAGGCCAGAAAAAATAATATCCGTAAGGCGAAATAAGAATAATTGTAGCAAAACACTTACTGTGCCCCACACCAATACGTCCATCAATCCAATTTTGAAAATCAAACAGGCAGCTAATGGCAATGCCAGCCCAATAATGAGCCCGCTAAATGACACCGCTGCGGCCATATTTCCTTGTTGAATTAATTCGATTTCTTTGTGTGGGGTAAGCTTTACATAAACCACTAAGCCGACAATATAAATTGCCGTGACCAGTAAAAGATAAAAGATTAAATCTGGAAATCCGTTGGCAAGGCTTTGTAGGGAGGGATGCATAGGAGGCCTTTCTTATGTATTATCTACATTTTCTAATTGTTGTTTACGCTTTTGACTTGCGCGAATTTTTTCACTTTCGGAGCGTAATTGTCCACAAGCCGCGAGTATATCACGTCCCCGCGGTGTGCGTATCGGGGAAGCGTATCCAGCGGCGTTAATGCGGTCAGCAAAACTTTCAATTGTTTCCCAATCAGAGCATTCATATGGACTGCCCGGCCATGGATTAAATGGAATTAGATTAACCTTGGCGGGAATGCCGCGTAGAAGGTTAATTAACTCCTTGGCATGTTTAGGGCTGTCATTCATGTCTTTCAACATCACATATTCAAATGTGATTCGCCGAGAGTTGGATAGCCCCGGATAAGCACGGCATGCCTCGAGTAAATCTTTTAGGGGGTATTTTTTATTGATCGGCATGATTTGGGAGCGTAATTCATCGTTGGCCGCATGTAATGAAATTGCCAACATGGCGGATGTCTTTTCACCAGCTTTTACAATTTCTGGTACAACGCCTGATGTTGACAAGGTTATTCTACGGCGTCCAAAACTTAGCCCTTCGCGATCGCAAATAATATCGATTGCTTTGGTAACTTCATCCATATTGTATAAGGGTTCTCCCATTCCCATGAAGACAATATTTGTCATTTTTCTTTCACCAGAAGAACTTGGCCATTCATCAAGGTCATCTCGAGCCACCATTACTTGAAGGGCAATTTCAGCTGCTGTGAGGTTGCGAACTAAGCGCTGGGTACCTGTATGGCAAAATTTGCAAGTCAATGTGCAACCAACTTGTGATGATACACAGAGCGCGCCAGTTTTGGAGACAGCAGGGATGAAAACACTTTCAACTTCGATGCCAGGAGCCATACGGATCAGGTATTTTCTGGTGCCGTCTATACTTACCTGTTTGTCTACAATTTCAGGTCGTTCGAGTGAAAAGGTTTGGGCCAGGCGCGCGCGTAAATTTTTTGCAATATTTGTCATCGCGTCCCAGTCCGTGACACCGTAATTATAAATCCAGTGAAAAATTTGTTTGGACCGCATACGTACTTGTTTTGGCGCAATGCCAAAGTCTGTTAGTGCTTGGGCGAGTTCCTTGCGGCCAAGGCCAGCAAGAGGAATTAACCCATTTGCAGTTTGTGATATAGCCGGATTTTTATATAGTTCAGCACTCATGCGTTCCCTCTAGCATATAGCTTGCCTTAAGTGGAAGCTTTGTTTGCTACCATCCTATTCGTACAACAGAAAGAGCCGTGATGATGAAAGTTATTGCAACTCTTGTTGCTTTGAGTTTCGCACCACAGTATCCAATAATGTTACCTAGTATTAAGGCAATGATTTAGCAAAGTAATTTGTTGAAGTAATGGTGGGAGTTTAGATAAATATAGGTGGCGAGACCAAACACTACAGAAAAATATTAAACGCTAGAACAATATTCCCAACAACTTCAAATTCGTTGTTTTCTTCATTCACTGACAGATTGACTTTGCTTTTCCGAGAGCGGCTGTGATTCCTCGTAGCGAGAATTCATAACTGGTTTGCGTGCCACGGGTCGAAACCGCATCTACGCGCATGGTGGACCCCTTACGCATCGCTTTTACAAGCTTTTTTTCATCTAATGAGCTTTCAATAAATGCTTCATTTTGGGTTGAATACATCGGTATTTTTGAACTACCTACCCGTGCTGTTGGAGGGATAGTATCCTTGAGAGTATAGCCAGTTAAAAGGCTCGGTTGCTCTTTGGCTGCTCCTGATTTCCAGTTAGAAACCATAAAAAAAATGTTTCCATGATCAACTGATGCTGGGGTTTTTGATTTTGGTTTGGACAGGGCATAGCAAATACGTTCATTTCCATCTGTTTTGGAATATACAGACCAATCCGTAAATACGCCTTCAAGTTTTGCCGTGGCCGCATTCGCGATACTAGGTGTAAGAGCTAATATGCCTAGACCGAAAAAAACATGAGAAATTTTCATAATGCATTCCAAATTTATGACTTGCCCGATAATAGACAGAAATAGCGTTAAAACCAGGTTAAGAACAGGGGGAACCGCAGTTGCTCTTTAGCCCTTACGCCTTTTTAGTATTTGCCAATCTTCAATCGCTTGCAAATCGGGCCCACCGGGCATCATGGGGCGAGGAGGATAACCACCATGACAAAGAGTTCTGTCATAAAGTGTGAGAGCAGCAGCTAGGCTGACATTGATGCAAAATTTGGTTGGGATTTTGACAATGTGTTTACATAAGGCTTGCATGTCAGGAGATAATGATCCTTGTTCCGGCCCTAGAATATAGGCGCAGGACAGCGGGTGGCGAAAACTTGGCATCTCAATGGAGTCCTCGCATAACTCAATCCCAACAAGAGGGCATCCAAGTGGTAAGCGCATAGCGCCAATATTTTTCCATTGATAAAAGGGGAGATGGGATAAAGAGCGAGAGGTATCTGTTTGATTGACGCCTTGCTTCGTATCAGCAACTTCAGTAGCAGCATTAACTGTATAAACAAAGCTGGCGCCGAATGCATGCGCAGTACGCATCACAGCGCCAAGGTTGGCTTCTTTCGATATTCCTTGAACACCTATTCCAAAATACCCGCGCATTTATATGGCATCTTTCTTGAGAATGTTGGCCCGGTAAAATACATAAATCATAATGAAAGCTGTAACTCCTCCTAGTATGGCAAATGTGAAGTGGGGCGGAATGGAGAGTAAACCCATGCCCATCACCATGAGTTGAGAAAGGGTTGTTGCCGCGTTTAATAGTAGGGCGCCTGCTGCTAATAATCGGGCGCGGTGTTTTGGTTCTGCTCGTTGTTGTGCTAATGCATTTAGGGGGATTACAAACATGCTTGCCATTATGGCGCTTAGAAATAAGGAGATCATAAAGTGTTTGGTGCTCGGCATTGCTAAAAAGTTGTCGAAACTTCCCATAACCGCAATTGCGTTTTCTGTCTTCGGTATATAGCCGCTAAAAGCTAAGTTATTAATGTCTTGGCATATGAAAAATAGGTCAAAATTTATTACGGCTAGCCCAAGTGCACCAAAAGCGCTCATATAAATCGCGCGATTATTTTTAGCAAATAGCATACAGGTAACGGCACCGACAAGCGCGCCAATAGTAAATAACACCATGACGACCATGAACACTTGCGGTTCATAATGTAGCACGTCTTTTATATAAATTGGCATGAGAATAAGAATGGCGGCGACGATCCAGTAATACCATGCTGTTCCCAACATTGGTCTGAGAACGTCTGGTTTGTGGAAAGAAAACTTTAATGTGCGAATAATGGTTGGGAATATCCAGGGATCTATTTTGATTTCAGGACTTTGTGATGGTGCTGGCGGCGCTTGGCGGATAGAAAGCC
This sequence comes from Alphaproteobacteria bacterium, assembly GCA_024278915.1. Taxonomy (GTDB): domain Bacteria; phylum Pseudomonadota; class Alphaproteobacteria; order Caulobacterales; family Maricaulaceae; genus Robiginitomaculum_A. The sequence goes on from JAJRSG010000159.1 coordinate 9,630, forward strand.
AGCCAAAAAACGCAAATGCGACAAGGATAAGGGACACTATTTTTGGGCCATTTGCCGTTGTGATTAGTACAATGCCAAGGGCCATGCCGAGTAAAACAGAAATTGACACAAAGCCATTTATGACGGCATTACCGGTTACGAGTTCTTCCTTTTTTAGCCATTGTGGCAGAACGGAGTTTCGTGTTGGAGAAAAGAAGGCTGATTGTGCACCCATAAGCGCAATTGTTAAGAGCATTAAAATGGGAATGTTTGCAATGAGGCCAAATGCGGCGAGAAGCATAATGAAAATTTCAGCTTGCTTTACACGTAAAAGTACGAGTGCTTTGTCATATTTGTCGGCAACTTGACCCGCCATAGCAGAGAACAAAAAGAAAGGAGCGGTAAACACAGCTCCTGCAATAGGCGCTAGAACATTTGGAGATAATCCTGCAATCGTGAGCTCTTTCCAAGTTACAAGGGTAATAAGTGCAAGTTTTAAAAACTGATCATTGAAAGCACCAAATATTTGCGCTCCCAACATTGGCAGGAAACGGCGGCTGGTGAGGAGGGTTGCTGCGTGCTTTGCGCTCATTGGATGTTCTCCTCAGCTTCTCGTTCAATTCTTTTTTCGCGAGCTACATTGTTTTCGGACAATTTGCCAATATCTTCAGGGTTAAGTGCTCCCAGGTTTCCCAGATCCAAAAGCTCAAGTGAACGGGTTTCAATTCGGGTTTCGAGTTCTTTCATGAATTCATCCTTATTAAGTCCCGGCTCTATTGGCTCTAAAAATTCAACATGGGCTACACCTCTATGCTTTGTCCAGTCATTTTGGTTCCAGCGTTGACCAAGGTTTGTGGCGACAGGTACGACAGGGCATCCGAAATCTTCATACATGAAATATACCCCCTTGCGGTAACGGTGGTGAGTGCCAATTCGAGAAAGGTGACCTTCTGGGTAAATAAGTAATTTACGTCCTTCCTTTTGAACTATTGCTGCCCGTTTTTGTAGGCTATCACGCGCATCTGACCCGCCGCAGCTATCGACGACGACAGCGCCTGCTTTGCGGAGGATTCGTTTTAGCGTCATGAATTTTTCGAGATGATCACCGGTAACAAAGGATAAATCAAAGAACTGGGAAAACATGACAAAACCGTCGCCATAGCTTTGGTGCTTTGGTGCGATGATATATGGCCCTTTGGTTGGGAGGCGTTCGTGCCCGCTTACACGGACATCAATGCCCGCAACGACTTTCATCAACCAGATCATTGTTTTTGTATAGGCAGCGAGACCTAGCATAATAGGTTTGCGAGTTGGAAAGAACGATAGAATTACACATGCAATTGCAAAAACTGCCGTTAGAAAATAAAATAAAATGTTAAAAATAAACGAGCGCATATTTACCTCCTGTTATTTTTGAGCAAGGATTGCCAGAATGGCACGCTCGAATTCTGGAGCGTAAATGGATAAAGGACCGTTTAATCGTCCATATGATTTTGCCGAAGCGGCTTGAATGACGACACCAAGCGCCATTGATGCGAGGAGTTCTTTGTTTCCATTGGGAATTTCACCTGCGGTCATTGCTTTATCCAAAATGTCAGCACAAGCTGTTACGGGACTGTCTAAGGGTTTGCTTTTCGCAGATAGTGGTGAAAATAATTCGGGGAAATGGTGTAAATGAAGCAGGTGGTAAGAGAATAATTGCCAGTCATCATCTGCTGCGGCGCAGTATTCCAATACAAGGTTTTTAATCTTTACAGAAAACTGCAGATCCTCGGTTTCAATATCTCTTACTAGTTGTGTGAGTTTGTTATGGATCGCGAGCATAAGTGTGTGTGCCAAATTGTATTTGGAAGGATAATAACGATACATAGCGCCATCCGAGATACCGGCATGTGCAGCTAGTTCTTTGATTGAAACACCGTCAACACCGCGTTCCATAAATAAGGTGAGAGCTGAACGCTCAATTTTCGCTTTTGTAGTGCCGTCAACTGCAATTACGCCCTGGGCTGCAATTGATGCCTTAATATCTAATTTGTTCTTCATAACATTCTCTCAAGCAGTGTGTGAGTGAATGTTCATTTACCGCAAATGGTTCGCTTGGTCAAGGCTATAGTATGTGAATATTCATTCACAATCGTTGAGTGTAGTAGTATATGGAAAATGATAGGTGAGGATTTGACTAAAAGGATGTGGTTGAAAGTAAGTATTGCAAGTTAAAACGTATGGTATCAAGGAACACCTTCATACCATACGCAATGAAATATTTATTGAGATGTTTATATTTTACGTTTTAGTATTCACTAAATAGCTATATACATTTAAAATAAGCAGTTGGCTTTTTGAAAGCTGGTTACTTGACATGTGATTAACCTCTTCCAAATACCATAACTTTAGCAAAGCCGTAACATCTTCGATACTGTCGATTTGCATAGTTTGTGCTTCGTTTAAAAGGTTTTGTTGTTGGTCAAGTAATGCATTTTGTTTATTGGTCAGGATAGAAAAATCCTGCTCGGCATCTGATGGTACATATTTTCCATATTCTTGGAGTTTCATATCATAATTAGTGAAATCATTTATGATGTCTGAGATGTTTCTGGTATTAGAAATCATTTCATTGACCGTATTTTGACGTTGCCCAACTCTTGTTTGATTGCTCATTGTGGTTCCCATTTATTTAGTATTTATCCCAAAGCCCATTTTGTTATGAGCTGCTAATGTGCCAGTAGGAAATGCCCTGAACCTAATAAAGATTCTTTTCCAACTGGAACGCTGAAACTCCCAAAAAAAAAGTCAATTGCCAAGGTTCGTACATGTTTCAATTTGTTACTTTACCTGTTATACAATGGGTTATTATGTTGGGAAATGTGTTGGGATAGGTTGTGCCAACTTAATTGTATTTAGAGAAGTTGTAATGTACTCTACACATGAAATCCTGTCTGAAGTCCGTAGCTCTGGTGTATTGGGTAAATCTGAACGGCAGTATAACTTATTAAAGTACTTATTGGAGAAACAAGAGCAGAAACTGACAGGCGAAATAAAAGCCTATAGTATCGCGTTGGACGTATTTGGAAGATCTGATAATTTTGAAAGTTCTCAGGATAGTATTGTCCGAGTGGAAATGTTCAGGCTACGAAAAAACCTAAAAGCTTTCAATTCAACGTCAAAAAATTTTACATTGCGTTTACCGCAAAAAAGCTACTTTATTGAAATCGCAAAAAAACAGCTGAAAACAAAACCTACTAAATTTTTTGATCGTCAAAAAATTATCCTTTTCAGCCTTCTTATTCCAGTCACTACACTTTTGATGAGCGGGATGGTTTATTGGCTTTCCCATCCTCAAATGAAATATTCTTCCCTTTGTTCTTATATTATCCCAAATGTAGCTGTTGTTACAAAGCAAGATATAGACCCGATTGGAAGCATTGTTTATAATGGCTATGTGTCCGCACTTGATCAACAAACGAGTGTAAACCTCATTGAACCAACTAAAATATGTTCGTCAAAGTTGACGCCATTCTACCAAGTACATATCGACTCATTGTACCTAAAGAGAAATGTAAATATTTCGATTACAACATCGCTGAGCAAAAGCGATGAAGTTATTCACTCAACCGTTATTGATGAAGGTCCTTTAAAGGAACAAACAAACAATGCCCTCTTTTACACTGCGGTACGGGCAGCAAATGATTTAGGGAAAATGAACGGGATTATTCCACGTCATGCCGGTAGACTTAAATGGGGAGCTAAATCTGCGCGAACTAATTATAATTGTTTGATTGCGGTCTATGACTCTTTCGTAACTAATACGGATGAAGATTATATAAAGCCGTTAGAGTGCCTTGAAAAAGCTATGGATGAGGAGGTTCCGCCTATTGCAAGTGTTGGTGCATTATCCGTATTATACCTTTCTCAAAATAGAGGAGGGCGTCCCAAAACTGTTGAAAACCCTTTTATAATGGCAAAGCAGTTGCTGGACACTGTTGGTGATAGTTGGATTGATGATGTTGAAACTGTTATGGCTAAAATTTATTTTGATGCAGAACAAGATGGCTATAGCTCGGAAAGGTTGAAAGACACATTGAATATCTCTGAAACTCACTATTCATTAAATCCACAAGTTTTAGTTACTGCATCTGTTATATATGGCTTTCGGTTGGGTGACTGGGAACATGCCAAAAACCTGTCTGACCTTGTGAAGTTAATCCATTCCGAACGCGATAGTTCAGTTCTTATTGTTGATGCTGTATATGCTTTGCTGACTTTGCCACCTGATAAAGTAATGGAAAATTGTCTTCCTGCAGTTTCGCAGTATTCTATTTCCTCCAATATCATTATTCATACATGTGCGCTTATGGCAGGGGATAAAAAGTGGGTAGAAAAAACTCGCATGAATTTACAAAATCTTGGTTTTGAAAATTCAGATGACATTATACAATTTGTTGTTGATAGACCTTATGACCCTGTTTTGGTTTCAAAAATTACTGAAACTCTACATTAAAAAATTCTCGGCTAATCCATTGTGAGTTACTTGCTAAGAGTGTGCTTGAAAATAAATACAACTAAGCATTGCTTTTAAAATTAGTATGAATTATAAGTAGTAGGTCTAGAGCTAAAGGAGCAAAATATGAGTAATTTAATCAAATCAACAGTAATTGGCGCCGTAATATGCGGAACATGTTCTGCAACATCATTGGCAAATGATATAAATCTACAAATAATGGTAACTCCAGAAACATCCTCGCAAACATCAAAATGGCAAGAATACTCTGTTGTTGAGAGCTTTTATCAAGGAGATTTTCAACAATTTGGCCGGGCAAGGGAACAATCTGCAGATACAGAATTGATGTACAAAGGGGTAAATTCTATCCGCGTTCCCACAATAATAGAATGGAGCGATGTGTAGGGTGCAAAAGTTGTTACTCAAGTACAATAAGGCACAAAATGTCCGGCACTTGTAAGTATACGCCCAAAAATTTAGTTGTGTCTTTTGCTCGCAAGAGACACAACTCACTGAGCTTTCCTTTCCTAAAGGAGAATGGTGAGTTACTGATGATAGTGAAAACTAGTGATTATCAACTAGATGAGTATAGTCTTGCTGCTTATCGAAGTTTTTATTTGAGAGCAAAGAAGTTTTGTGATTTTTTTCCTCAATATTATCGGTTTATTTTGGGGATTACGCTTTGCTTGGAAGATCTGGGCATGGAGGGGCATATAGCTGAGGAGCTTTGCGATTTCACCCTTAAACAAAAGTGCTTTCAATTCGAGACATCAGACTTACGCAGGATGGAAATTCTGACGATGCTAAGTCATAGAAACTACGACGTTAACTTACGAGCAATCTATGGGAAGGGGTTAGAAGAACGGGTGATGGAGTTCATGAGTAACCCACAATGCTTCGTCAAGTTTAACCGTCCGTTGTTTTATGAAATGACTCACTATATTTTCTATCTTACGCACTATGGCAAAAAGGCGATTAGCCTGCCAAAGGTAGTATTCGATGGTTTGCAAAATATTGGAAACCTCGCTTTGCTTGATGACGATATTGATCTGCTTTCTGAAACATGTCTTTGCTACCGTTTTTCAGGTCGGAAGCCCCCTAAATATTGGGAGCAATATATACAGGTGGCAGCGGATCGTTTTACAGTTAGTTTTGAAAAGCCATCAGAACCATCCGACCCAACGAAGCTAACTGATAATTATCATGATTATCTAACGACTAATTGGTTGCTTGCTTATTCAGGGAGACCCGCATTTACACAAAGCTTCCTTGGTACTACGCCTTATTTTTACAAGCCAAGCCGTGGACGCTCAGCTTTGTCTGAAATATCTTTAGCTTTGTATGCGCTATCATTTGAGACTGACACTCTTGCAAAATTTAAATATATAAGACCTGATTTTTCTACGATCTTATCTCATAAAAACAAAAATATTGTGTCGCAATTAGTACAAAGCACGGGGAGTGCCTCTCAGTTAATTGAGGCATATTCGGATGGCACATTTGCAGCAAGAGAGTTAAGTGTTTAGTTGCAAAGGTATATTTTGGGTTAAGTTACTGTAAAAATTAGTGCGGTAACTTAACCCAAATTATTGCTCAGATACAAAATGTTGTTTCTACTATATTTTACCGTTTACCCAAGCATCAACTCGTTCTTCCATGATATTTAAGGGAACGGGGCCAGAGGAAATAATGACATCATGATATTCACGAATGTCAAATTTATCTCCCAATCGTTTTTTTGCACCCTCACGTAAACTTAGAATTTTAATCATACCAATTTTATAAGCTGTGGCTTGTCCCGGCATGACAATATAGCGTTCAATGGCCTTAACACAGTCATTTTCGGGGTTAGGGGTATTCGTTGTCAGGTAGGTAATCGCTTGTTCGCGTGTCCATTTTTTCTCGTGAATACCAGTGTCGACGACAAGACGAGCTGCACGCCATAATTCCATAGCTAGGCGACCAAAATCAGAATAAGGGTCTTGGTAAAAGCCCATCTCTTTCGGGAGGTATTCTGAATATAATCCCCATCCTTCACTATAGGCTGTAATCCCACTAAATTTACGAAACTTTGGAATGTTTTCTAGTTCTTGTTGAATGGCGATCTGCATATGATGGCCTGGGATGCCTTCATGGTAGGCTAGGGCTTCCATTTGATATTTTGGCATATCGGTTATTTTATACAAATTTGCATAATACATGCCAGGACGAGATCCGTCAGGCGCTGGACGGTTATAGAAAGCTTTCCCTGCTGATTTTTCTCTGAATGCTTCAACTTTTTTTACGACTAGGTCGGCTTTGGGCTTAACCAAAAATACATCATCTAGACGTGTTTTCATGACCGCGATAATTTCTTCTGCACGTGCAAGATACGCATCGCGTCCTTTGTCAGAGTCTTCATAATACTGCGCTGGATCATTTTTTAGGTGGGTAAAAAACTCTTGCAACGTACCTGTGAAACCGACCTTCTTCATGATGGACCGCATTTCACCGTGTATGCGGTCAACTTCGGAAAGGCCAAGGTCATGAATTTCGGAGGCGGTCATATCAGTTGTGGTCATTTGCTTTAGGCGGGACTTATAATAGGCGGCTCCATCCGGCAGCTTCCAGGCGCCATCATCAGTGGTGGCGTGGGCTTGCTGGGTTTCCATTTCGGCGATTAGGCCTTCATAAGCAGGTTTGAAAGATGTTAGAAGCGCTGTA
>JAJRSG010000160.1 GCA_024278915.1 Alphaproteobacteria bacterium
AACCTAGTGTATCGATGTTTCAAAACCCGCAAAGAAATCATGGAAGACATTGCTCGCGCTCCCCATTATGCAGGCGCCCCCTACAAGGGGCCTGCCACGCATTTAACTGCCGAAGAAGAAGCCTTGTTATTGGCAACCAATCAACCTTATGCATGGCGGCTATCTTTATCAGCCTGTCACGATTATCTGGGCCGTCGCTATAATCGGTTATCATTCATTGATAATGACACGGAATGCGCCGCAAGGCCGGACTTGCTAGGCGATGTAATCCTAGCCCGCAAAGATGTTGGCACTTCCTATCATCTTGCCTGTTGCCATGACGATGCTTTGCAAGGGATTTCCCATATCGTTCGCGGCGTTGATCTTTTGGAAAGTACCCATATCCACCGCTTGCTTCAAGAAATCATGGGTTGGCCAACACCTCTATATTTTCATCATCAACTGCTAACAGGCGCAGACGGTAAAAAATTCAGCAAGCGAGATAAATCCCAAACCATCCAGTCATTGCGACAGCTAGGACGAAGCCCGAAAAATGTATTGGCACAAGCACAAGGGCTAGGTTAAGAACAGGTATGGCGCAAAAACCAACATTCGTAGAAGACATCTGGTATTTCGCCGCCATTGGGACGGAATTAAAGCCAGGCGGCATGAAACATGTCACCATCGCCGGCCATCCCCTTGTGGTAGGACGCAAACAAGACGGGAATGTTTTTGCTCTACGCGATATTTGCCCTCACCGCGCGGCTCCCTTGTCCGCAGGGAAAATTCACGGGGATACGGTCGAGTGTCCTTATCACGGATGGCGGTTTGGTTTAGGGGACGGACAATGCAAAGAAATTCCGTCCATGTGCGCAGATCAAACATCTCCCGCTGACAAAATTAAGGTTCGCGCCTATCCCGTCCGTGAAGACGGTAATTTGATCTGGGTTTATATTGCCCAAGACAAACGATATGCAGGCACACCCAAAATCGATCCACCGCAATTTCCCATGGCCGCCAAGAAGCCGGTTTTCATCGAACGCCTACGACTTAATTGTCACGTTGACCACGCAGTAATTGGCTTGATGGATCCTGCCCATGTTTCGTTTTTACATCGGCAATGGTGGTGGCGTACGGGCGGGTCTATGCACGAAAAATCAAAGAAATTCGAACCAAGGACAAGGGGGTGGGCAATGGCCTCACACGCCCCGTCATCTAACTCGCTCGGCTATAAATTATTAGGCGGCAAACCGGTCACGGAAATTGCCTTTCGTCTACCCGGTATTCGCACCGAAGACATTCGAGTGGGCAAGAAAAGTCTCCTTTCCTTTACCGCTGTGACCCCAATCGACGAAAACAACACTGAAATTACCCAAGTATTTTTCACTGACTTTGCCATTGTAAAGGTCTTAAAACCTTTAATCAAAAAAGGGGCATCTATCTTTTTGAACCAAGATGGCGACATCATTAAATTACAAGCCGAATGCCTAAAACACGATCCGGGTCTTTTGCTTATTGATGATGCCGATCAGCAGGCAAAGTGGTATTATTTGCTCAAAAAAGAGTGGGCGAAGTCCCGCAAAGAAGGTCGGGATTTTGTAAACCCCGTCAAAGCCAAGACCCTGCGCTGGCGCTCATAACCCGCTCTATACAAAACTGAATAAAGCCGTTTCAAATCTAGGTCTTGCCAATACGTGCATTTGTGTGCACATATACGCTTATGCAAAATGACAATCTAAGAGACGACCCAGAACACACAGCGGCGGCGCAAGCGGCTCTTGAAGTTTTAGATACAAAATTCTTTAAAGCTTTATGTGAACCTGTGCGCGTGGAAATTATCCGCAAACTCGTGACCATTGGCGCGTGTGATATCAGCACCCTTTCCCAAGGGCTATCCCAAGATCGCTCCGTTATTTCCCGCCACCTCGCCACGCTGGAAAGAGCGCAAATTTGTGCTTCCCAAAAAATAGGGCGGCGCGTTCTATATGATCTCGACGGGCCATATATTGTTAAAAAAGTCAGCACTATTCTCGATGCACTGGAACCAATGGCAAGACTTTGCCAACCATTCGAAGAGTTCAATAATAATTCAAAAGGGGCAGCATAATGACCACATATACAGGCACGGCCAAGGACGGTAGCGAAGTAATTTATGTCGATAAGAAACGTCATCTCTGGTGGCTAAGTTTTGTCGGAGTTGGCGTTTATATCTTGCCTTTCTGGTTATATTTTTCCTTTGGGCACAACCCGATTGTAACCCTCATTCCTGCCTTTTATATTTATTTCTTTACAGCCATCATTGATAAATTCATGGGCATTGATAAAAACAACCCACCCGAAGAAGTCGTCCCGGCGATGATGAAAGATAATTATTACCGCTTTCATGTGCAAATCCACATCCCGATTTTCTTCATTACCTTTTTTGCCTATGTCTGGTTTGTCGGTACACAAGACTTACCGTGGTGGGCCGTAGTTGCCTTAATCATCGGTGTCGGCTCTGGTAGCGGTGCCATGCTCGCCTACACACATGAGCTAGGGCATAAAAATAATAAATGGGATCAATTCCTCGCCAAGCTCGGCAATACACTCATGGGCTATGGGCATTTTAATATTGAACACAATCGTGGTCACCATGTATGGGTATCCACCCCTGAGGACCCTGCCAGCTCGCGCATGGGAGAAAGCATTTACCGCTTTATGTTACGAGAACTACCGGGCACAATTAAGCGCGGCCTCGGCCACGAAAAACGCAGACTCGCCGCCCAAGGGCGTGGCTTCTGGTCCATCCATAATACTGTCTTGCAAGTCTACGCCGTAACCCTTGCCATTATCGTATGTCTAGCCGTTATTTTCGGGCCAAATATTCTCTGGTTTATTATCCCGCATCACATGATTGGTTGGTACGCGCTCACACAGGCAAATTACGTTGAGCATTACGGATTATTGCGCCAAAAGAAGGCCAATGGAAAATACGAAAAATGCGAACCGCGTCATAGCTGGAACACTAATCATCTTTGGTCAAATATGTCTTTGTTGCATTTACAACGCCATTCAGACCATCATGCTTTCCCCCAGCGTCCCTATCAGGTATTGCGTGATTTTCCGGACTTGCCAAATTTACCGATGGGATATGGCGGTTGCTTTGCCCTCGCCGCGATCCCGCCACTTTGGTATAAGGTCATGGATCCAAAAGTAATGGATTGGGCGGGTGGCGACATCACCAAAGTCAACATCGATCCAAAGCGAAAAGAAAAGCTATATGAAAAATACGGGGCGGGTAATTTAGCCGCCGCCGAGTAACCATCACGTCAAATAAAGAATACCTGTCCGTGGTTCACCCCACGAGCAGGTATTTTTGTTTCTTATTGTTTTTGATCTGAAAGCAATGTCGCCCGCATGAGTCCTCTTACGGAATTACCAATATATATTTCGTCCGCCGCCACCAAATCTTCGTGGGTAAGCCGTTTTTCTGTCACGTCTCCATTGGCCAGTAAAACATGCCGCAATACCCCCGGCAACACACCGCAAGAAATAGGCGGCGTAAACATTTGCCCGTTTTTGACGACAAAAACATTGGTAAAGCTCCCTTCGCATAACGCGCCCTTTTCATTAAAAAATAAGACTTCATCACATCCCGTGCTTTGCTTTAGCCTTAGCATTTCACCATGAAGAAACGCACGGTCTGTTGTCTTATGCACCAGTAGCGGATTTTGACTATGAACAGCGTGCTTGCTGACGCTGATCTGCCAAATTTTATTTTGCAAGACCAACGGCTGGCTTGTGACTTCCACATGCCCGTCCCGCGCCAATACCACCCTAATTTTATGGCTACCGACAAGGGGGGCACAATGGTTCAGCAAAGCACGTTCTGCCGCCGCCAGATCAAAAGAAAACCCCAGTTCTTGGGCTGACCTTGCTAACCGCTGCCAATGTAAATCAGCATGCATCAAGCCGGTAAATTGGTCATAACCGATGGTTTCGATCAGGCCGTAATCATCCAGCAAAAACTTGGCCTTCAACAAGCATTCTTCAAATTCATCAATCCCTTTTGAATCAGCAACCACACCGCTACCCACTGGATATGTGAATTTCCCGTCCTTTAAGCTCAACGTGCGAATACCCACATTAAAACGCATGGCCCCACAAGGATCCATAAAACCAAGCGCTCCGCAATAAGCCCCCCGCCGCCGACTTTCCAATTTTGCGATGATTTCCTGTGCTCGTATTTTCGGCGCGCCTGTAATCGATCCACAAGGAAATAAAGCCCGTAAAATATCTGGTAAATCCGTTCCCGGTTTTAGCCTTGCTTCCACGCCTGAGGTCATGGTGTGTAAGGTCGGAAAGGTCTCGATCGAAAATAAATCCGTGACCTTGACCGACCCAACCGTGCTGAGGCGAGATAAATCATTACGCAACAAATCAACAATCATCAGGTTTTCTGCTCTATTTTTTTCATCTGCTTGTAAGGTACGCGCCAGAGCTTCGTCTTCTGTTTTTGTGCGACCCCTTTTGATTGTTCCCTTCATGGGGCGCATGAAAACCTTATCTTTATCTGTCTCAAAAAATAGTTCAGGCGATAAAGTAATATGCGCCTCGTCGCCCAAATCAATCACCCCTCCATAACGTACAGGTTGGCGGGATTTTAGCTTTTGATACAGGGCCCCCACCTCGCCATGGTAACTTCCTGTCACGGGGAAACTAAGGTTGATCTGATATACATCGCCTGCACGAATGTAATCCATAATTTTGGCAAAGCGGGTTTGATAGTCTTGCACACACCAACTGGCCTTGGCCGTTTCAATAAACGCACGCCCCGAAGAAATCAGTGCTTTGCGCTCGAACCCCTCGAACACCCCAAATTGCAGCAACGGCTTGGCAGGATCAGGCGGTAAAAGCCCCGCCAAGACAGGTTCCAGAACATAGCCAAGTTCATAAGCAAAATATCCCGCCAGATAAAACCCGTCTTCTTGGCATTTTTGCATCCGTGCCAGTGCGGGGGCCACATCTTGAGGCGTGTAGGCTGTGATGATCTCGCGCGGGGACGTATAGAGCCTTTGTCGCTCCGCCAGTTGATCTTCAAAATAAACGCTGTACTTTTTTGTCATTGCCTTGTCTGTATAGATTGCACTGGCTAGAATGCCACTGGTTTTAGGAGGTTCATATGTCAAAAGTTTTGCGGTCCTTATTGTTTGTTCCAGCAGATAGCGAAAAGAAACTGGCAAAGGCGGGAATGCGCGGGGCAGATGCTTTGTTAATTGATCTGGAAGATTCAGTACTCCCAGCCCGTAAAGACGTTGGGCGCGCCATGTGTGCAGACTTTTTAAAAACAAACAACACCAATTCACAAATATGGGTGCGGATAAACCCGTTGGATACGGCATATCTTGAAGATGACCTCGAAACCATCATCCCGCTAAATCCGGCAGGGATCATGTTGCCAAAACCAGACGGCCCTGTCGACATTGAGACACTTGGTTTAAAAATCGAAAAGCTTGAACGGCAACACGGCCTCCCGGCAGGGAAAATAAAAATTCTACCTGTCGCCACAGAAACGGCCCGCGCCGTCATGAGCTTATCCCTATATCCTCGCACCTATTTACCACGGCTTTTGGGGATGACATGGGGGGCAGAAGACCTCGCCACCGATGTCGGCGCGCTCACGAATAAAGACAAAAACGGAGATTTTTCTTTCACTTACCAAATGGTACGCAGTCAAACTTTACTGGCGGCCAAGACCGCCGGCGTGCAAGCCATTGATACATTATATGATAATTTTCGAGATAAAGACGGGCTACGCAAACGTGCCAAGGCAGCCTTTGCCGAAGGGTTTACGGGCATGTTGGCAATCCATCCTGCCCAAGTCGAAATCATCAATCAGTGTTTCACACCAACCGAAGCCCAAGTCAGACATGCACAGGCCGTCATTAAAGCTTTCGCAGATGACCCTAGCGCCGGTGTCGTGGCGGTGAACGGAAAAATGACGGACATCCCCCACCTTAAACAAGCGCAAAACATTCTCGCTTTATTTGAAAGTACGCAACCCTAGAATTTTTTTGCAAAGGCGTGGGCAAGTTTATAGCAATCGCCGGGCCAACGGGCGGAGAGCAAATGACCATCTTCCACATAAAATCCCTTATGAGGGTTTTCGGCACTGCCATAGGCAGGAAATTTAGGACCAGCGATAAAATCCTTTGGGTTCTCCAAAACTTTACTCACCTCGTCCTGAACCGTTTCAGGGTAGGTTTGGTAGTGAGTTCCCATCGATTTCTTGGTCATCTTAATGGCCAATTTTTCTTGAAAATTATTTAGCCCTGAAACCTTATAGCCATAAAGAATAGAGCGACCATCCTCACGCTGCGTGCGCGACAAAGCCAGCACCCCGTGACAGACACTGGAGACAGGGGCTTTGCGATCAAAGAAGTTACGGCAAATATTATGAACATGTGTAGACTCGACATATGGTTTCACCCCCGGCGCATGACCACCGGGTAATACAAGTCCGTCAAATTCGTCAGGCTTGACATCTTGCCAGGCGAGTGGGTTTTGGAAGCGTTCACTCGCCGCCATATCTGCATACACTTCGCGGTTGGCAGGTTTTGCTGCCAAGCCCTGTAAATGCTTCGGAATGCCCTCTCCTGTTAACGTGGAACGGTCACACGCGGCAGGCGTGCCGTCTTCGCTGGCAAACCAAACATCGTGCCCCGCTTCTGTCAGTACTTTCCAAGGAACACATGCTTCGGTCGGATCAAATTCAATATTAGAAACGAGTATCAGTATTTTAGCCATATTGCCCTAATTGGTTACTTCAATACTTTGCCTAGCAACAACGCGCTTACCTTTCAACACATAACGGATCTCATACATTCCCGGTTCCTTCGGCATATCAAGGTTTTGTGGGCTACCATTACGTGGATAAAAATAATCTCCGTATTTTGTATCCCGCGCATTTGGCGCCACCACCGTAATCCAATCACCTCTCTGTGCTTTTGCTTCAAAACCAATAGATACTTCTGTGTCCGCTTTCGCTGTCTTTGGTGCGTTTAAGGTCACAGAGATATCCGTAAGCGTGATGGGTTGGCGGGCAATCACTTTTGCATTGTTTTGCACAAACCGCAGTTCATATTCTCCCGGCTCCACAGGCATGGAAATTTTTGCCGGACTACCATTTTTGGAATAGGCATAATCCAGATATGTTCTCTCAGTAGCATCTGGTTTTGTAACGGTAATAAAGTCGCCTGATTGTGGTGATGGCCCTGCCCAAACAATTTCAACATCACTGCCAACAACGGCTGTTTTTGGCCCGCTTAGACTGGCTTTCATTTGCGTGATCTTAATTGGCTTACTTGCCACAACCTTATACCCAGCCCGAGCCCCTTTTTGCACCACCCGAAGTTCATAATCTCCGGGTTCCAATGGCATTCTAAGTTTTGAAGGACTACCATTCGCCGTATATTTATAATCCGTATAGCTCCGCTGAGAGGCGTCTTGTTTTGTCACCGTAACAAAATCACCCTTGCTGGTTGGCCCTGTCCAATCAATACTTAATGTGTCACCAGTTCGAGCCGTTTCAGGCCCGTCTATGCTGGCTTCTGCTTTTTCTACGGTCAATTCCTGACGAGCGATGACCCGATGCCCATAACTGCTGCCATTGTCATTGCCAACAAACACATAGCGTATTTCGTACTGTCCAGCCTCTACTGGCACTTGAATGTCATGAGGAGAAACACCGTCTTTGGTATAAAAATAATTTAGGTATTCACGCGGATTAGAATCTTTTGCGACAATGGTAATATAATCGCTCTTCGTAGATGGCCCCGTCCACTCAATGGTAATGACACTGCCGCCAATCGCCTTTTCTGGCCCTTTTACACTTGCGCCGCTCTTATTGATCGTAATGGGGGTTCTCGCCAAAACTTTATAAGGATGGCTCAACACATACCGAACTTCATAATCACCGGCGCGAATTGGAGCTGTCAGCACAAGCGGGTTTCCATTCGCAGTATATGCATAGCTTGTATAACTGCGAGCAGACGCATCTGGTTGTGTTACCGTAATAAAATCAGATTTTCGGTCGGGGCCCGTCCATTTTACACTAAATTCCTTCCCTGAATCGACGGCTTCCCGGTCAGGAGTTACACTGGCTTCAAACTCTGGATTTAGGGCGATGCTCACGGTAATATTTGCCCCCGACCGTAATTCCACCAATCGGCTCTCCCCTGTGAGTCCATCACTTGGTCTGGTCACAAACACATCATAAACACCGGGCGGAAATGTGCTTGTCACCCCGCCTTTGTCCATACCCTCATAAACAAATGAGCCGCCACCCGTTTTTTGCACCCGCCAATTTAGACCACTTTCAATCACAGGGCCGTTCACAAGCACCGTTGCCTCCAGATGTAATTTCGCCGGTGCACTATTTGCTTGCTTTTTGCCAACGGTTTCCCCCAAAGCCAGCAACAGATCCCCTGCGCTGGCGGCGGACAAATAACGCCCCCCTGTAGAATTTGCCAAACATTGTAACTGCTCTTCGGTTTTTTTATCTACGATATCAAATCCAACCACATGCGCCGTAAAATCAATGCCGTCTTTTTCAAGTTGTTTGCCAAGGGCGCACGGATCAAGGTTACAAGTTTCAATCCCGTCAGAAATCAGAATGACGGTCGCTTTGTTCTCCGTATATTTAAGCAAGTTGGCCGCCTGTTTTACCGAAGCCGAAATGGGCGTTTTTCCTTTCGGGTTTATATTTTTAACGGCAGCTTGTATCACTTCGCGGCTGGCGCCAACTTCAGCCAGCACCTCGATGTCCGAACAATCGCCTTTTCGGTTATGCCCATATGCCATTAAACCGAGGCGGCGGTCAGCAGGTAAATCCTTCAGTAATTGGCCAATGACACCACGGGCAATGGTAATTTTATTTTCCCCTTCGATTTGCCCCCACATGGAACCCGAAGCATCTAGGATTAAAATTGCGTCTTCTGGGCCGTCATCAGCGTGGGCAATCGTCGGTGCGCAGATACTTGCAAATAGGATAAAAAAAAGAAAACTCAAATATGTTTTAAACCTATACATCACATTCGCCCCCTATGATTATACGGACATCATAACACAATTTTCGTCTTTTGTCTGCTTGGAATTAAAGGGCGGGCATTGCCAGAGGAAAGTCAGTCGTTTGCGAGATAGGATTTGGTATAGATTTAAGCCGCAATTTGTCGCCGTTCAGCGAGCGTTAAATCTCGATTTTTTTTAAATGCTGGCTTCGTCAAGTTAACCACCTGTTTTCCACCTGATGCGATCAGGCTTGCATGAAAACATCTATATATTCAAACTCAGACGTCACCTAGTCTCAAGACATTCACTTCGAAAATTCAGACATCAAGCATAAAACCAGTGGGATATTGTAACGGCATCCGTGTACGCTTAGAAAAAGAACACAGGCCGAAACTCAACCGACCTCGTTTACTTGACAAAGCCGTTGGCATATGAGGAATAGTTTCTGATTACTGTCACCGTAACTCAGTGGACTAAATATAGCGTAGAAGTGAATGCCGACGCGGGAGCGGCGACACTTTGTTGGTGCGAGCAGGAGCCACGTTATTGGTGCGAACGAACTCGACTGTTTGTAATTTGTTATTTACTCTTCTTAAGAGCCTTTTCCCAAATGACTTCAAATTCATCTTGTGGAATTTCATTTGATTCAAATTTCGAATTTGAATTTACTTCCTCCAATGGGGGTATCGAATAAACTCCCAATCGACAATTTCCCGTCCCTGAATCTCCAGTACTCCAGTTGAATTTCCCATCTTTAAAAACTTCAACTTTTCTCACTTCAAACCTTTTTCCATCAAGTTCTGAATAAATAACAACAGGTTCATCTTCGAAATCATGCTTCCAAATTAATACTTCATATTTCATCATTATGGCTTTGTTACAGATAAGATTCGATCAGTTAAATCAAGGGACTGACTGCTAGGTATTAGATATATGCCATCTGCACCTTTTACAACCTTTAATCCTGCTGTATCAATTTCAATGGCATGTGATACTTTTTTTACTAACCGAGGATCATTAAACAATTTTTAGCCAATAGGCCACAGTTAATTCGAATTACGGTGACAGTAACCGAAACTAGCTTTGTTTTAAGCGCCGCAATTTGTCGCCGTTCAGCGAGCGCTAAATCTCGATATTTCTTAAATATGCCTCGCAATTTTAATGTCGAATATAGCTATTTATCTATTATGAATTTTGCGCTTATACTGCCCCGCTGAGCGCATTGTCCGCAAATTTCTGCAGATTCGTCCTTATTGGCAATTATTATGCAATTTCCATAACTTTGGATCATGTCCAGTTGGAATGTTGTTGCATAGATTGCCCGAAGTATACCCTCTTAACTCATTATATTGTTTTACTTGTTTTCTGTTCAAAATTTCTAACATAATTAGATGTGACTTAAGGTGAACAAACCTTAACTGCCCATATAAATCCGCACTGTTTGAAATTTCTTCAGATAAGTAATTTTCTGTTATGGTTCCATTTGAAAAAGCTTCATCAATATTTTTCTCAATATCAACTATCTGTTCTCCAAGCGCAATCGCTTTAGATTTCATTTTTTTATAAAGTATTTCAATTTGGTTTTCCTGTTCATTTGTTAGGTCGAATTCACCAGCTTCAAATGCGTCCAAAACATGCCGAGGTCCAGGATATCCATTTAACTCAGCTGGCTTAGCCATGCCTCCAAAAGGAGTGCCTGCTCCTTTCAATAAGCCCCCAATGTCATCTTGAGACAAAGCTTTTATTCCTCTGTCTTCTTGTCCAACATATTGGGAGTGAATAGCACTTTGATCCTCAAGTTTTTTTTGTTCAAAATTTTCATTTTTTATTGCGTTCCATAATATTACCACCAAAGATATCATTCCTACGCAAGCCAAAATATTGATTAATATTTTGATGTATTTTTTATTGAGCTGTTTCATACTGTATATTCCAGAAAAAATATTTTTCATTGGTTAGTATATTACTGAAAATCAAAAATTATTACAAGGGTTGGGAAACTTGTTTTGAGTTGAATTGTAAATATGTCTGTCTTTATGAAAAAGACATTATACCCTTGTCATGAAAAGAGATTCGAAGAAATTGACTGTGTAAATGCCCGCAAATTGGAACCCTTTATAGGCATTGTTAGCGTAAAACCACTTAAATCTAAGATGTCGTTAACACCTTAACTTAAGCTGCAATTTGACTGCATTCGGCTAGTGCTAAACCTCGGCATTTTTATAGCGATTTACCTGCCTGATGGTTATCATGTTTTGTGGTATTTGCATAAATTGCTCATGATAAATGTCAAACCACCAACAATTTACCAATGATGAACTTTCCTTTGACAAAGTTAAAGGGCGTTCCCGCAGGCGACGGCGCTGGCCCATGCCCATTGGAAATTATGGCCGCCAAGATGCCCTGTCACGTCAACGACTTCCCCGATAAAATACAAGTTTGGGACTGTTTTACATTCCATGGTTTTGGAAGATAGGGCATTAGTATCCACCCCGCCCCGCGTCACTTCTGCGGTTCTAAACCCTTCGCTACCGGCGGGTTTTAATTGCCAATCATTGACAGCATTTGCCAAATTCATCACGGCACGATCATGCATGTCGGCCAAGCGGCTATATTGGCAGTCCTTCGCTAAATATTGCGCTAATTTCTGTGGCAAGAAACCAGACAAAAAACCGGCGGGGCTTTGTTTGGGGTGTTGCGTTCTGGCTGTTTTTAATTCGCGCAACACATCATGCTCAGGGGCGAGGTTGACCCGAATACGATCCCCCGGTGACCAATAGGAAGATATTTGCAAAATACTGGGGCCAGAAAGGCCACGGTGGGTAAAGAGCAAAGCTTCTGCGAACATGGTTTTCCCGTGATGGACGTGCGCTTGCACACTAATGCCCGACAATGATTTTAGCTCTGCCTTCAATCCGTCTGTAAATACAAGCGGCACCAAAGCCGCGCACGGCTCAATGATTTTCAACCCAAAACTTTCTGCAATTTTATACCCATATGCACTCGCGCCCATTTTAGGAATTGATGGGCCACCACAAGCCACCACTAAAGCATTGGCGGTAAATTCACCCTTGCTGGTATTAACCGAAAAATCATTGCCTTGTTGCCGCACATCAAAAATTTCCGTTTCCAGTTTTATGCTGACCCCGTTATTTTTACATTCTCTTTTTAACATATTGACGATTTGCGTAGAACGGTCATCGCAAAACAATTGCCCTAATGTTTTTTCGTGCCACTTGATGTCATAGCTTTCCACCAAAGAGATAAAATCTTGCGGCCCATATCCCGCCAAAGCCGACTTGCTAAAATGCGGATTTTGCGAAATGAAATGATTAGGCCCGCAATAAAGATTGGTAAAATTACACCTGCCGCCACCTGAAATACGGATCTTCTCGCCAACGGCCTTGGCATGGTCAAGAAGCAAAACTTTTTGCCCTTTGGCACCAGCAACCGCCGCGCACATCATGCCAGCGGCCCCTGCGCCGATTATGATTACATCATTGTTGCTCATCTTATTCCGAATTGCTTTCATTTTACCCATGTTCTATACCTTGTTTACAAAAGATATAAGGGTAAATTATGGGGCGCATTTTTATCGGGTTAATGTTACTCGCATCCGGGTTTTTATCCGCTTGTGCCACCAATATTTCTACCAAAGTTCACCAGATAAATGACCTTGCCGTCAATGCGCAAAATACAGGATCCTTTCAGGGGATTGAAGCCATGGCTAGCCCCGTTGCCGGGGACAGCAATCCAAATTTAAGACGGGTCAATATTGTATATATCCACGGCATTGGCTGGACGGAAAATGCAGAGAACCCTGAACTTGGGAATAATTTTTTGCGCGGAATTGCAGGGGCCTACGCCAAAGATAAGACGCAAAGCCTGATCAATAATCGTTGCCGCCTTGGGCACCACGACACAAGTCAGGGCGAGGTTGACCACACATTTATCGAAACATCCCAAGACGTATTTTTTGAAACCGGTTTAAAAGGGTCTGCCCTAAAACTAAGAAAACTTGCCTGTATGGACAAACAAGTGCTGCAAGCGGCCCCCGACCTGGAATTCGTTGTCTACCGCGTGTTTTGGGACGACACATTTTGGGACAGCCTGCAATCTGCCCATGTCGGGTATGATGATTATTTTGGTGCCAATAACCAACTGGCTTCCTTACGCAAAAAATATAACCGGCAACTAAAAGACGACATCGTCAATTACGGGTTTAGTGATGCCGTGATGTATCTTGGCCCCGCCGGCGAGTTAATTCGTGAGGCCATCCACACAGCCATTTGCTCGGCAGCACAAAATGCGGCAGGCGTGAGTTTTAAATCCCAAGGGCATGTGGTCACCAAAAGTAAAGCGTGCCATCAAGCCACGGGCACAAACACAGGCACAGGCACAGGCAAGACGGCCCCCTTTGTCTTCGTCACAGAAAGTCTCGGTAGCAAAATTTTGTTTGATGTCTTGCATGATACCATGAACGACGAGATCCCCGAGACCATTGACCAAGTGACCACAAATAGTGAAATTTTTATGCTCGCCAATCAAATCCCGCTTTTAAGTCTCAGTAATTTAAAATCGGTGCCGACCACCAAAATGAAAAAACCTGTTCGGCACGACACGCGCCCGCGCATCATTGCCTTTACCGAACTCAATGATTTTCTGAGCTATGAACTGGTTCCCTTTTACGAAAACCTGTATACGCGCGCCTATGATTTAAATCATGACAATCAACGCAGAGACAGAAATGCATTATCCGCCCCGGGCGTTCGCCAACAAATGGTGGAAGACATCGGGTTTGACATTGTGGATATGCGCGTTGAATTTGCTGACCCGATCATTCCAATTCTCAAAAGCTTTGTCGACCCGAAACAGGCACATTCCGACCACGCCAAGCAACCACTGCTCATGCGTCACATGTTATGCGGTGCGCAAAACGGGAAGTTAAAAATCGAAGGATGTATCGCAGCGACCCCACCGCCAAAATAATTTGTTATTTTTCATTATCTGTAGGCTGCCCGCCCTCTACCAGATACCAAGGGTTAGGCCCGAAATCGGGTGACGGCAATCCAAAGGAAAATTTAAGGGCGTCCAGTGCCGCCCCGTGATAGATGGACGCGTGGGTTTCACTATGGCGACGATCCACATATTTCCACTCCAGACCTTTTGGCTGATTGGCATGAATGGCCGCCAACACCAAGTCAAGGCCACCTTGCATGGTACCCCCCTCATCTCCCATTGTCAGATATAAATGCCGAGGTTTATCATCATGTTTTGCCAAGAATAACGGCGCAGATTTAGCCAAGTTTTTATCATCCCACCACAGGCTCGGACTAATTGCGATGTAATCCGTAAACATGTCCGGGTGCTTTAAAAACAGTTCTGTGATGAACAAACCCGCTAGGCTTTCACCGATCACCGCGCGGCGATCATCGATACGGTAATTTTCTTCTACAAAGGGGATCACTTCTTCTTGTATGAATTGAGTGAATATATGGGATTTTCCAACCTTTGGTTCGGGTTGAATATAACGAGGATCCGATGCTTTATGCGCTAACTCATTTAAGCGGTTTTCTGTTTTGATGCCAACAACAATTAGTTCCTGATAATTACCATTAATCGACGCTAATTGGGAAAGCCCGCTAATATGGTGAAAATCCTGAGCAAGTCCCCCGTCAATGACATATAAAACCGGATATTTTTGGTCACCCTCATGGTAGTGTGGTGGCAACCAAATATTGATTTCCCGGTCTGCCTGCATCACCTTGGAGGCCAAAGTAAATGACCGCCCAATTTCAATTGGCTCCCCGATCTGCACAGGCTTACTTTCAGGAGCGGTCACATCATTATGCGTGTTAATTGGTTGCCCACAAGACGACAGACAAAACAGGCCAAGGCCAAAAGCGATAGAGCGAAAAATCATAGGGTATCCCGAGAATTTATTGTTATGAATATTTTGTACACATATGGAATTAAATATCTATATTAAAGAAAAAAACAACAAGGGGGAGGCATCGTGTCCGATCAGCCGATACAAGAGCATCCGTTACGGGCGCGTATATTAGAGGAAATGCATGCGCGGCCCTATGCGCCGATTGACCCACCCC
>JAJRSG010000161.1 GCA_024278915.1 Alphaproteobacteria bacterium
ACCCTGATACTGTGCGATATCTCGGTATCGATGTGATGAACCGCCAACAAGCGTGGCGTTCCATGGCGACGATTGTCGGGCATATGTCCATACGTGGTTATAGCTTTATGTCTGTCATCGAAAAAGAAACAGGTAAATGGGCGGGGCGGATCGGGCCTTGGTTTCCCGAAGGGTGGCCGCAGCCCGAAGTTGGTTGGACTCTACATCCTGACTTCTGTGGTAAGGGTTATGCGACCGAGGCAGGGCGAGCATGTATTGATTATGTATTCGAAGTTCTGGGGTGGGACGAGGTTGTCCATGTTATTGCTCCTGAAAATCAGGCAAGCATTAAAGTGGCAGAAAAACTAGGTTCGCAATATTTACGCACAATTCCAAATATTCCCGGCATGTATGACAAACCTTGCTTGGTTTATGGGCAAAACAAACCTGTTTAATTTGTGATTTTAATGTCAAGAATAATGAGCGGGTCTACGAGCATCTGGCCGGTAAATATCGAAGGTTTTTCGCTAATTTTTTGGTCTTGAAGTTTGGCAAGAATGTTTAAGCCGGAAACAACACGACCAAAAACAGCGTAGCCTAGTCCGTCGGGGCGCCCCTTATTTCCATAGTCCATACTGGGGTTGTCTGTTAGTGAAATATAAAACTCAGAGATAGCACTTCCTGCTTCAAAGCGGGCAAGGCCAATCGCTCCTTTTGAGTTTAGCAGCCCCGTCATGGCATTGTCTTCATGGGCAATGGGCGCGTATGGGCTGTTGGCAGCAGCTCTTTTGATTTCAGGTACCGTTTTTTCCATTACCATACCGAGCCTTCCTCCTTGCACAAAGTTGGTACAACAAGCCCCACTTGCCATGACGCTATTGTTTGTGACACGGTAAAAACTACTATTTTTATAATGCCTGTTTTGGGCATAGTTGACGAAATTGGCAACGCTTATAGGCGCTGGCTCTGGGTATAGTTCAATGTTTATATCGCCGTAATTTGTTTCGATAACGGCTTTGATGACATGAGCAGGCTCATTATGATTTTGTGGCGAGCAAGCTGCGAGTATAGCAACAGCGCATATCAGTAATCCCCAAATATATTTCATCATTATGCCTTTAAACCCATCCTGCTTCCCGTACCAGTTTCATGCCGTTTCTGCTAATCGGAATGTTTTGTTCCGTGTGTAGGGTGAGGTCAGATTTACCGACTTTTTTCACACCTTTTTCGGCGACCCAGTAAGAACGGTGGGGGGAAATGCCTATTAGGGGAGTGGTTTCCTTGATGGCATCTGACAAGCGCATGAGGACCAGTTCGTCCCCTTTGGAAGTAATGATACGGACATAATGGTCTTCGGCGGCAAGCGCGTATATTTCACTTGAACGTAGGTGTGGCGGCAAGCGCTCATATAAGGCGGCACGCTGAGAAGTGGAATTTTTCGTATCGCTCTTTTTAGAATTCATTAATGCGCCAACAGCAGAAATGGTTGCTGATATGACCCAGACATACATGAGAACATTCAAGGTTTGCATAAAATTCAACATGCCATATGCGTATTTAGTCATGATCAAAATCACACTGGTAACCAGAATAGTTGCCGTAATGGATTGTAATAACGCGCGGGGCCACGGGGCGAATTCTCGTTTTAAAATGTAGGCAATCAAGTCAGCTAGCCCTGCTCCAATGCCGCCAGCGAGACAAAGCCCGATCCAATATAATAAACGGTAGGGTAGGGCAAAACTGTGTGTCCCGAATGGGGCCAGAACTGCCAATACTAACCCTGCTAAAAAGCAAGTGATTAACATTGGAGATAAATTTTTAAGCTGAATCGGCATTTGTGCTCTTTATCCCCTATGGTTCCGAGTGTTTTCACGTTACGTGAATGACAATGCCAAAAAAATCACGCTACGCAAGGGGATTTTTGCGTTATTCACGTTTCGCCAATGGCTCCTGCTTACCGTTTGCGAAGTCAAATTGCTGCTTCACGTATCCTCGGTTTTCTTACAATTTTTCTCTGCCATAGTTTGCTTGTTCCAATCAGGAACTTCAAATTATGGAGATGAAAATGAAAACGACTTTTAAAAATATTCTACTTACAACCATGTTGGTAACTGCATATTCCGCAAATGCAGTGGCGGCTGAAACAACCTCACCTGCGCACACATATGTTGATGAAGCGGTTAAGGGCTCTCATCATGTCACGGTAACGATCAATAATATTAAATCAGAAGATGGTTATATCATGGCCGCCTTGTTTAATTCCGAAGATACTTTCTTGGGTGACGGCGTCGTTCGTGCCGAGCGGGTTGCTGTTGATGATGACCATGTTTCTTTTAGTTATGATAACCTCCCCGAAGGTGAATATGCCATTACAGTCTTTCATGATGAAGATAGCGATAGTGAACTTGATACCGGAATGTTCGGTATTCCGTCCGAACCTTATGGGTTTTCAAATGATGCCCCTGTTCGTTTTGGTCCACCAAAGTGGAAAGATGCCAAGTTCACAGTTGCCGCAAATGGCGCGACGCAAACCATTACTTTGAAATAATTATTTTCAAAAGGGAGAATGGTATGACGACTACGAAAACAAATTGGGTGGCCCTTGCGTTCTATGCGCTTGTGGCCACCGGACTATCGGCAATTTTCAGGCTTGGGTATTTAGATGCCTTGGTGCCAGAGGATAAAAACATTATTACGATGTTGATGTTGGCCGTTGTATTTATCGGTAGTGGGCCTGCGCTTGCAGCCGTTTTGTCTTGGAAGGTCTTTGGGCGGCAAAATAAAACAGTGAGTTTTACCGGTACATGGCCTTTAGGGGCTTTGTTCATTAGCCTTTTACCTGCAGTCGTCTTTGGCGTTATTGGCTATACGAATGATTTCGGTATGAACCCGCATTTAGCAGGCACCCTGATTGGCGGGTTGTTGTTTTTGTATGCTCTTGGCGAGGAAATTGGTTGGCGTGGTTATATGCATGATGCGTTA
>JAJRSG010000162.1 GCA_024278915.1 Alphaproteobacteria bacterium
CTTGCTCAGGCTTATACTAGATTTATGGTCAGGATAAAGCCATTATCACCAAACGCTTACATGCAAGAAAATATTTTTAGAGTTCCTATGATGAGAATAAATCTAATGAATTTGGGTAAATATGCATTATTTGCCATATTTTTAAGCGTTCTCTCGTCGTGCCAAGCATCCACGGGTACGGCAAGTGACGCTAAGGTCGACGAGAATAGCGGTAATATTACGCCTTATATGGCCGTTTTAAGGGCTTTTTCATGTAAATCATCAAGGAGTGTCTTTATTGCTGCTCACCGTGGTACGCATAAAGGCTCCCGATACCCTGAGATTGCTCTTGAAAGTTTGCAGGCACTGTATGCAAAAGGCATCTTCTTCGCAGAAATTGATGTTGCTAGATTAAGAGATGGCAAATTGATTTTATATCATGACGGCACATGGAATCGGGGTGCGACAGGAAGTGGTACTATCTCTTCAACTGCATGGCCGATGGCGCAAAAGTTATTGCTAAAAACAACAACAGGGAAAATTACAGCTTATCGGCCAAGTGAGTTTATAGAGGTTCTTAAGTGGGCGAAGGGTAAAATGTATTTAGAAATAGATTTCAAGTCATCAGTGGACGAGGCAAAAGTTGTGGATGTGATAAAATCAGAAAATATGCTCGGTCAAGTGATTTTAATTTCGTATTCTAAGTCGCAAGCAAGAAGATTACATAAACTTGCTTTGAATACGGCAATCAGTGTGAAAATTTCAAAGGTGGGTGATATAAAGGCTTATGAAGCGAGCGGTATCCCGATTGATGTGCTCGCTGCTTGGACGGGAAGAGAACCATTAACAAAACAGCTCGTAGACCGTTTACGATCTAAAAGAATACCAATTCTGGCGGCGAATAATAGCGTACAATCGAATGCAACTGGTTTGTTACCAGATTTAATTGTATCAAATTATGCTTTTAATGATCAAAAAGCTGTGGCCTTAAAGGGCCGTGATTTAAAAGAGTTCCAAGCTTGTATGCAACAGAAAAATATCGATAATTGAGAGAACCCCTCGCCGCGTTATTTGAAGCCGGCTTGAATGGTTTTTAGCATTTCTGATCCGGGATTAAGTTCGTCATATGGAATTGCATTCAAGGGACGGTCTTCCATGCGGGTCATAGCGTGCATGTCTTCATGATCTTCATTAATATACAACAGTCCTGTCAAAATTTCATTACTGGCTTCGGCTTCAAAAACCTTGGCCATGGCTGCGGCCCTGTCTCTTGGATCATAACCATTTCCCAATTTACGTAAAGTAATAGCCCCACCATCATGAAGTTCAATGTCCATAGCGTCACCAGCATCATAGGCGGCGCGAATATACTCACTTGGTGGAACATAATCTGCATGAACCGCAGGGTTATAATATTCATATGTATGGGCGTAAGACTTGGTAGAGCCCTTATGATCATTAAAACTCACGCAGGGTGAGATAATATCGATGAGGCCAAAACCTTTATGTTTTAGTCCTGCTTTAATCAAAGGTACCAGTTGTTCTCGGTCACCAGAAAATCCACGCGCGACAAATGTCGCACCAACAGATAGGGCAAGAGAGATAGGATCAATAGGCGGTAAATTATTAACCGCCCCTTTTTTTGCTGTAGAACCAATGTCTGCCGCTGCAGAGAATTGGCCCTTAGTTAATCCATAAACACCATTATTTTCAAGGACATAGAGCATATTTACATTTCGACGCATGGCATGAACAAATTGACCAAGCCCAATAGATAAGCTGTCTCCATCGCCTGAAACCCCAATATAAGTAAGCTCGGAATTGGCAGCAATCGCCCCTGTTGCAACAGAAGGCATGCGCCCATGCACAGTATTATTACCATGGGCTTCTCTTAAAAAATATGCGGTTGTTTTCGATGAGCATCCAATACCTGAAACTTTGACAGCTCGGTGTGGCTCAATAGATAGTTCAAAAAAGGCGCGAGCCATGCTTGAAGTAACGCTGTCATGTCCGCACCCCGCACAGAGGGTCGACATTGCCCCATCATAGTCGGCACGAGTAAGGCCAAGTTTGTTGGTTGGTTCATTTTTACGGCGGATTAGGGGCTTAACAAAGGAACTCATGCTGATTTCCTCACTTTGAGTTTTTCTTTTAGGGTGGTGTAGACAAAGCTATAATCCAGGGGCTCACCAGAGTAGTGAAGCAAAGGAATAAGCTTTTTTCGGCGAACATTGGTTTCGGTAAGTAGTAAATTCAAGAGTTGTGCATCACGGTTTTGCTCAACGATAAATACTTGGTCATGGTCTTGAATAAATTTTTCGACAGAA
>JAJRSG010000163.1 GCA_024278915.1 Alphaproteobacteria bacterium
GCCCGCAATTAGCAAGTATAAGGCTCCGCCGGAACGTGTGTTATGTAGCGCCGCACAAGCGGCAATAATTGTCATTGCCATAAGTGTGAGAGGGAGGGAGAGAAGTTTATGAAAACGAATGACCAATGGGGCGGTGTCATACCCCGCTTGTTTTGCGCTTTTGACCTTTGAGCGGATTTGCCAAAATGAGATGTCACTCTGACGTTGACTGTCTTGGAGGAGCATATCTTGATGGATGGTTGTTGGTTTGGAAATCGTGTCAAAATGTCGGCTCGCCCGTCCGTCTTCATGTTCAGTAACATCACTTAATACCCAATAGCTTTCCGAAAAAAGCTGCGCCGTTTTTGCATCATAGCGGGTCGTGAACACGGTTCGTCCATTTGGTAGAAAGTCAGAATAGAAAAATGTGACGTCAAATAACTTATGGGTTTCGGGGTCAAATGACTTGGCATGAATGTTCAAATGCCCTTCATCACTGCCTTCGCGTAGCCAGATGTTTTTTCCACCATCAGTACTCTTCTGCATTGATTGTGGGGAAGTACCCGAAAGTTTATGCTTTAGGTCGTCATGTTTTTGTGCGGCCATAATTGCCATAGGGTTAAAGGCAGTTGCCCATAAAACGCCAATAACGGCCGTGACGAGCAGGGCGGGGCGCAAGAAATTCCATGCGGATAACCCCGCTGCCCTTAAGACAATGAACTCGGAGCGTTTGTTTAAAGAAAAGAGGGTTGTCATGACACCAAATAAAACAATGAAGGGGATTGTTTTTTCGACAAGTTCCGGAGCATTCAATATAGTAAGATACATTAAATTAATCATAGAGCTATTTGAATTTGCATCAAAATTTTTTGATATTTCAACAAAATCAATTAGCATGATGATGCTCGTAATGATGGCAAAGGCACCTGTGATGCCAATAAAAATGCGTTTGGCTAGGTATCTGTTCAAAGTTGACATCATTGTAAAGCCTGCCCAGACATTTGGCTTTTAGAGTGCCTTCTAATTTTAAAAATACTTTTAGCACGATTGGGGTTTAGCAAAAACCAGATGGCAAATATGCTAACAATCAAGGGCAGGCAATATTGAGCAATGTTTAACGCAGGGCTTGTTTCGGCGGCGGAAGCAAGTACAAACCCGAACAATCTGATTGTAAACCCCAAGGTGGCGGCAAGGGCAATTTTGCGCCCATAGCCGAGCTTTTGGTATTCTCCGCGCACCAGAAATGCCAAAGCCAGTAACACAAGGGCAATATTATATAGAGGGGTTGCCAAACGCATGTGCCCCTCGGCTTGAAAAATTTCCTTTTGAGCTTTGTCTTGATAAGCACCTGGCGGGAGGTTCAACAACTCGTGTATGTATCGGTCAGATGCTTTTAAATTCAACACGGGATCCGTGGCCAGTGCCTTCGTTAGATCAATACTATAGGAAGTAAACTCGGTAATGTTCATTGTATTGTCTGTATTGATGAAGTTGATTGTCCCGTTAAAGAGTGAAAACTTGGTTGCGCCGTCGACGGAGCTGATTTGCCCGCTTTCTGCCATATAGGTAACTGGAGCTTCGGCATTGTTTTCATCATAAATCAGGATATCTTGCATTAATCCAGAAGGCTGTACTTTACTGATATATACGGTGATCCCGTCGCTAATTTTTCTAAACTCACCCACTTTAATCATGCGTGATGCCACGTCTGTGCTGATTTTCAGGAAGGCTTTACGGCGTTCACGGAAGGAATAGGGCTGAATGACCAAATTAATGATGAGATGAGCGATCATGGCGTAAGTTGCAATATGCAAGGCAGGGATCGCAATCTGCCAAGGGCTAATACCCGCCGCTTTGCTCACGACCAACTCACTATCAACATTTAGACGGTTTAGCGCGTATAACATGGCCATAAAAACCGCCAAGGGCATGATGATACTGAGCAGTTGGGGGAGGGTTAAGATCGTTATATAGAGGAAAACGCCTGCCGATTGTCGGTTTTCAATGACGAGATCAATTGTTGATAGGCTTTGGGTCAAAATAGCAAGCAAAGACAAGGCACCCAGAGAGAGCAAAATGGGGGTGATAAATTGCCCTCTGAAATATTTTTGGATAAGTGTCATTGCGCCTTTTACCTTGAGGGCTTAAACCCTATCATAGTTGGGTGAGTCTTCTACAAATTTGTTTATACGTTTTTGTAAGATTTATTTGAACCCGCTTTAAAGAATAACAACATTACGGAGAATTTTGTGAAAGTCAGTTTTATCAAGCCTGAAATTGGCGAGGGACAACTTAAGTCCGTCGCTGTCCTACCGGTATTTTCAAAGACCAAATTGTTTGGGGCTGCGAAAGCCTATGACAAAGTAACCGGTAAGCAGGTGTCAACAGGCATCAAAGCGGGAAATATTGACGGGCCAACTGGTAAATCATTCCAAATTTTAGGGCCAAAGGGAACGAAAACTAATCGACTTTATGTAACTGGATGCGGTGACCAGGCAAAATTCGATGCGGAAATGTTTGGCGCAAAAGTTTGCAAGGCCATGTTGATGAGCGGCGAAACTACATTGGTTTTACATCTGGACGGGATGGAGATTACGCCGGTTGATGCTGCCAGAGCCGCATTAGGAGCGGTGTTGGCAAGTTATCGTTTTGACAAATATAGAACTAAATTACCCGCAGCCAAAAA
>JAJRSG010000164.1 GCA_024278915.1 Alphaproteobacteria bacterium
ATCATAAGTACCTGATTGTACGGCATGTACAGCCAAAGAACCGTCCTCAACTGTTTCAACAACGGCCCCGTCTGCTTCAAGTAAGGTACGGGTCAATAAGGCATTAATGGCATTATCTTCGGCCAGAAGAATATGCAGGCCGTCACCAACTTTTTTGGGTTCTGCATCTGGCGTGCCTTGGTTTGCCGTGTCCATTTGGGCGGGGCTTTGTGCCGCTGTGGATTCTGGCGGGGAAGTTTCTTCACCGATTGCTTTGGCAATTACCTGATCTCGCCAATTCGAACCAAGTACAGACGTGCTGTCTTCAATGGGTAGGGCCCGCCGCTCAATCATGCGTTTCTCTTCCGGCGGGTTATCGTCAACCCGCTCTTCTTGCAAGAGGGGTTCTTGTGTCGGCGCGCTTTCATAACGGTAATCATCAGCGTCATTGTCGAGAGTATCTTCGAAGTCCGAGGTCATATCAGATATGCTTTTTTGCGCAGTTGGTGTTGTTAGTGCGAGGGGGCTTAAGCTTGTATCTGGCTCTCTTTGGGGCAAGGTCTCTTGGGGAGTGGCCGCTGGCATGGCTGCTTGGGCCGGTACCGACGGGGTATGTGTTTCAGGCGCTTGTTTGAAAATCGTGACGTCGCGGGCGATGGCCATTGTATTGCCGTCGGCCATGACAGTTTCAACCCAGTCATATATGGTTTGCCGCGGGGCTTCGCCGACCCGGGTTTCAAATCTTTGCGGCCCTTGTTGGCTTGGCATTGGCCAGCCTGTAATTACCCGTCCAAACCAGTCTTCGACTCTACCGCCATATAGCTGTAAAAATGCGGCATTAACAAAGATAAGCTTCCCGCTTCGATCGCGCTTTAACAGCGGGTCGGGCCAAGGCCAGAGATTTGCCGCTAAAATGTCGTCAGGTGACATAACTTATTCCCGCTACAGATACTGAATTTACGTAAATACGCACATTCAGACGAATCAAACGCCCATAAAGAGCCAGTAACGTAAATTTTAGCCTGTATTTAATAAAAAATGTCTTACCAAAATGAGGTTTTTCGTAGTTTTTTGGCAATCAAAGACATGAGTGCTCTTATCGGAAACGGGTCGCGGATTGTGTTTGGAAACTTTGGGTATGGAAATTTGGTGTTGGCGCTGTTTGTCGTGAGCGTCTATGGGACAAAGCTTCGGCAATATGCAAACGGCGAACATTTTCCGACCCGTCCAAATCTGCCAAAGTTCGCGCGACTTTAATGACACGGTGATAGCCTCTGGCGGTGAGACCCAATGTTTCGGCAGCTTGTTGTAACAAAGCCTGACCTTGGCGATCAGGGGCAGCCACATGATCTAGTTGTTGGCTTGATAGTTCGGCATTGGTACAACCACCATTGCGCATTTCCGAAAGTTGACGGGCAGCAAGAACGCGGGCGGCGACTTCTTGTGTACCTTCTGTGGAAGGTGGCAAAGCTAGGTCGGCAGGCGTAACGGTCGGCACATCAATATGGATGTCTATTCTGTCCATGAATGGGCCCGATACACGGGCTTGATAATCGCTGGCACACCGTGGCCCACGTTTGCAGGCAATGCCGTCTGCGCCGCCGCTACCACACCGGCAAGGGTTCATCGCTGCAATCAGTTGAAACCTTGCGGGATATTTGACATGGGCATTCACTCTGGCAACATTGATTTCACCTTCTTCCAGAGGTTGGCGAAGGCTGTCCAGAACTTGCGGTGTAAACTCGGGTAATTCATCTAAAAACAACACCCCCCGATGTGCAAGCGATGCTTCTCCGGGTTTGGCTTTTACCCCGCCCCCAACCATTGCCGCCATAGATGCAGAATGATGTGGACTACGAAATGGTCGTTGACGACTCAATTGGCCACGCTCTAACAGGCCAGCGATAGAATGGATCATGGAAGTTTCCAGAAGTTCACGGGCTGCTAATGGTGGGAGAAGTCCGGGGAGGCGGGCTGCCAACATGGATTTACCCGATCCGGGCGGCCCGACCATAAGAAGGTTATGCCCGCCTGCGGCGGTAATTTCCAAGGCTCGTTTTGCGGTTTCTTGCCCTCGTACGTCACGTAAATCCAGAAGGCAGGTTTCTTCAAGCAATTTTCCTCGTACGGGCTGACTTAGGACTTGAGTGCCTTTAAAATGGTTTAGGAGTTGAATCAGGTTATCAGGTGCCAAAATAGAAACATCGCCGGCCCATGCCGCTTCAGCTCCATTGGCTTGTGGGCATATCAAACCAAGCCCATTGGTATTGGCACAAACGGCGGCAGGAAGCGTGCCGGCAACATTGGCAATACCACCGTCCAGAGACAGTTCACCAATTGCCATAAAGTCTTCGATTGCATCAATTGGGACGGCTCCCATGACTGCCATTAGCCCCAAAGCAATGGGTAAATCATAATGCGCCCCTTCTTTTGGCATGTCGGCAGGGGCGAGGTTGACAACAATGCGTTTGTAGGGAAGCTTTAAACCGACAGAGGCAAAGGCAGCTCGTACTCTTTCCTTGCTTTCCGCTACGGCTTTATCCGCGAGGCCGACAATGTTAAAAGCTTGCCGCCCCGGGGCAATTTGAACTTGCACATCAATTCGCACGGCTTCTGCCCCGACAAATGCAACAGTTGAAATTCGCGCCACCATGTAATGAGACCCCCTTTAAGATGATTAGAAACATATCAATGCAAAGAGAACAAAGCAAGAACTAAATTTAAAGGTGTTTTTATTGAGCTGTTGGCTTAGATATTTTATATTTTAAAACTTAGGTGAAAGAGTCCTTGAACCAATCCGTAAATGCCTGTTGTTGTTGTTTGCTCATATGTAGACCGCATTTAGTTCGGCGCCATAAAATATCTTCTGCGTCTTTGGCCCACTCATGTGTATGTAAATAGTTAGCCTCTTGTTCTGTAAGGTTGCCGCCAAAGTTCTTGCCCATATCAGAAAGTGATTTGGCCTCTCCTAATACCAAGGGCAAGCGGGTTCCGTAACTTCGCGCAAGGCGAAGTAGCATGGGGTCTGGGACCCACGAATATTGTTGTGCTTGTGTTTGTAAAAAGGTGTTAAAATCAGCCCCGTCAATATCCCCGCCCGGCAAAGTAGATTTAGCCGTCCAGCGTTTTGGCAGGTCGGGAAAATGTTTCCGAAGTTTTTTCAGGGCATGTTCGGATAATTCCCGATAAGTGGTAATTTTGCCGCCAAAGATAGAGAGAATTGGTGGCATGCCTTCGTCCATTAAATCAAATACATAATCACGAGTGACGGCAGAGGCATTTTGTTTTTTATTATCATATAGAGGCCGGACACCGGCGTAACTCCAAACAATATCGTTTTGGGTCACCGGCGTTTGGAAATATTCGCTCGCCGCAGAGAGCAGGTAATCGGTTTCCGATTGCGAAATTTCGATTGGCCCGTCCGAGAGTTCATACGGGGCATCGGTT
This sequence comes from Alphaproteobacteria bacterium, assembly GCA_024278915.1. Taxonomy (GTDB): domain Bacteria; phylum Pseudomonadota; class Alphaproteobacteria; order Caulobacterales; family Maricaulaceae; genus Robiginitomaculum_A. Next base: position 3,427 of record JAJRSG010000164.1, read on the forward strand.
GTGCCGATCAAAGTGTAATTTTGTTCATATGGAATCGCAAAAATAATCCGCCCATCGGGATTTTGAAACATATATAGATGCCGGTGTTCATAAAGTCGTTTCGTGACGATATGCGAGCCCTTTACAAGCCGAAGGTGGTTTTCTTGTTCACGGCCAAGTGCGACCTCGACCATTTCGTCTACCCGAATACCGGAAGCATTGATAATACACTTGGCGGAAATGGTCTTGGTTTCCCCTGTGCCGCGGTTCGTTAATGTGGCTTCCCAGTGATCAAGACATTGTTTGAGGCCAGTGCATTTCGTTCGGGTTAAAATATTGGCCCCGCGTGCTTGGGCGTCTAATGCATTGGCGACAACCAATCTGGCGTCGTCAACTCGGCAGTCGGAAAAAACAAAACCAGTTTTAAATTTTGACTTTAGTACATTTTTGCCTTCACCTGTGTGTAAATTTGCGACTTTGGTGCCGGGAAGTAATTTCCGTCCCCCAAGGTGATCATATAAAAACAGGCCAATTCGCAGCATCCATTTTGGCCGAAGGCCTTTGTGGTGGGGAAGAACGATCCGAAGGGGACTTACCAAATGTGGTGCGGCGCGCAGCAAAACTTCTCGTTCAATCAAAGCTTCGCGAACCAGTCTAAATTCCCCGTATTCAAGATAGCGCAATCCACCGTGAATAAGCTTAGAGCTTTTAGAGCTCGTCCCGCTAGCCAAGTCATTTTTTTCAACCAATGTTACAGATAGCCCGCGACCCGAAGCATCCCGCGCAATGCCTGTGCCGTTAATGCCGCCGCCAATGACAAGAAGGTGGTATATTTTATTGGTCATAAGACTTGTGTATGATAGTTAAAACAAAAAGGGAAACTCTATGTCACATATTCTCTCGATTGACCAAGGCACAACATCTAGCCGCGCGATCTTATATGATGCGCAGGCAATTCCTGTGACGACCTCGCAACAGGAATTTCCATAAATTTATCCAAGCGATGGTTGGGTGGAGCATGACCCAGAAGAAATTTGGAATAGTGTGCTGGCCACCACTAAAAAAGTATTGGGGACAACCGATGGTGTAAAAGCCATTGGCATCACCAATCAACGAGAAACCTGTGTAGTGTGGGAACGGGCGACAGGAAAACCGATTTATAATGCCATTGTTTGGCAAGACAGACGCACGGCAGAAACTTGTGCGAAATTAAAATTGGCAGGGCATGAAGCCATGGTGTCAGAGAAGACGGGATTATTGCTCGACCCCTATTTTAGCGCCACAAAAATTTGCTGGATATTGGATCATGTAGAAGGCGCACGGGCACGGGCTGAAAATGGCGAGCTTGCCTTTGGCACAATTGATACATTTTTAATGTGGCGGCTTACAGGAGGGAATACTCATGTGACAGATGCCACAAATGCTAGTCGAACATCTCTATATAATATTGAAACGGGAGAATGGGATGAAGAATTATTAGCTTTGTTTAAGATACCCTCCACGCTTTTGCCATGTGTTATGGATTGTGCTGCTGATTTTGGAGAGACTGATCAGGCTGTTCTTGGGGCGAAAATTCCGATCACGGGTGTGGCAGGCGATCAACATGCTGCTGCTATTGGTCAAGGGTGCTTTCACCCCGGTGATATTAAGTCAACATATGGGACGGGTTGTTTTGTGCTCTTAAATACTGGTGCAGAGAAAATCATTTCGCAAAATAGATTGCTGACGACGATCGCATACCGTTTGGGCGGCGTGACGCATTATGCTCTTGAAGGATCTATTTTTGTAGCAGGCGCGGCTGTGCAGTGGCTACGGGATGAAATGGGCTTGATAAAAACGGCAGCGGAAACAGAAGGCTTAGCGCGGGGAATGAAAAGTAATAATGGGCTTTATCTTGTCCCTGCCTTCACTGGTCTTGGCGCCCCTTATTGGGATCCGGATGCACGCGGGGCAATATTTGGGATTACGCGTGCCACGAAACCGGCGGACTTTGTCCGCGCTGCGCTTGAATCGGTTTGTTATCAAACTCATGATTTATTGACCGCCATGAAACAGGACGGCGCTATGCCAACGGCCCTGAAAATTGATGGCGGCATGGCCATTAATGATTGGGCGATGGATTTTTTATCCGATATTTTGAACCTGCAAATTGATCGCCCTGCGAATATGGAAACAACGGCATTAGGCGCTGCCTTGCTGGCAGGAAGCCATATCGGACTTTACGAAGACGTTCGAAAATACAAGAGCAAACCAGATAAAAGCTTTGCGCCAAACATGGGCGATGAAGTGCGTCAGGACTTGTTAGCGGGTTGGAAAAAAGCTGTTGGTAAGGTATTGGCATAGGGGTTTTGCGGTTTACCATAAATAAATGTATGCCTGCACCAATGATTACTCCTACTAGAACCGTGTTTATTTTACTTTCCTTATAAATATCACGTTATCAATCCATAGCATACCAGACCGATTACCACTGAAATGGCAAAACTAAGTACGGCACCTTCTTTAACCATGTCTCCGATCTTAATGCCGCCGAGGCCGTAAGCGATCGCGTTGGGGGCGGTGGCGACAGGGAGCATGAAAGCACAAGAGGCGGCCATGGCGGCCGGGATCATGAGCAGAGCAGGGTCAAAACCAGTTGCGATGCCAGCGGCCGCTAGAATGGGCATAAGCAATGTGGCCGTGGCCGTGTTGGAGGTAATTTCGGTAAGATAAGTGACCACAAGACAAATGGTCAAAATCATTAATATGAGTGGTAAATGAGCTAGGGAAGAAAGCCAATCGCCAAGCATTAAACTCAGGCCGGACGCCGTAAATCCTTTAGCCATAGCGATCCCGCCTGCAAATAAAAGCAGTAAACCCCACGGAATGCTGCCTGCGGTTTCCCAATCCAGTAAACGCTCATTCTTGTTGTCGCTCTTTTTGCCATTGGGGATCAAGAACATCATCACGACGGCAAATAGGGCAATGGTGCTGTCGCCTACCAAGGGCATATCCAAAGCGCCACTCCACCCGCCAAAGGGGTCTTTGCGGGTGATCCACGCGAGGGCGGTGAGGCCAAAAACGAACAGAGTGCGTCGTTCTTCTACTCGCCATGGCCCGCAATCTGGTAAGGAAATTTTACTTTCTAATTTAACATGGCGGGTCAACCATAAGGCCATAATGGGTAAGGAAATGATGACCACAGGCACCCCGATCCGCATCCACTCAACAAAACTGAATTCATGCCCCGTTTGTTCTTCGTAAATACCCATGAAGATGACATTGGGCGGGGTTCCGATGGGAGTTCCGATACCGCCGACACTGGATGCATAGGCAATGCCTAAAATCAAAGCGACCCGTAATTTTGGGTTATCAATATTTTTCAAAATCGCCAAGGCAATTGGCAGCATAATCAAAGTGGTGGCGGTGTTGGAAATCCACATGCTTAAAAACCCCGCGGCAAGCATAAATCCGAATACCAACCTACGCCCACTTGAAACACCCACCATGCGGATCATATAGACCGCCAGACGTTCATGAGCGCCGCTTTTCTCAAGAGCTTTGGCCAACATAAAGGCCCCCATCAATAACAAGATAACATGGTTGCCAAGTGCACTTGATATGGTTTTATGATCAACAATCCCAAATACAGGCAAGAGTGCAAAAGGCACGAGGGAGGCGGCAGCAATCGGGATGGCCTCACTTACCCACCAAGTGACCGTGAGCATGGTGATACCAGCGGCAATCGCAGGTGGGTTTTCAAGTCCGAGCTGCTTAAGGCCAAGTGTAAATAACACTGCCAAAATTGGCCCAAGTACAATAAATGATGACCGTGTAATTTTCATATTATTCCCCGTTTTCGCAAGGATAGAAGCAAATGAACTTTATCTCAAGAGGGCAACTTGAGCGTAAACTAGGTTTGCCATATGATTTTACTTCATCCAGTAAAGTGGTCGTTCTAAATCTTAGCAATGGTGACAAGCAAAAAACAGTCGCGCCTAAGGTTTGCCACAATTGCCCTGTTAAAGGGAAGGAAATATGTTTAATGAGTATTGAATAGATAAAGAAAAGGGATTTGGGCATGGCAAATATTGTATTGGTTGACGACGACGAAAACATCCTGACATCCGTATCTCTGTTTTTGGAAGATGCGGGTCATCATGTGCGGACTTATAATAATGGTGCCAGTGCGCTGGAGGCATTGAATAAGAACCCGTGTGACTTGGCTGTATTTGATGTAAAGATGCCGCGAATGGATGGATTGGAGCTGTTAAGACGTTTGCGGCAAACATCTAATTTACCGGTTATCTTTTTAACTTCAAAGGATGACGAGTTTGATGAAGCCATTGGCCTGAATATGGGCGCAGATGATTATATTACGAAACCTTTTTCGCAACGACTTCTAAATGAGCGCATCAAGGCCGTTTTGCGCCGTGCAAAGCTTGGCAGTGTGGAAACACCAATGCCCCAAGAAGGAGATGATAAGGTAATTAAGCGTGGGCAATTATTGCTTGATCCAAATCGTCATGCTTGTTCTTGGAAAGGAGAGCCTGTTCGGTTGACCGTGACGGAATTTCTCATTTTACATGCGCTTGCTTACCGTCCAGGCTATGTGAAGAGTCGTGATAATCTCATGGATGTGGCCTATGATGATCAAGTTTATGTCGACGACCGCACAATCGATAGCCACATCAAACGGTTACGGAAAAAATTCCGCAAATCTGATAAGGAATTTGACGGAATTGAAACGCTTTATGGGATAGGCTACAAGTACAAAGAAGCTTAGCGCGATATTTTGCCTTCTGAATTCGTTGCGTGCCATCGGTAATATTTCCATATTATCCGCTGATACGTGTCGGCTCAATGGCTCAATTTGTTGGTGCTTGCATTTGGACGAAAGTGAGCGGTTTTGATTTTTAGGCACAAATTTGAGTGGAAACGAGAACGGCGACGCG
>JAJRSG010000165.1 GCA_024278915.1 Alphaproteobacteria bacterium
GCCATTTCAAATTGTGTGTTTTGAAAGGACAAAATAGATTTGCCAAAAGCATGTCGTTCTTTGACATATTCAAGGGTGTTATTATAGGCTGCCTCCATACGGGCGACAGCTTGAACAGCAATGTTCAAGCGTTCTTGAGGCAGTTGCTGCATGAGTTGAATGAATCCCATGCCCGTTTCTGTGCCGAGCAGAGCATCTGCCGGAACAAACATATCATCAAAGAAAAGCTCTGCCGTATCTTGCGCAGGCATGCCTGCTTTATCGAGCACTTTACCTCGGCGGAAACCTTCCAATCCATCGGTTTCAACACAAAAGATTGATTTGGCATGTTTGCCTTCACCGCCTGTATCGGCAACTACTAAAATCATATTGGCAGTGCCGCCATTGGTAATAAAGGTTTTAGAGCCGTTGATAATATATCCATTGCCAGATGGTTTTGCCGTCGTTTTGATGGCCTGCAGATCCGATCCGGTACCCGGTTCGGTCATGGCAATTGCGCCGACCAATTCACCCGAAGTCAAACGTGGTAACAAGGCGTGCTTTTGCTCGTCTGTGCCGTAATGTTCGATATAGGGAGAGACAATAGCATTATGTAAAGATAGACCAAAGCCCTCTACACCCGCCCGTTCTAGCTCTTCCATGACGATCATTTCGTGACGATAATCACCGCCACCACCGCCGAACTCTTCTGAAATGCCACAATTTAGCAGCCCCATGGCACCGGCTTTGTTCCAGAACTCCCGGGTGACCATTTTATTTTTGCGAAACTCTTCGCTGTGTGGAGCCATTTCGTTTTTGTAAAAACCGTAAACAGCTTCGCGGAAGATGTTGATATCTTCTTCGTCATACCAATCGGGATTTTTAAAGTTCAGTGCTGACATGAATGCCTCCTAAAAGCGATCTGCGGCTAAGGCCATGACGGGTTCTGCGCCGCTTTGTAACTTGGCGAGGTGGGCGTCCATATTGGGTAAGATACGGGCAATGAAATATTTGCCAGTGATGATTTTATCGGCATAAAACGGATCGTCCGTACCGTCATCGATCTTGGCTTGCGCCACTTTGGCCATCCGCGCCCACATATAGGTGAGCATGGCAATGCCCATCATATGCATATAATCAACGGAACCTGCACCAGCATTATCAGGATTGCCCATGCCGTTTTGCATCAGCCACATGGTACCCGCCTGCAATTTATTTTTTGCAGCAGATAGCCCGTCCATGAAGGGCTTGAGATTTTCATCGCCTTCATTTTCTTTGATGAAGGCATCAATATCCGCCGAGACGCCTATTAAGGCGCGCCCCCCTTTGCGAGCGAGTTTACGCCCGACCAGATCGAGAGCCTGAATACCATTGGTGCCTTCATAAATTTGGGCAATTCGTGCATCACGCACAAATTGGCTCATGCCCCATTCTTCGATAAAGCCATGACCGCCGTAAACTTGCTGGGCGTTCACACAATTGGCAAAACCCACGTCTGTGAGATAGCCTTTAATGACTGGTGTCATTAAACCAAGATAGTCGTCAGCTCGTTCGCGGACTTTTTCGTCAGGAGAGTATTTTTCTAAATCTTCTTGCAAAGCAAGCCAGTAAAGAAAGGCGCGCGCGCCCTCGTTAAAGGCGCGACTGTCCATCAACATGCGACGTACATCAGGATGCACCATGATTGGATCTGCTGGGCCTTTTTCGTTTTTAGGTCCTGTGAGAGAACGCCCTTGAATTCGGTCATTGGCGTAAATCACTGCATTTTGGTAAGATACTTCGGATTGACACAAACCTTGCATGCCAACGCCCAGACGGGCTTCATTCATCATGACGAACATGACTTTGAGACCTTTGTGCTCTTCCCCGATGAGCTCGCCGACTGCGTCGTCGAAATTCATCACGCAGGTTGAATTGCCGTGGATACCCATTTTTTCTTCGATAGAACCGCAAGACACGCCATTGCTTTCCCCAACATTGCCTTCTGCGTCTACTTTGTTTTTAGGTACGATAAACAGGGAGATGCCTTTTACGCCTGCGGGACCGCCTTCAATGCGTGCGAGCACTAGATGGATGATATTTTCGGACATGCTATGTTCGCCTGCCGAAATAAAGATTTTTTGACCTGTGATTTTATAGGTTCCGTCTGCTTGCGGAACGGCTTTGGTTTTCAAAAGGCCAAGGTCTGTGCCGCAATGGCTTTCGGTTAAATTCATCGTGCCTGTCCACTCACCCGTGTACATCTTTGGCAGGTATAAGTCTTTTTGTACGTCGCTACCGCCAATGGAAATGGCTTTGGATGCGCCGCCTGTTAGGCCTGGATACATAGCAAATGCCATATTGGCGGAAGAAGTCATTTCGCCGCAAGCTAGCCCTAAAATGCCGGGTAGGCCTTGGCCACCGTACTTGGTGTCTGCGGAGAGGCCCATCCAGCCGTTCTCACGTAAATTTGTAAAGGCTTCTTGGAAACCAGGAGGGGTGGTGACACTACCATCATCATTACGAATACAACCATGTTCGTCGCCAATGCGGTTTAGGGGCGTCAGGACTTCTTCGGCGAATTTGGCGCTTTCTTCCAAGATGGCGTCAATCATTTCCGGATCAGCATCTCTGAATCCTTCTAGTTCTGAAAAGCGTGATAAATCCAGCACTTCATGCAGTAAAAATTTCTGGTCTCGTGTGGGGGCTTTATATGTAGGCATGGTTTCCTCCGTTTATTATGTGGTTATAAAATCTTCGTCGAGATGCGCCCTAAACATGGCATCATAGGCTTCGGCGAATTGAAAAACTTCACCCGTTGGGGCGCTCTCTATATAATTGTCGATGACGGCGCATAAATCCTGCATATCTTTAGCAATGATTTCAATGTCGCGGCGTTTGCGGCGCAGACGTTGGATCACGGCTTCAAAACTAGCTTTACGGCGCACTAATTCGTCTTGTTGAGTCACGCTACCGTCGGTAACTTCTAAAAATTGTTTGATATCTTCAAGGGAAAACCCAATGCGCTTTGCCCGCAAAATTTTCTCAAGGCGCTCACGGTCGGTGGCTTCAAAGACACGGTGTCCGTTTACGCGTTTCAGATCCAAAAGGCCCTTGTCTTCATAGAAACGAATGGCCCGGGTTGTGATTTCAAAATGCGCCGCCACATCCGCGATTCCCCAGTGCACAGGGTCGGATGGTTGATTTGTGTTAGCGGCAGAAATCTTCATAGGCACTGGTTTTACTTTACGTTGACGTTAACGTCAACTCAAAAACCCTGCAATCATTGCTTGACCATTTCGGCGGGAACGCACACAAACTCTTCCCATGAAAATTCACGCTCTTAGTCTTGCTTTTGTCGCTTGTTTTTGGCCTTCTTTGGTTCTGGCGCAAGAAACCCCCCGCGACAAAGTTATTGATGAAATTTTACAGGTGAAAGCGGCCCCTGAAGAACCAATTGCAGACTTGACGCTTGTTACACCTTCTCTGTCTACACCTATTCCACCCGAAGTACCGTCACAACCTGTTTTGGAGGTGATTGAGGAGTTACTGGTTGAAGATACAGAAGAGGTGGTGGTTAGTGAAGGGCTTCTGCCTCTTGTTCAGAAAGAGGATGAGCCTGAGGGTGTTTTGGTTGAAGAACTGGTAACTGGGGAAATTGCGGTATTCATCCCTGAAGAAAAAGTTTCTCCCGTAGACGAACAAGAGCTGTCCCTTGAAGTTGAAATGGAGGAATCGGAAACTACTCTTGAAAAAGAAGAGGTGTCTGAAACTATTGTAGCGGTGGTCGAAGAGCCTGACACTGAAAATAGCGAAATTATTACAAAATCGACCCCAGACATTACCGTTAAAATTCCGGCTGCATTATTGCCAAAGAAAACGCCGACCTTGCCGCGCATTGCGGCTTTTTACCTGACAACAGAAGAATATCTCAATTTGCGCGCAGAAAACAAAATGCCGCAACTTGTCTTAACATATGAGGTAAGCACACAAAAAAAGGGCATGATTTTACCGGTAACTTCCAAGGTAGAACTCATTGTGGGTCGTGATTTTGCTGCGGTGAAAACGGGTCCAATTCGCGGCGTGGAAATCAGAAAAATTTATGATTTTAAGTTCAACCGCCTGTTGACCGTGAGCACGCAGTCAGGGCCAAATGGGATGAGTGCCCATTTTGACAATATCTCTCTATATGCTCCTGTGTACCGCAATATTAGGACGGTTCGTGGCGCGACTCAAAATGGGTCGCTTAAAATGATCACTCTTGGTGGCGGCAAGAAACTGGATGCGTTTTGGGTTGAAAGCGCAATGAGTTGGGCAGTTGATCCGCAGGGTACTAATTTAAGCGTAAGAGAAAAAGCATCAGGTTTTAAGGTAGAAAAAGGTCGGAAAACCATATTTAACGCTAGTTTTTCTGAAGAGACTTACCCTGAGAAAAATTTCAAACAAAGCTTGTTGAGCCTTGCTTATCATGAGTGGCCATTACACCCGCAAGTGCTTGAAATATTTGCGCAATATGATGCCCCGCCGAAAGCTTTCACCATGTTGTCATATAGTCCAAGTGCCTTAGATGGTGAGACCCAGACGTGGACATTGGTTGATCGCAAAAATAAAATTTCCACCTTCCCACTTCCCGCTACTGCCTTAGGAATTTCCCAGAGAAAACCTATTTCCTCCTTGGTATTTATTATTGGCGAAGCAGTGAAAGGGCAGGCTTTCGGAGGTCCGCAAACACCAGAAGAATTAGAATTTGATTATAAAAAATCTGTAGAAAATGGTGATGATTATGCTCTTTGGCTCATCGGGCAAAGATATAATAGCTATACAGGAAAATGCGACCAAGATTCTGAAGTTTGGCTCTGTAAAGAGTTGAACTCTTTCGAAAAACAATATGGGGTAGGGGAAAATAAAGCCGAGGTCAATACCGAGCTTGAGGCCTTCATTCAAGCGGTTCGATTGTCAAAAACCGGCGCTAACTACGCAGAGGTCCTTACGCTTTTGCAACCGTATTTAAACGACCCTGATGTACCAGCGATTATCTTGCAAACAGCAGCCATGGCACGGGCAAAAATGAAATCGTTTGATATTTTGAATTCAGAATTTGCGGCCATAAGCCCTGAAAAATTACTGCAATCTTCTTTAGTAAAAGATCCATATGATCCCAATACATACCTTGGCCTTGCTCAAATTAATGCGGCAAATGAAGCTTATGAAGCCTCTTGGGATTTTTATGATGTGTTACGCACGGGGACAGGGAATGCTGGGGCAGTGGATCTTAAAATTGATAAAGTAGAAGCAAAACTTCGTGCCGACGCTCCCGGATATTTTGCAGGTCCCAAATAACATATCGGGTTTGCCTCGAATTTGTCCCTATATGTGTGGATTTATCGCCGTTTTAACTCGTGTGTTAACCTCGTATTAACCATTATTAACGTCTTGTGTACCATA
>JAJRSG010000166.1 GCA_024278915.1 Alphaproteobacteria bacterium
GCTTTCTTTGATTGCATCTACCCGAATAGCTGCAATGCCTTTGGTTTTCGTTTCAAATATATCCCCTTCAAACCCTTTATCATTACTGAAGACTTCTGTCAGAATGATATCATCATTGCTAATGCCGCTGACATTAGAGTTACCTGTCATGATTTTACCATCCTCAGTTTGCCCGCCTCTAGAGATGAAATCATAGCTAGCTGAGGAAATACCGTTGGCTTTTGCGGCTTCTTCAATTGTATTGCCTTCTGCAAGAGCCGTTTGGAGCGTGTCTTGCACGTCATAGATAAACCGTTGTGCTTTTTCTGTTTTTACTTCCAAGGCAATGCTTTCCCGTTCGGTATCCAGATTAGGTTCAATGCCTTTATTGATGTTGGTAACAATGACAGAGTACCATGTGTCAAAACTACCCTTGATGGTATGTGCCACATTTAATTCTTGTTTAAAGCCAGATTCTCCGGTCTTCGGGTCAAGAATGGCAGTCTCTAGAACATTCTCATATGTAACTGGAGTTTCAATATTGAATTCGGCAATGACTTCATCTGTCGTTTTTCCATTATTAAGTGCTGCCGTGATGAGATTGGCCGTTTGCTCGTCCGAAGCAACAAATTGGCTTAGGGACCTGGTTTCTGCTGTACCAAGCTTGCCAACTTTAACCTTGTACTCAAATTGCTCTTTTATTTCTTCTTCGGAGGCTTCCATGTCATCCAATATGTCATTGGCTTCAACTCTTAAAAGAGTGAACTTTCTATATTCAGGAGCAATATATGCACTTGCGTTTTCTTCAATGAAGGCTTTGAGTTCTTCTTCGCTTGGGTCAGCAGGTGCCGGTACGGCGTCGCGTGTAAGGTGTAGCAGCTTGATTTTACGTTTCTCTGTCATGAATTTATATTGCTGATCTGCATATGGGTCCGGTGCAATGACACCAGATAAAATGCTTTTCATGGTTTGGTCTTGACGGAGAGCTTTTCTGACAGCCGCTTCATATTCTTTTTGCGAGTTCCATTGTCCAGATTGCGCCAATCGTTGTGCGAGTTTTGCCTCGTCCAATTTTCCCGTCATCACATTATTGTAAATATCTAGCCCTTCAACAAAACGTCTTGCGTCTGCGCGGTTAACGTCAACCTCTAAGTCGTCTGCATCCAGTTGGATGAGTTTTTCTGTGATTAACTGATTTAAGACCAAATTGTGAAAGCCTCTTGCATATGCCTGTTTCGTGGAAAGACGTTCAGGGAGTTTTTTGTTTTCATCCCGAAGGCGTTGACGGAAGAATTTATCAAACTCTACGAGTGTAATTTTTTCTTTGCCGACCATAGCTGCCGCATCTTTTGTTTGTGGAGTAAAGGCATCAGAAACCCCCCAAATTGCCAAAGAAACCAACAACAACCCGACCACAATGGTCATAACGATGGTTTTAAAAGATCCACTAAGAGATTTGGTCGTATTTGACATGTATTCATTCCTTGCTATTCAGCGCGGGACAATAGCTATATAGTTTGCGCCAAGCAAGGCGATCTTGCTACCAAATGCACATAAAACGAGATAAATATGAATACATTAATTGCGGCGAATTGGAAAATGCACGGAGATTTAAGTTGGGTGACAAAACCTAGCGAGTTTCGAGAGTGTTATCCTCTTAATGGGCAAAAAGTTGAAATTTTGCTTTGTCCGCCTGCCTATTTAATTTCTGCTATGAATGTGGCTTGCAATAACCAACTCATCTCCCTTGGAGCCCAAAATTGCCATTTTGAAATGCAGGGGGCCTTTACGGGTGAAATGAGCGCGCAAATGATGCGGGATGGCGGTGCTAGTTATGTGATTGTCGGACATTCGGAACGAAGAGCATTATTTGGTGAAACTGATAAAATTGTTGCTCAAAAAGCAGATGCCGTTTCCATGGCGGGACTGACACCAATCATTTGCGTTGGTGAAGATCGCTCTCAACGCGAATCTGGTGAGGCGGACGAAGTTGTAGGCGCGCAATTGCAGAGCTCGATTCCGTTAAGTGCTGACGGTGAGAATTTGGTCATTGCGTATGAACCTGTATGGGCGATTGGAACGGGGCTTGTGCCGACATTGGAAGACATTGCCGCTATGCATGATCATATTCGAGGGATATTGAGTAACCGCTTTGGCGTGAAAATGGCTGAAAAAATCCGTATTCTTTATGGTGGGTCAGTAAAACCGTCAAATGCCAAGGAAATTTTGGCTTTGGGGGATGTAAATGGCGCTTTAATCGGTGGTGCCAGCCTTGAAATGGACAGTTTGGCTGCGATTGCAAAATGCGTTGGGAGCTAGCTCTAGGAAAATGCGCTTAGGCTTCCTATATGTCAGCAATGTCTACACAAGCAAAAAATGAAATCGACGAGAGAGAGAAACTATCTTCTCAGCTAAAGAGTTTTCATAAACTGTGGCCTTATTTTTGGGCCAAAGGGGAAATCGGTGACAAAATTCGGATTGTGGCGGCACTTGTTTTTACCGTTGCGGGCCAATTTATACTTGTTGGTGCTCCGTTCTTGCTCGGGCTCAGTGTTGATGCCGTGCGCAAAGCGCAAGAATCACAGTCTGCTATATCTGACGGGTGGTTATATATTGTAGCATTGGTTTTTGGTTATGGAGGGCTTAGGTTGCTCTCGATCGCCATCAGTGAAATGCGGATATATTTGTTTACCCCCGTTGGGCAAAAAGCCCAAAGGCTTGTCGCAACCGCTACTTTTACACATCTACACAATCTATCCCTTCGGTATCATTTGGAACGGCGCATGGGGGGATTGTCGCGGATAATTGAGCGAGGGATTCGCTCCATTGATTATCTCATACGGTATTTGCTGTTTAATATTGGCCCAACCCTTTTACAACTCGCAATCGCAGCTGTTGCTTTTTGGGTCGCATATGATTGGAAATTTGCTTTAATAGCTGTTGCTATCATATTGTTATATGTATGGTTTACTGTGATTACTACAGAATGGCGCCTTGCTTTTCGTCGTGAAATGAATTCGCAAGATGTACAGGCGAGTACGAGAGCTATAGATAGCCTACTCAATTATGAAACGGTAAAATATTTTGGTGCCGAGAATTTTGAAATTGGCCGTTACGATGGAGCCATGCAGGCCTATCAACAGGCAGTGATAAAATCGAGAACTTCACTTGCCACTGTAAATATTGGGCAATCTCTGGTGATGAATATTGGGATTATTGCGATGATGCTCCTCGCCGCCAAGCAAATTTTGGGTGGCCAAATGAGTGTAGGTAGCATGACAACCATTACTTTGGTCATGATGCAAGTGTACCGTCCTTTGAATATGCTCGGCTTTGCTTACCGCGAGATAAAGCAAGCATTGACGGATATGGATAAAATGTTTGCTTTGTTGGAAATAGAGCCTGAAGTTAAAGATCGTCCCGATGCTATAGAATTGCATTCTGTTAAGGGAGATATTGAATTTAAAAATGTCGATTTTCACTATGAAGAAAACCGCTCAATCTTGACGGATGTTAGTTTCACTATCAAACAAGGAGAAACCGTTGCTATTGTCGGTCCCACTGGTGCTGGTAAGTCGACCCTTTCCCGTATTTTATTTCGATTTTATGATATTAGTGCAGGCAGCGTTACTGTGGATGGCTATGATATTCGTGATGTGAGCCAAGAAAGTTTACGTCGAGCGATCGGAATCGTGCCACAAGATACCGTGTTATTTAACGACACTATCGGGTATAATATCGGCTATGCGAAACACGGGGCGACCCAAGATGAAATAGTGGCGGCCGCCAAAGCAGCGCAAGTACATGATTTTATCGAAGCTCTTCCTAATGGTTACGATACAATGGTTGGTGAAAGAGGGTTGAAATTATCAGGTGGGGAAAAACAACGTGTCGCTATCGCGCGTACTTTGCTTAAAAACCCTGCAATTTTAATCTTGGACGAGGCAACATCAGCGCTTGATTCGGTTACAGAGCATCATATTCAGTCCGCTTTGGATGATATTTCAAAAAAATTGACCACTTTGGTGATCGCCCACCGGCTTTCTACTATTGTTAAGGCAGACAAGATTGTTGTTCTGGAGCAGGGGCGAATCAAAGAAATGGGAACGCATGCGGAGTTACTGGCGAAACAGGGGCTTTATGCTAACCTTTGGGCACAACAAGAAATGCAACAGGAATGATGATAGTGCTGGTAATTGGAAAAAAGCTGGGCTAAACCGCGTAAAACAAATAAAGAGATACGACTATGGCAAATGTATTGCTTATAATTCTGCTAATCCTCAGCATTATTTTAATTGGGCTTATTTTAATTCAACGCTCTGAAGGCGGCGCGCTAGGTATTGGCGGCGGCGGAGGCGGCGGTGGTGGCGGATTGATGTCTGGCCGGGGAACAACTGACATGGTGCAAAAGTTGACGGCGATAATTGGCGGTTTGTTTTTGGTCGTATGTTTGCTGATTTCAATCGCATTTAACTATCAGCAAGCTGATAAAGGCTTGCTTGACGCGGACAGTGCCGAGGCAGAAATTCTTTCTACTGTGGATGAAGTTGAAAAAACTGAAATTCTTCCCTTGAAGGATGGGGAAGTTTCGGGCAATGATACGACCCCGTTGGAAGAAGATTCTAAAACAAAAGAATCAGAAACCGAAGCTCAGGATAAACCGCAAAACGATTAATTTGTTTGGCGTTCCTGATTTTAGGATAACGGGTTATGCCGCAAGAAAAAACATCGGATAAGATCAGGCCTCGCTATGTGTTCATAACAGGTGGCGTTGTATCGTCACTTGGCAAAGGGCTGGCGTCAGCCTCTTTGGGCGCGCTTTTGCAGGCAAGAGGTTATAAAGTCCGTCTTCGTAAGTTAGATCCATACTTAAATGTAGATCCAGGCACCATGTCACCTTATCAGCACGGTGAATGCTATGTTACCGATGACGGTGCGGAAACGGACCTTGATTTAGGGCATTACGAACGCTTTACAGGCGTGTCTGCCCATCAAAGCGATAACATTACGACAGGCCGTATTTACTCTAACATTATCGAAAAAGAGCGGCGAGGTGATTATCTGGGGGCTACGGTACAGGTGATCCCGCATGTTACCAATGAGTTGAAAGATTTCATTGTTTCGGATGCAGGAGATGTGGACTTTGTTCTTTGTGAGGTCGGAGGCACGGTAGGTGATATTGAGGGCTTGCCATTCTTTGAAGCACTCCGTCAGCTAGGACAAGAATTAGGCCGCGAGCAGGTCTTGTTTATGCATGTGACATTATTGCCTTATATTGCGGCGGCAGGGGAAGTTAAAACGAAGCCAACACAACATAGCGTAAAAGAGCTACGCTCAATCGGGATTCAACCTGATATTTTGTTGTGTCGTGCGGATCGTGAAATTTCACAAAGTGATATCAGTAAGATAGCGCGTTTTTGTAATGTAAAAGAAAGTGCTGTTATTCAAGGGCTTGATGCACGTTCCATCTATGACGTGCCGTTAGCATACCACAAAGAAGGTATGGATACGGAAGTTCTGCGCCATTTTAGACTGGAACCAGCAGAAGCTGATTTATCGCGTTGGGAAGATATTTCTGAAACATTAGCGAACCCAGACGGCGCGGTAAATATTGCTGTGGTGGGTAAATATACGGTTTTACCGGATGCTTATAAATCTTTGACAGAAGCTTTGGTGCATGGCGGCATTGCAAATAACGTTAAAGTCAACATCAAGTGGATTGAAAGTGAAGCATTCTCTAAAGGGGAGTGTGGGGACGCACTAAAAGGGATGCACGGTGTACTGGTACCAGGGGGGTTTGGCGCACGAGGCTCTGAAGGTAAAATACTGGCAGCAAAATACGCTCGTGAACATGCTGTGCCATATTTTGGTATCTGTTTCGGTATGCAAATGGCCGTTGTGGAAGCGGCAAGAAACCTCGCCGGGCTTGAGGGGGCCAGTTCTACAGAATTTGGAACGACCGATACACCTGTTGTTGGGTTGATGACCGAGTGGGTGCAAGGAAACCAAAAACAAACACGCTCAAAAGATACGGATTTAGGCGGCACCATGCGCCTAGGGTCCTATCCAGCGGTGCTTGCCAAGGATAGTCTAGTTGCAAAAATGTACGGTACGCAAAACATTAATGAACGTCATCGTCATCGTTATGAGGTAAATGTTGCCTATAAAGACAGTTTAGAAGCGGCGGGTTTGAAGTTTTCAGGCATGTCGCCTGATGGAGTTTTACCTGAAATTGTTGAAATCCCCGATCATCCGTGGTTCATCGGTGTCCAATACCACCCCGAGTTAAAATCAAGACCTTTCGAACCCCATCCACTCTTCGCAGGCTTCGTCGCCGCTGCCTTAAAACAAAGCCGATTGGTTTAAAGTTTAATTATCACCGTTTTCATTTCTCACGGCGCAGTGTTTTGTATTGTACTATTCCTTTTTTCGAGAAGCCAAAAACGCTGCTTTTAATCGTTTTGATTCTTCGAGGTTCTGTTCAGGCGCAAGTTGAACCTTCATGGGGTTGGGGGTTAGGTCCAGAAGGGCACCAGATGTAAGGTCTACACCGTACCCTGTTAATAGAGCTGGACCAGCTATAGTAACGGCCACAGGAGCACTAAGGGTTCCGCTAATGGCAAAAGCAGAGATTGTTTCTCCTGTATACCATGCACCAAGAACCGTGCCGGTTGCTGCAGACATCGACGGATTTGATCCCGTCGCTGAAAGGCCTGCATTTTTAGACACGTCATCGCTATTTAGGAGATCCCCATTTGAGTTAAGGTGGAATGCTTTTCGATCTTCAAAATCTTTTTTTAACTCCTTGTGCGATCTTTTTCTCACAACATAAAAAAACGGAGCATATCCTTCTTTTGTAATCATTATATTGAATTGTGATCTTCTAGGCATGCTTATTTTACATGGTGTTTCTGCACAGGAATAATATTCGTTGGAAGAACTATTGGGTATCTCCATGTCTGTGAAAACCTTTGCGCCAGTTGGAAAAGTTTCGACAACGAAATAAGTTTGGGATCCTCGGGATGCCGTCGCGCAACTGGTGAGTAAAATTAAGGGTAGACTAAGAATTGCCGAATGTAGAAAGTTGGGATAAATATTCTTCATTTTAATATGCACTTTTGTATTTATTACGTCTTGTACAAGGCGTACTTTTCTTTTTAGATTCTGGGCATTTTTTTATTTTCTTTGCTTGTAACTCTGTAGGTCCATTGTTTAAAGAAATCTGTCGCCGACGTTTGTAAAACCCTTCAACTAATGCTTCTATATCCTCTTTCGGATTGTCAGATTCTGTTGTCGGGACAAGTGTCGTATCAACAGGGTTTGGAGTTAAATCAAAATTTGCACCCGAGGAGGCATCTATAATAATCGATGACCCGCCTACAATAGCGACAGGAAGGGCAACGAATACAGCAATTGGACCTACTAAAGAGGCACCTCCTATACTGGCTCCTGTAGCCATTGCTGAAGCGGCTCCTGCGCCGGCAGCGGCTCCTGTTGAAAGAGCCGCTTTTTTAGAATTATTGTTGGCAACATCTTTACGATGAATTCGATCAATAAAAAATATTTGCGGTTCATACCCGTCTTTAGTGACAAGTACTTCAAACCTTGCCTTTCGCGGGACTTCCATTCCACATGGGGTAGGATCACAACCTATATATTCAAATTGCAAATCGCTATTTTTGCCTTCTTGCAATGCCTTTTTTCTCTTGTCGTAACCGATAGACCGACTTTCCATCGTTTCCTTACTGGATATTACTTTGGCTCCAGACGGGACTGTATTGACAACTAAAAGGGTTGTCGTACCTCGTGTTGCGGTGGCGCAGGCCGTTAATTGAAGTATTATAATTGCGCCTAAAATGGTGTTTTTAATCATCTTTTTGCCTTATGTTTTTTATAGTGCTCCTTAGGCATTAGTGCCCTTCGTTCTTTATCAAAATTTTCTGTAAACTGTTTGCTGGCGACCAAATCTCCTGGGGTTTGTTGTTTTTCAAGCTGTATGGAGATCGGGTTGGGAAAGAAGTCTTGGTTTGCGCCTGAATTTGCATCCACACTTAATGCCATTGTACCAACTAGTGCTACGGGGAACATTGTCATCGCTACGGCTGAAGTTGCGACGCCAGTGTTAACCAGTGTAACGCCAGCTATTACGGCGTTTGCAGTCGCAATTGTTGTGCCAGTGATAGCACCAGCGACAAGTGTGGTGCCAATAACAGCATTCTTACTTCGCCGTGAGAGCTCTTTATAATGGAGGCTTTCAATTGTATATGCCTGAGGTAGGTACCCCTCTTTTGAAATTAGAACAGAAAACCCTGTTCTTCTAGGCATGTTAATGGCGCAAGGTGTTGAATGGCACCCAAAATAAGTATCGTGTTTTGCATCGGTTTTTTCTTCACTTTCGATCGCTAAATCTGTTGTAACTTGCGCTGCAATTGGGGACGTATAAACAATAAAAGTTTCCCGAGTGCCACGCTCCATTGTTGCGCAACCACCTAATAGACTAAGAATAACAATTTTCAATAATACGTTATAAATTCAACTTCCCCATGTTTTCTTACAGCTTATGAGTGTGCTAAGGTGAGTAAACTAAATTATTAGTAAGAAACATAGATGTTCTATCACGTTATGTTTTTGTTTGTTTCAAACCGCACAAATGAAACATAATGTGGGGGTAAGTGAGGAGGGTGTTTGCAAGTTTTAGCTATTTTTGGGAAGTAATTTTGCCCAAGGGGCATTGCTTACGAACATTACGAGTACGAAATGGAAAGGTTACAATAAGATACCTTTGTAATTTAGATATCGTTTGTTGGTTTAGTATATCCTTAGAAGTTTATAGCGAAAACATTAACCTACCGCGCTTTTGCCCATACCTATCCACGCCCTCTTTACTTAACCTATATTACCTCTGTTCCCTCGTCACAGGCGTCAGGCTAGTGTAGGTTTGAGGCGGGAGAAGGTGTCTGCGTTTGTATGTTGGAAGTTTACATACCAATATACCTGCGTCGCTGCGAGAGCTCAGAGGGCCGTGGCGGGAAATGTGTAAGTTTAATCACGTTTCTGAACAAATAAAAAAAGACATCACCGCGTGGCTTTGGCCTTGCGAAATATTTTTCATCACCCCACGGTATCCGGCAATGTCGGAGCCACGCGGACAAGCCTACTCAAAGGGCTTAAGATTACAGCAAACGGTCGGGATTTATATCCGCGCCGCCTATTGGTGTGTCAGCAAGGGGAATTAATTATAATTGTGAAGGTTTTTACATCAAGGGTTGAAAATGGGGTGTGAATCAGGGATTTAAAGTAGGATAAGTAAAATGATGATAATGAATTTGGACATATAAATGGCTTGGAACAGAAACAGGGAAGTTAAATTGGTAGATGATCTTGAGATACTTCTCAGTGATCTTTGTACCGAATGGGATTTTTGCTCACAAATTTCTGCAGTAGATTTAGTTGCGCATGGCAAAACTTTGCGGGCATTAGACTTTACTAATGCCGTCTTGGCTGCAGAAGGCATGAACCCAAAAAATGATGTTAATTGGGCTCGCCGGATTAAACGAAAATTTGTGCAGCGCTATGGGCAATCGGTTTCTATCTCAAGCCATTTTATCTGAAAGTAAACACTCAAACAAAATTTAATGAAGAAACTACGTGACCCTGAGAATAAATTGCCGCATATTTACGAAAGCATATTGGGAATATTATGAAACGAAGTTCACATATTGTATTTTTTCTGATTGCCGGCGCGCTGGTTTTAAGTGGTTGCACGACCATGAGTATGAAAATACCTGAATTTGATTCCATTAAACTTCCAGAATTTAGGGAAGATGCAGCGAATATTGGTGATTATCAAAATTGGGCCAATGCCCCGTTACCGCCCAGCGATTTGCGGGACCCTGAGGTTTGGGATCAAAATGCAAAAGCCATCATGCGTAAGCGGGACAATTTGGTTGTGCCGGTTAGTAAAGAGCGTGTGAAAACAAATGATGAAATTGTCGATGAAATAAAAAAACTAAGTGCCAAAGTTGAAGAATACAAACTTGATGACCCACAATAAGTGCCGGGTTCACCGCAAATCCCATTGCTTGGCGTAAATCACTCTGTTCGCGGGCAAAAATGGGTGCTCAGAAATGATGATGAAAGCAAGCTAGATGCTTTAACGCGATTAGGTTTGTCCCAAACATGTGCGCAACTTTTGGCGGGGAGAGGGGTTGAGGCGGCTGATGCTGAAAACTTCCTAGCGCCAACACTTCGAAACTTACTTCCTGACCCATCTACTCTTCAAGATATGGATACGGCCGTCAGTTTGGTCTTGGATATGATGCAGGCGGGAAAGAAAATCACTGTATTTGCTGATTATGATGTGGATGGCGGGACAAGTGCGGCGCAGTTATTGCGTTGGGGAAGGGCCATGGGGGCTGAGTTTAGCCTTTATGTTCCTGACCGTATTAAAGAGGGTTATGGCCCCACGGTTGATGCCTTTGAAAGTATAAAGGCAAATGGTACAGACTTAGTGATTACAGTTGATTGCGGTGCTGCGGCTTATGATGCCTTACGCGCTGCCGCTAAAATTGGCATGAAAGTGGTCGTGATTGATCATCATATGATGGTTGGAGAGCACCCACCTGCAAATGCATTGGTAAACCCAAATCGAAACGATGATACATCTGGTCTTGGGCATTTAGCCGCCGCCGGGGTTACATTCATGTTGTTAGTCGCTTTAAACCGTGAAGCAAAACGCAGGGGCTTAGCTGGGACACCTGATTTATTGAGTTTTCTTGACCTTACTGCGCTCGGAACTATTTGTGATGTGGTGCCTTTAACTGGCTTAAACCGAGCATTTGTGGCGCAAGGTTTAAAAGTAATGTCAAGCACCCCCAATCCGGGTTTGGCGGCATTATCACATGTAGCCAACACTGTGCCGCCATTTACCACCTATCACGGCGGATTTATTTTAGGTCCGCGAATAAATGCAGGAGGACGAATCGGGCAGGCGGATATGGGCGCAAAGCTATTATCTGGTGATGACCCTCAAATTATCGAAAAATATGCGAAGGAACTGGACCAAATCAATTCGGAAAGAAAAACTCTTCAGGATAAAATTTTACAAGAAGCGTTGGATAAAGCTGCAAAATTACCAAAAAACCATAAAGTCACGATTGTTGCTATGGATGGTTGGCATGCAGGTGTAATCGGGATTGTTGCGGGGCGGTTAAAAGACCGATTCGGGAAACCTGCGATTGTTATTGGTATTGACGATGAAGGTGTGGGGAAAGGTTCTGGCCGATCTATACACGGTGTAAATCTAGGCGCGGCTATTTATGCAGCGAAAGAAAAAGGACTGCTGGTGGCTGGAGGTGGTCACGAAATGGCAGCGGGGATAACAATTAAACCTGAAAATATGCAAAAGTTTTATGTGTTTATGGAGAGCTATCTGACTGGTGAAGTAGAGCGCGCGCTTGAAAATGCGAGCTATAAAGTTGACGCACTGATTAGTCCCGCCGCGGCTAATGCTGATTTGATTGCAGAGATTGATATGGTCGGTCCGTATGGCGCCAAAATGCCGGAACCGGTATTTGCCTTTGCGAATTTACGAATTGCATATGCAAAGCGTTTAAATGGTGGGCATGTTAGGTGCGCCTTTGAGGGGGGAGACGGTGTGCGGCTACAGGGAATCGCATTTCGGGCGGAAGAAAACGGCATGGCGGAGATTTTATTGACACCGAACCCGCCGAGAGTGCATATCGCGGCGCGGGTAAAGGAGAATACGTGGAACGGACATACACGGATTGATGTGCAACTGGCCGATATTGCTGTGATTGACGAATAATTTTTCATATTTATTGCGTTTACCACTTGCACGCCATGGCCCGCGACTATATATGGTCATTTCTCTTAGCTGTGCGCCCTTCGTCTATCGGTTAGGACGCCAGGTTTTCAACCTGGAAAGAGGGGTTCGATTCCCCTAGGGCGTACCATTTAGAGCAAGCTCGTATTTGTAGCTGCTCTGTCTAAGAGCTTTCTTATTTATCCACGACTTGTTAAAAACTGATATTATATACAGGTAGGAATTGCTTCTTATTTAACTATCGTTTAGAGATTGCCAATGAAAAATTTTCTTATCACACTTGCATTTGGTTTAACTTTTATTGCCCCTTGTGCTGTGGCAGCAGATAGTGCGCCAGAACCAATTAACTTTGGTCCTCGGGAAACGCTAACAATTGTTTCTGCTGATAAACAGCATGAGTTTAACGTAGAAATAGCGGATTCCAGTGTCGAGCGTAGTCGCGGTCTCATGTTTCGCGATGTTATTCCTGTTGATGAAGGCATGTTATTTGAATTTGATAAGCGGCAAGTCGCATCTATTTGGATGAAAAATACAAGTGTATTCTTGGATATTCTATTTGTTCGGGCCGATGGTCGGATTTTGAAAATTGAACATTCTGCAAAACCATATTCATTACGCTCTATGACATCTGAAGCACCTGTAATGGCTGTTCTTGAGCTTGCTGGTGGACAAGTTAATGAACGTGGCATTGTGCCAGGGGATGTTGTTAAGCATAGTTTCTTCAGTTCAAAATAAACTTGGAAAAAATTGCTTGTTTTTGACAGTTTTTATGGCGTTTTGGGCTTGCGTAATTTTAATTAGCCGTTAAAAGCACATTTCCCTTATGGCATGTTGACCACGCGCCATATGTGTCGGGGAGTAGCGCAGCCTGGTAGCGCATCTGTTTTGGGAACAGAGGGTCGCAGGTTCGAATCCTGTCTCCCCGACCACTTTTTCTTTACTTATAAATGTATTGATTGCCTCTAGGCCTTGAATTGCCTGCCATTTAGTAAGCATTTGCTAACCTGAGGGTGGTTTACTGTAAGAATCGTTATGGGGACAAATATGAGTTCTGGTTTTACGGCAAGTCATTCTGCTACAGGTATCGAGAAAAGAGTTTCGCAAATTGCGAAAGCCGTCAGACCGATTGAGGTGGGACGTGTGCTTACTGTTGGTTCTGCGTCAGTTCACATATCTGTCAATAAAGGCATCATTAGCCAGAACAAATTACATCTCGTGCAACTTGGTACCGTTCTGAATATTGTTACAAATGATTCCCTCGTGGTTGCCATGGTATCTTCTTTAAAAGTCGGCGGAACTGACGATGAAGGTATGCATGATGGTTGTATCGCACAGCTTGATATTATGGGAGAAATTACCACGAACAAAACGACACGAGAGACACGCTTTTATCGTGGTGTGCGAACATTTCCAGTGTTGAACCAACCCGCTTACACAATGACACATACTGATTTGGAAACAATTTTCGCCACTGGTGATGCCCCTAGTATTGAAATCGGTAGCTTACAGCAGGATAATTCGATAAAAGCTCGCGTGAAAACAAATGATCTGCTTTCTAAGCATTTTGCCATTATTGGATCCACGGGTTCTGGTAAGTCGTGTACAGTTGCGTTGGTCTTGCAAGCTATTCTCGATGAGAATCCCGATGCGCATGTGGTATTATTTGACCCACATAATGAGTACTCAAAAAGCTTTGGAAATAAAGCCGAAGTAATTGGGCAGGCGCAATTGGATTTGCCTATTTGGCTGTATGACTTCGATGAAATGTCCGAACTTTTTACCTCAAAAATCCAAGATCATAAACGAGCGGAAGTGGAAATTCTTGCTGAAGTTATTCTAAAAGCCAAGCAATTGTATGATCGTTCAGTAAATGAAAATGGCGGAATTGGTGGTCAGGTAAAACTGGAGGACATGGAGAAAGAGCTACACCGGGCGGCTAGCCACATTTCGCTCGACTCGCCTGTGCCGTACCGTATGCGAGATGTTATCCGAATTTTAGATTTCTATATGGGAAGACTTGATAATACGGTTAATTTGGCCCCTTGCAAACGTATTAAGCGCCGTATCGAATCTTTGATGGCAGATCCTCGGTATCAATTCGCTTTTAGAAATCAGGCAGCACCGAGGTCGATAAAAGATATTACAGGGCAAATTTTTCGAATTCCTGTGCGAGGGAAACCAATATCCATTTTGGACTTTTCAGGTATTCCATCTGAAACCCTTAATATTGTGGTATCTGTTGTAAGTCGGCTTGCTTTTGAACTTGCAATGTGGAGCCGCCGTTCAATTCCAATCTTGTTGGTCTGTGAAGAGGCTCATCGCTATATTCCTGCCGACCCAAGCCTGGGGTTTCACGCAACTCGTAAATCTATTGCTAGAATTGCCAAAGAAGGGCGTAAATATGGAGTTTCTTTAGCCATTATATCGCAACGCCCATCGGAGTTGGAGCCTTCTACATTATCGCAATGCAGTACGATTTTCTCTATGCGTTTGAGTAATGAACGTGACCAAAATTTTGTTCGTGCTGCGATTCCAGATGGGGCAGGTGAGTTGCTTTCATTTTTGCCTTCTCTTGGTACTGCAGAGACTATGGTCTTTGGAGAAAGTGTGAATTTACCAATGCGGGTGATTCTCAATAATCTGGTTCCTGAAAAGCGGCCTCATAGCTCAAGCGCCGAGTTTTCTGATCTATGGAACGCTGGCGAAGTGTCAGATGGGTTTATGGATGAGGTATTTGCCAGCTGGCGCACGCGCAGTTTTGATCCAATGCGGGCGAAAACGGCGACAGAAGTGCAACGTGAGCCGAGTGTGAGGACATCACAAATAAGACAAGAAACTCATATGCAGCAAACGAAATTACCTAATGAGCATGTGAGGGCACCATTAGCCGGGCCAAAAATTACGGATGTAAAGAAAATGCTCAATAGCGCATTTCACAGAAATATATAACGATATGAATTTACATGACGCAACCAAGGTCATAAACTAGAATCACAGTTTCGTATTAGAAAATTACTGAGGTCAATATGTTTGCCATAATTCATCAACACTCTCCAAATGCAATGCAGTCTGGTGCACACGGTTATGACAAGTGGGTTATTGATTTCCCAAAGAAGGTAAAGGGTAAAGTTGACCCGCTAACTGGGACTTCAAGTGGTTTTGACATGTTACGTGAACTGAATTTGACATTTGATAGCAAAGAGAGTGCCATTGCATATGCTAAATCCAAAGGGATAGCATTTAGACTAATTGAAAAGCCGGACCACAAACCAGTTGGTCGTAGTTATGGCGATAATTTTGCGTTTGATAGAAAGTTTCCGTGGACACATTAATTGGGTGAATTTCCGATTATTCCAGTAGACATTTATAAGATATTTCGGCTATAGCGCAGTGGATATTAGATTTTGGTTCCGTAGCTCAACTGGATAGAGCACCTGCCTTCTAAGCAGGGGGTTGTAGGTTCAAGTCCTACCGGAATCGCCATTATTTAAAATGTGCGTCCAAAAACTTTAAAAATGCTGGCCAATCCTCTTCGACAACACCATGAGTTCCTGGTCGGATGTAAAAACTAATGTCGGATTCTGGGCGAAATGGCTTAAGGCTATTTTGGTTGAGTCCTTGCTTACCATATAAATTATATACTGGGCTAGCAGCCTGTGCGGCACGGAAAGCGCCGTTTGGATCTGACCATACGTCCCGTCTTGCATTCCCTAAAAAGATAGGTCTTGGTGCAATGAGGGCAAGGAGTGCATGTTGATCAATGTCCATTTCATCTTCATTTTCGGCCATATCCGCATATGAGCCTGAAAACCAATGGGGGTATGTGGATGTGATTTCTTTAACGCTTTCCCCTTTTTTATGCTTATTTAAAGAGGCGCCCCCCGTTCCTGATTGATGAGCAATAACAGCACCTATTCTGTCGTCATAAGCGGCGGTAACCAAAGCAGCTTTCCCGTAGCGGGAGTGCCCATAGGTTATCCAAGCGTCTTTCTTAAACCTTGTATCTGTTTCGAGAACGTCGACCATTCGTGAATAGCCCCATGCCCATGCAGCAATACTGCCCCAACGTGTTCGTTCATCCTTATGTCCTTGTGAGAGGGTAGAGAGGGTTGTGAGGCCATCTACTTTGCGATCTGGGGCGTAGTCAGATGGGAATATGGTTGCGAAGGCATAATCATGTTCTAAAATCATTTCCATTGGCGGCGTGGCAATATATCGACCGAATACATACAGCATGGTTTTATTCATAAAACCGCTCCCGCCACATGAAAATTCATTCGCAAGGGCTTTGCTAATAAGTGGATTGATCACAGTGTTATTATTTGGACAAAAACTTTCCATTAGAATGACAGGTAATGGTTTGGAGGCATGGTTGGGGGTCACGACAACCATAATAAACGGCAGTGTATCTTGTGATGATTTACCAAAGCTGGCTGTAGCAATCAGCTTATATTCTTCAATGGTGGCAAGGCCACCATAGGCTTTGTCTGTGAGGACATTATGCTCAATAACGCGAGTTGTTGAACGGTCGGGTAGAAAGCCATATACGGATTTTTGTAATTTTTCTTGTAAATCGGGTTTGATATTTTCTTCCCAATCTTGTCTGGTTGTCTGTGAGGTAATCAGTGTAGGTGATGCAGGCATTCCATTGGGTTTAAGGCTTGCGTGGGTGAGGGTAAGTTTAGTTGGTCCACAAGATATGAGTGCAAAGACAACCAGAAAGGATGCAATGAGTAACCCCCATATACGTTTCCTCTTTGGTAAAAATTTAAGCGTGCTAGCCATCCAATGAAAGCTCCGCCAAACTTTGTTCTAAATCAAGTTTCAAATCGGTAATATCTTCCAAGCCACAGGCAATTCGCACTAATGGGCCTGCAAAATCTTCAGCATGAGATCTGGTTAGTTGCGGGTCACAGTGAATGATTAAACTTTCATACCCACCAAATGAAAACCCTTTAGCAAAATACTCTAACCGATCTAATAAATCTAAAACTTGCTGTTTGGAGCATGGCTTTAAAACAATACTAAATAGACAAGCAGATCCTGAAAAATCTCGTTCCCATAAGGCATGGTCAGGATGGCTGTCGAGGGCTGGATGAAGGACTTGAGAGACTTTTTCATGTCGCCCTAGCCATTTGGCCAAAGCCAAAGCGGTTTTTTCTTGGCGTTCAAACCTGGCAATGACTGTACGAAACCCTCTCAAGATGGTGTAGGCATCATCTGCTGAGGTGGAATTACCAAGCGCAATATTTGTCGCATTTACCTTGTCGGCATGTCTCTGTGCTCGCGAAATAATGGCTCCGTACAGGATATCAGAATGGCCGCTGTAATATTTTGTTGCAGCATGCACGACTATATCAGCACCGAGACTCAAGGGATTGTAGACGAGGCCAGCTGACCACGTATTGTCAACAATTGTGGTGATTTTTTTTTCTTTAGCAATTTTGACTATTGCAGGTAAGTCTTGGATTTCCATTGAAAGTGACCCAGGGCTTTCCAATAGAATACAACTGGTGTTTTCGCGAATTAACCCTTTGATTTCCCTACCGATACGTGGAGAGTAATACTCTGTTTCGACGCCAAAATTTGAAAGGTGGCTATCGCAAAAATGACGAATAGGTCCGTAACTGGAATCTGAAACAAGAATATGATCTCCCGCTTTTACATTCGCTAAAACTGAAAGCGTATTGGCTGATAAACCTGATGGCGTAAGGGTGCATCCCATGCCCCCTTCTAGTGCACAAAAGGCTTCTTTCAAACTGTCATGGACCTGTGAACCATGTCGTCCATAAATACGGTGCCCACCTTCATAGAGGTCGTCAGCCTTATCAAATAATAAGGTAGAGGCGCGAATGATCGGTGGATTAACACTGACACCCGTGTCGATTTTTGGGCGCCCAATATGGCTAAATAAGGTTGACTTTTCCATCTTACATCCAACTCGGAATAGGCAAATTTTTACTACGTAGAAATTCTGGGTTATATATTTTAGATTGGTAGCGTGAGCCATAGTCACATAAGAGAGTGACAATGGTATGTCCGGGGCCTAGGTCACGAGCCATAGCTATGGCTCCCCCAATGTTGATGCCGGAAGAACCACCCAGGCACATTCCTTCGTTTTTTGTGAGGTCAAAGAGAATTTGCAAAGCTTCTGTGTCTGTAATTCGGTAAGCGCGGTCAACCGTAATGCCTTCTAAATTGGCGGTGATACGTCCTTGTCCTATCCCTTCGGTTACGGAACCGCCCTCGGATTTTAACTCTCCATGTTTATAATAAGCATATAGTTTTGAGCCACCGGGGTCAGCAATGCCGATTTGAATGTCTGGGTTGAGCTCTTTGAGCGCCATAGAAACGCCACCAAGTGTCCCGCCAGACCCCACCGCACACACAAAGCCATCAACTTTGCCATCTGTCTGTTTATAAATTTCAGGCCCTGTCGTTTTGATATGTACATTTCGATTGGCTGTATTATCAAATTGGTTAGCCCAGATGACACCATTGGGCTCTGTGCTCGCCAATTTTTTTGCTAAACGTTCGGAATAATGGATGTAATTATCAGGGTTGGAATAAGGAAGAGCGTCAACTTCGATGAGTTCTGCTCCCATTAACCTGATGGCATCTTTTTTCTCTTGGCTTTGGGTGCGGGGGATTACGATTTTACATGTATAGCCAAGCGCGGCACAAACCATCGCTAATCCGATACCAGTATTACCAGCAGTTCCTTCGACGACGGTACCGCCTGGTTTTAACTCGCCACTTGTCTCTGCGCTCCTGATGATACTGAGAGCAGCTCTATCTTTTACAGATTGCCCTGGGTTCAAAAATTCGGCTTTGCCATAAATTTCGCAACCGGTAGCCTCCGAGGCGGCATTAAGCAGTATCAATGGGGTGTTTCCGATTAAATCAACAACAGATTTTGCAACCATGGTATTCTCCTTCCCAAAATAGGTAGGGATATCTTAGGGTGCTTACAAGTAATTTTAAACACTTCACGTAAGTTTGATAACCTTTGGTATGAACTTGCCCCTTTTAATCGGTCATTGCTTGCCATATGTAATTGGCATTGTATTTTCAAGGAGTGTGCTATGGGTACGCCAAATTCAGTAATTACTTTAACCGCGCCTGATGGACGTGTGTATAAGATTGGGAATGATCAACCTTTGACCATTCTGGCTGGGCCATGTGCTATGGAGAGCCGTGAACATGCTCTTGAAACAGCGTTTATGCTAAAGGAAATTGCGGAAAATGTAGGTTTGAATCTTATATATAAATCTTCATATGATAAGGCTAACCGTACTAGTATTCATTCACCGCGCGGTATTGGCCTAGATAAAGCATTGCCAATTTTCGCAGAAATTAGAGAAAAAACAGGTTTGCCATGTGTGACGGATGTCCATACAGAGGAGCATTGTCGTCTTGTTGGCAAAGTGGTTGACGTCTTGCAAATTCCAGCATTTTTATGTCGCCAGACTGATTTACTTATTGCGGCGGCTAAAACCGGAAAAGTGATCAATGTTAAAAAAGGTCAGTTCTTGGCGCCGTGGGATATGGAAAATGTTTTGACCAAATTGGTAGAGGCTGGAAATTCAAACGTTATGTCCTGCGAACGCGGGGCTAGTTTCGGATACAATACACTGGTTTCAGATTTCAGAAGCTTACCAATTTTAAAAAGCTTTGGTTCTCCAGTGGTTTTTGATGCAACACATTCGGTTCAACAACCTGGCGGTCAAGGCGGCACATCTGGTGGGCAGAGAGAATTTGTACCGACTTTGGCGAGGGCCGCTGCAGCAATTGGTGTTGCCGCAATGTTTCTTGAAACCCATCCAGATCCAAGTAGCGCACCTTCTGATGGCCCCAATATGATTCCTACAGGCGAATTTGAGGCCTTATTACAAGAAATCAAAGCTTTTGATGACTTAAGTAAAAGTTTGTAAGTTTATTGCTTCATCTTCTTTAGCGGTAAGGTGACAGGGCTTTCCTCAATTTCAATGGTTTGTATTTCCATAATCGGAGCACGTTTAGGCAATATATCCAAAGCGAGCATAGTTTGCATTCTTCTTTCAGCATCAATGCGCATATCTTCAAAAAATAAATTTGAGGGGTGAGTCCGAAACTTCCCACCGAATCGGTTGGGGCGACGTAAGCTTTTTTGTTTTGGTTTATCGATAAGCAAAATACCGTTCTTACACTGTGCGCCTGTTTGCTGGGGTGAAGGGGCAGGGAGCGTATCGACGCCCAACCCTTCCGCTACGGCTCCCCCTAAATGTAATCGAGGTGGGGCGTATTCGGTTGAGCGGCTCCACGTTAGAGGGTTTGTACAAAGGAGAGGCTCTTTCTCAATGAGCTTTAAACGGCTTCCTTGCCAAATAAGTGTCCTTTTTTTGAACAAGCGTATACGTTTCTTTTCCTTTGATCTAAACGCACCGAAAGAAACGACACATTGGATATCTTTCTCTGATTCGCAAGGATGGAGTTTGCTTAGAACAGTATCAAATCTACTCATGGGAACAGGGTGGTCAATAATATAGGCCACGGCTAATTTATTGCTTAAGCGTCCTTGGAAAAAATCTTGTAAAAGACGTTGTACGTGAAGTCCACCTTGTCCATGACCTACCAATATGATGGGGCGCTCTGGTGGGTTTTCCGATAAAAATTGTTCAAACGCGCGTTTTATATCACGATAGGCTAGCTTTTGGGAAGCACGGGAATCGTCACGTGTATTATTCAAAAAACTATAAAGTGCCGCTTGTCGGTAATGAGGGGAATAGACGCGACCTGCAATTTCATAAGGTATGATGTAATTTGGGAGAGCAATGCGCCGCATTTTCTTAAGCACTTTGGGGTCATCGGTAGGGGCATTCCAGTGCTCGGAACCTAGATAAAAAGTTGGAGCAACAACAAATATATCGCCGCCTGTAATATTGATAGGGTCAATTGAAGGATCTGGTCGGGTTAACCATGCCTCGGGTTTAGTGTAATCAGGTGCTGGCGAAGGCGCATAAGTTTGGAAGGGTTGTCTTGGATCATAAATGGTTTGAAAGGCATCATCACGGTAAAACCATGAAACAAAGATAAGGAGGATAGCCCAAAAAAAAGCGAAAAAAATTGCTAATGAGGGGATTAACGTCTTATATCTGATTTGGATATCCTTTATCACATATTTTCCTTTATTCCTTTACCAACACACAAAGGCATTTGCACCTTGATAAATTCCTGTTTACAATAAGGAACAGATTTTTGGAACTCTTCATATATGACAAAATCATCATCAAATACAGGGCATAAAAAGCACAAGCACAGTTTTATTGTGTCTATTCGTAATAGCTTCTTTGCTGGCGTTATCGTTGCCCTCCCGATTGCTGTAACCGTATGGTTGATTTTTAAGCTCGTTGATTTTACCGATAAAATGGTCAAACCTTTACTGCCCCATCAACTGAACCCTGATACTTATTTTTCATTCTCTGTACCTGGGATTGGTATTATCGTCACCGTTGTCGCGATATGGATGCTTGGTGTGGTTGCCACAAATTTCTTTGGTAGCCGATTGTTGAAATTTGGCGAAGATGTTTTATCTCGCGTTCCTTTCGTTAGTACGATTTATGGTACGATGAAACAAATTGTTGTAACGATGGCGAGTCAAAAAGATCAAGCTTTCAAAGAAGTTTGTTTGCTTGAATATCCTCGAAAAGACTTATGGGCGATCGGTTTTATTACAACGGATTTGAAAGGTGCGCCTCAAAAACATTTGAAGGATGGATATATATGCGTATTCGTTGCCACGACGCCAAACCCGACTTCAGGGGTATTAGTATTTGTTAAACGCACTGATGTGAAAATTTTGGATATGACACCTGAAGAGGGTGCCAAAATGATTATTTCTGGCGGGATGGTGACTTCTAATGAAGATTTGGAAAAGCCAGCGGGTAAGAAAAAAACTAACCGGATTTCATCAAAGTGATAGCAACATCTTGCTCGAATAAATAGAGTAGTATTCGCGCAGCTTGGCCACGAACGGTTTCTAAATTAGGATCAGTTGCGGCAAGCAAACGAGCGTCTTGTACTGCCGTTTCTAATAATTGCTTATGTTTATCAAGGTCAGCCAATTTATACGCAGGAACTCCGCTTTGCCGTGAACCTAATAAGTCGCCACTGCCACGAAGATTCCAATCTTCTTCTGCGATTAAAAACCCGTCCTCGGTTTCCCGTAGAATGCCCAGTCGTGCTTTACTATTTACACCAAGAGGGCCTTTGTAAAGTAAGATGCAGGAAGATTGTTTGTCATTTCGGCCAACCCTTCCACGTAATTGATGTAGCTGAGCAAGGCCAAACCTCTCGGCATGCTCTATTACCATGATTGTTGCATTAGGAGCATCTACACCAACTTCAATCACGGTGGTTGCCACTAAAATGTCAATACCACCACGTTTGAACTGTTCTGATATGGCTTCTTTCTCTTGTGGCTTCATTTTACCATGCAAGATGCCAACCCGACCTTCATAAAGTGAATTCAAATGCCGAAACCGTTCTTCGGCAGACGCCAAGTCGATCAAATCAGAATCTTCTACTAAAGGGCAAACCCAGTA
>JAJRSG010000167.1 GCA_024278915.1 Alphaproteobacteria bacterium
AAATGCCAAAAAACTATATGGGGCAAATGAAGAAGACGGCTTGTTCTATTTCGACCAAGCACGGCAAGCAGACCCAACAGACATGATCATTTTGGCGAATTACACACTCATGCGCTATGTACTTCATCCGAAAATGGAAGAAACCATGGTCAAAGAAAACCTACAAACGATCATAACTGCCACCCCTCAAAATGCCGTCGAAGGGCAGATACAGTCACAATTACAACCCATTCTCTCTGCCCTCAATGAAAGCAAAGAAGCTGTCTCCATGGCGAAAGATTTTATTACGCGCTAATTATTGAGTAACCCATACGATGCGGGCAATCCAGTTGACATTTTGCATGGCAAGTGTGCGTCCCGGATAGTCCGGATTTAAGGACAATAACTCCACCTCGTTCTGGTTCATGCGTTTTAATTCCTTCGCCATGATTTCACCGGAACTGGTTTTAACAACAACACGGTCTCCCCGCTTCACCCTTTCATTAGGGGCAACAACAATGCGGTCCCCATGACGCAGCACCGGTGCCATCGAATCTCCTGAAATTTGGAGCGCATACATGCCACTATCACGAAGCCCCGGAACGCTGATGTCTTCCCACCCTTCACCGACAGGAAAACCGGAATCATCAAAGAACCCATCATCACCAGCCTGTGCAAGACCAATTAACGGGACACTCAACCCAAAGGATGAATGCCGTTGGTGAGAGCGCTTGTTGACCGCAAGAGCCGCAAATTCGGAAAAGTCTACACCGAGCATATTCAAAACTTTAGAAAGACTTTCCGTGGAAGGCCAGCGGGGCTTACCATCTGCCGAACAACGTTTGGATTTGTTAAATGTGGTTGGATCCAGCCCTGCTTGCCGCGCCAAACCAGACGGACTCATGGAAAACTTATCTGCTAATTTATCCAGCGCTGTCCAAATGCCCTTATGATCCAACATAGGTATATATTCCTCTTCGCCTTACCCATAGGAAATTATACCTATTACGTCAAGAGTAGTTTACCCATGGTATGGTTTAGGCAATATAGAGATATGAGCGATTCGATTTATAAAATTTTTCAACCCGAAGAATGGGAAACCTTCAAAGACACAGGCATTTATCATGGCTCCGTTCATGATAAACGTGATGGCTTCATCCATTTATGTGCCGCTGACCAAATTAACGGCACTCTCGCAAAACACTACGGCGAAGTTCAAAATATCGTGCTAGCCAGTTTTTCTGAAAACAAGCTTGATCAGGTCAAATGGGAAGTTTCACGCGGCGGTGAAAAATTTCCCCATGTCTACGGACCACTTGATATGGCAGCACAGCGAAGCCATATTCATCTCACAAAGTCCCCATCAGGCCAATTTACTGTACCTGATCATTTTCTGGAAGCATTATGACATTCACACATCAGCTAGGCCTTAAGGCTATGAAACTCCTCTCGCCCGAACGGGCACACGGAGCCGCTTTGACCGCCCTGCAATACGGGCTGGGACCTAAATCGAAAGCAAACTATCCAAACTTACATACTAATTTATGTGGTCTGGATTTACCAAACCCGGTCGGCCTAGCCGCAGGGTTTGATAAAGACGCCCAAGTACCAGACGCAATGCTCTCCGCCGGTTTCGGGTTTGTGGAAGCCGGAAGCGTAACCCCTCGCCCACAAGCAGGAAATCCCAAACCCCGCCTTTTTCGACTTACCGAAGACAAAGCTGTGATCAACCGCATGGGGTTTAACAATCTCGGTTTGGATCATTTCAAAAACAATCTCAAAGGCCGTCAACACAGAGATGGAATTGTTGGTGCCAACTTAGGAGCCAATAAAGACAGCACAGATATGGCCGCCGATTACACCATCGGCCTCACACAGCTTTGGGGGTTAGCAGATTATTTCACCATCAATATTTCGTCTCCCAACACACCGGGCTTGCGG
>JAJRSG010000168.1 GCA_024278915.1 Alphaproteobacteria bacterium
ACCTTCATATTCTATACTGCCGGTGAAGCCATAAATCATAGAAATACCGTATAATAATAATCCGGAGGATAGAGCCCCGAGGACAAAATATTTCAATCCGGCTTCTGAGGCCCGTAAGCTATCCCGGTTAAAGGCTGCCATAACATATAGAGCCAAGCTTTGCATTTCCAATCCGATATACAAACTTAGCAGGTTTCCAGATGAGACCATAATCCCCATGCCAAGTACGGCGAATAGTACTAAAATCGAATACTCGAATTGATCCAAGTTTTCGCGTTTAAAATACGAGCGTGAAAACCATAGAGCAGCGGCGGCTGTTAATCCCAAGAGCGTTTTCACATAGTGCCCGAAATTATCAGAAATGAAGGCTCCCTCGAATGCTGTGCCTTGGTCATTAAATACATAGCCAGTGAAAGCAAAAATTAGTAGAGCAACGATACTACCGTAGCGCACCATAGATACAGACCGTGTGCCGCCAAATACGCCAACCATCAAAAGTACCAACGCACTGACTGCGAGTACGACTTCCCCAGCAAGGTATGAAAACTGTCCCATGCCTAATTCCCTATCTTAGCAGCAAAGTCTGCGAGTAACGCGTCGACTGAAACTGAAGTAATATCAGTAACCAATGAAGGATAAACACCGAGCACAATTGTCATAATCACGAGTGGTGCCATAATGAAAATTTCACGCCCCGTTAAATCCTTAATTCCTTCAAGTTTTTCATTTTGTACTTCGCCGAAAATCACTTCGCGATATAAATGTAAAGCATAAACAGCTGACAAAATCATTCCAGATGCTGCGCCGAAGGCAATCCATGGATTAACCTGATAAGCACCGACCATGGTTAGGATTTCCCCAACGAAACCACTGGTACCTGGTAATCCAACATTGGCCATCGTGAACAACATGAATACGGCCGCATACATCGGCATGTATTTTACAATCCCGCCATAAAAAGCAATTTCACGTGTGTGCATACGGTCGTAGATCACCCCGACAGCAAAGAAGAGTGCGCCAGAAACAATCCCGTGAGAAATCATTTGGAAGATCGCGCCTTGCATGCCTTGTAAGTTAATGGCGAAGATCCCCATTGTCACAAATCCCATATGCGCAACCGAAGAATAAGCAATTAGCTTTTTCATGTCTTCCTGACGATAGGCAACAAGAGACGTGTAAATAATACCAATAATACTTAGCCAGAAAACGAGAGGGGCAAAATAAAGACTGGCATCAGGGAACATCGGGATAGAAAACCGGATCAAGCCATAACCACCAAGTTTCAGCAAAATCCCCGCCAGGATAACAGAGCCTGCCGTTGGCGCTTGCACATGGGCATCAGGAAGCCATGTATGCACGGGCCACATTGGCATCTTCACTGCAAATGAAGCGAAAAATGCCAACCATAACCATGTTTGTGCACCGGCTGGAATATCCAACTTGGCAAGTTCACGAATGTCTGTGGTCGGCATGCCGACGGTACCAGAGTAATGATACAGCCATAACATGGCCGCTAACATCAACACCGAACCAAGCAGTGTATAAAGGAAGAACTTATAAGCGGCGTAGACTTTATTGGCTCCGCCCCACACACCGATAATGATAAACATCGGTAAGAGAACTGCTTCAAAAAATAGATAGAACAACACCATATCAAGGGCACAAAACACCCCGATCATCAAGGTTTCAAGCACCAAAAATGCGACCATATATTCAAGTATACGTGTTTTCACTGACTTGGAGCTAGCAACAATACACAATGGGGTTAAAAATGTGGTTAGTAAAATAAAGAGGACCGAAATACCGTCTACCCCCATACGATATTTTATACCGCCGCCTAACCAGTTCATTTCTTCATAGAACTGATACTCAGCTGTCGTCGTATCAAAGTTTAGGATCAACAATATTGACAAACCAAATACAGCCATGGTCGTGAACAATGCTACTCTTGGTGCATTTTTCTCAATCTGTTCTTTTCCATCAGCACGAGACAAACGTGACATCGCGATAAGAGCAAGTGCCCCGAACAAAGGAATGAACGTAATTAGGGAAAGAATAGGAATACCTTTAAACATGGGTTACCCCCCCGCTTTCATGGAGACATAACCAACTAATGCGGCCACTCCGATGAGCATAATTAATGCATATTGGAATACATACCCTGTTTGGAATTTTGACAGTCTTCGACCACCAACCATTGCCAAGGCTGCAAACCCGTTTGGCCCCAAACCATCAATGATTTTCACATCACCTATTTTCCAAAAAACATCCCCCAACCAGCGTGTTGCCCGAAGAATAGTAGCTTCATATAATTCATCAATATACCATTTATTGAGCAAGAATTTATACAAAATTCCACCTTCAGCATTGATCCGTTTCTCAACACCATCACGCCAAATATACATCATCCATGCCAGGACGAAGCCTGTAAGGGTAACCGCAAATGGTGCCCAGAGTACCC
>JAJRSG010000169.1 GCA_024278915.1 Alphaproteobacteria bacterium
CATTTTGAATTTTTTCAATCGTGGACACTTTACCATCTGCAAATTGATCTACGAGAGATTTTGCGTCATCACGAATGGAATTAAACGCTGTAGTAATGCCTTCATAACGCTCCCCAACCCGGAAACCGCTTACTTGTTCACGAACAACTTCGTTAAAATAAGAAGCCTGATCAAGGGTGCGGGCAATAGCTGTCACTTTTTCTTCGTCCAGATCAGAAATTTGGTCCAGCAGAGTAATTACAGGAACCGGATCCGATTTTCCGCTAAGTAATCCGAGTTTACGTAATTTCCCCATTGCTCTGTCAAGGTATTGCAGTGTTGAAAGAGATTTAGCCATATTGTCACCTATGTTGTTGTTTGGGCTTACTTTAAGGCGCAGAATGACTTATGACAAATGAAAATCAATTTTCTATACAGTGGCTATGACAAAAATTTCAGATCACATCCCCGAAAACGCGCCACGTATTGGCAATGCTTTCACTCGTTTCATTGGCCGTATGCTCCTTCGCATCACTGGATATAAAATCGAAGGTAAATTTTCCAATGAGCCTAAAATGATTTTGATTGCGGCCCCACACACTTCAAACTGGGATTTAATTGTCGCTTTGGGAACCATATTATCTCTTGGTGTGCGCATTAATTTTATGATGAAAAAAGAAGCCTTTTTCTTCCCGTTCAAAGGCTTATTTATGTCTTTGGGCGGCGTACCACTTGACCGCAGCAGCCCCAAAGCCGCAGTCAAACAAACCTTAAAAGCATTTGAAGAACGGGACAAATTCTGGCTTGCCATCCTGCCAGAAGGCACCCGCAAACCGGTCACCACATGGAAAGCCGGATTTATCCGTATCGCCAGAGCCGCCAATGTACCGATCTTTATCATGGGCATTGATAGCCGGACCAAAACTTTATACTTAGACAAGCTTGTCGAACCAAGCGCGACAGGGAAAGCCATCGAACAAGCAGAAGAGCTACGTCTATATACTAAGGAAAAATACTGCGGCATTAACCCCAAAAACAATTAATGCAAACACCTACCCACGCCATCATTGCTCTGGCTCTGCTCGCGAAAAACGGCAAAACAACTCACAATCGCGCCGTTCTGGCAGGGGCGCTAATACCAGACCTTTTTATTTACATATGCTGGCTATGGCTCTCTGCACACGGGGTCGCCCAAGGCAAAATTTGGAACGAAATATATTTCCAAGACGGGGTGCAATTTTGGAGCGGTCTATCAAATTCCGTGCCCATGTATTTGGCCTTGGCAACGCTTGGTTGGTTTAACCGTCACAAACCTATTGGGAAATTAACACTGGTTTTTGCCCTCGCTGCCCTTACCCATATGGCAACAGATTTTCCCTTTCATGCCGAAGACGCCCACCAACATTTCCAACCCTTTACCAATTGGAAATTTCATTCTCCCCTATCGTATTGGGACACCAACCATTACGGGCGCATCATCGGTGGCCTAGAAACCCTTTTGGCAATCGGATGCATTATGGCCCTACGTAAGCGACTTTCAGGTAAATGGGCAAAAGTCAGTCTGAACGTCTTACTTGGTTTCTACCTCCTCACCTTCGCCACCCGCCTGTTATTTTTGACTGGTGTTTTGGGGGGATAGGGATATAGAGCCTTATGAGCTTGATTACACTCGACGATCTAAAATCTATTACCGGCCCTTTACTCGGTATTGACCCAGGCACCAAGACATTTGGTTTGGCGGTCAGTGACCCGACACGCCTGATTGCCACCCCTGTCGAAACAATCAGGCGCAAAAAATTTACACCGGACGCCGGAAAAATATTTGCCCTCTATGATGAACGAGAATGCACGGCGATTATCATCGGCAATCCGGTAAATATGGACGGCAGTGCAGGCCCTCGTAGTCAATCTGTGAAAGATTTTGCCCATAACTTAATACAGCTCCGAGATGTGCCCATCTTCTTTTGGGATGAGCGTTTGTCCACAGCCGCCGTTACCCGTACCATGTTGGAAGCCGATTTGAGCCGCGCAAAACGTGCGGAAAATGTCGACAAACTCGCCGCAAGCTATATATTGCAAGGCGTTCTCGATAGATTAAAAGCGTAAGGAAACACTATGACCAAACCAAAACTAGGCCACCGCCTTACTGCCAAGCTCATGAACTTTGAACGCAAACGCGCAGGGTTTCAGCGAAAAATTGCAAAGCTTGAAGGCCTCGACATGGTCTATTACGAAAACAAAACCTCGCGAGACAAACCCACCCTCCTCATGGTGCACGGCTATACGGCAGATAAAACCATGTGGCACCGCCCCGCCAAAATACTGGCTGAGCATTTTCATATTATCGCACCGGATATGGCCGGGCATGGAGAAACCGCCTATCATCCAGATGCGAATTACGGCATCCCTTCCCAAGTAGAATGGCTGATTAAATTACTAGACCATCTCAAAATTGACAAAGTACACCTAATCGGGAGTTCCATGGGCGGGTTTATCAGTGCATATTTTGCCAAAGCCCACCCTGAAAGAACATTAAGCATTTCTCTGATTGATCCAGCAGGCATAACATCGCCCGAACCCAGCGATATTCAAACCGTGTTTGAACAAGAAGAGCGCAATATGTTTCTCCCCGAAACCGAAGCCGAGTTCATCACATTCATGGGGATGGTCATGGCGAAGCCCCCCTTCACCCCGAAATTCATTCTTAAAACCATGGCACATAATCACGTCTCTCGCAGAAATGCCTATGCGCATATTTTTGAGGACTTCTTTGACAAAGATTTTTTGGAAGACGATCTAAAACACATCAAGGCCCCGACCTTATTGATCTGGGGACAGCAAGACCAAATCCTGCATGTCAGCGCGGTACCAATTTGGGAAGACGGCATTGAAAACTGTCAAACCATTGTTTGGGACGATCTCGGTCATGTACCAAGCTTTGAAGCCCCCAAGCGAACCGTAAATGCTATCAAGGACTTCTTGGACGAGGTAAAAACTTAAATTTGAGCGAGCTAATCTCCCGCCTTTTCCAACATCAAATAATAAACTTGTACAGTTTTGGCAAAGTTATCAATGCCGATCCGCTCATTGAGTCCATGGAAACGGGAAAAGTCAGAAGCGTCCAGCGCATAAGGTGCGAAACGATAAATATCGTTTGTAACTAAGGCAAAATAACGAGAATCCGTACCGCCAAGAACTGTATTGGGCGCAATAATTGTACCAGGGAAAGCCTGACTCACAACATCTTCCAACCATAGATAGGGACCACTACCGATCTGCGATACTGGGGATGGTTCAGAGCCAATATTACCGGACAATTTAATCTCTATCTCCGGATCATTAATCACCCGCTTAACATGTTCGGTCACGCTTTTAACGCTGTCCCGATTATGCAGGCGGAAATTCACATAGGCAACAGCTTCTCTCGGCAGAGCATTTTCTTTAAACCCGGCATCAATAATCGTCGGGGCAATTGTAGTACCCAGCATGGCACGTCCCGTATCGGACCCTCGCATTTTTCCTTCGATGGTTGATTTAAATAACCACATATTTGCGATTGCCATACGCCCCATATAGTCTTGCTCCGATGCGGTAGCCTTCAACATAGCGACCCCCACTTTATCCAACCCACTTTCAAACGGGTTGGCTTCAATGGCGGCGATGGCTTTGGATAAAGCACCGATAGCGGTATATGTTGGCGGAGCGGACGAATGTCCACCGCGCGCTTTGGCTGTCAGCACTAAGGTAAGATAACCTTTTTCAGCAACCCCAATGCGTGCCACAGGCCCTTTAACATCCGGCATGCCTGTCGTTATCGCGCCGCCTTCATCAATGACAGCGTAAGGAGAAATGCCTCGCGCTTTTAATAGTTCTGCAATGGCCTTTGCCCCACTACCTGAAACTTCTTCGTCGTGACCAAATCCGAATATAAGTGTGCGTTTTGGTTTGTAACCATTGACAGCTAACCGGTCAGCGGCTTCTAACAAGCCGATAAGGGAACCTTTATCGTCAATGGTACCGCGCCCATATATAAATCCATCGGCAATTGTACCTTCAAATGGAGGGTAGTCCCATCCTTCATCGGTTTCACTGGCGGGAACCACATCCTGATGGGCGAGAAAAACGATCGGTGAAAGGCTGGGATCGCTTCCTTCCCAAATATGGAGCTGCGCATACTTGGCAATTTGCTCGCTTTTGACGGCACTGTAAAAATTTGGGTAAGTATCCAACAACCATGCCTGAAATTCGAGGAAGACAGGCCAATCGGTATCTTCTTTGTTTTGCATTGTTACAGTTTTAAACTGCACCGCTTTGGATAAATGACGAGCCGTGGCATTGCTATCTACGGCAATTAGCATAGCAGCCGCAGTGGGTTCTGCCGTGGCTGTTTTTGAAATCGACGCTGTTCGAAAGACAATCACGCCAACCATAACAGCCAAGAGGCCAAATACGCTCAATATTATCCGTGTTTTCTTACCCATAGTATTACCCCTCGTTTCGTAGTAACTTAACGAATAGATTCTAAGTTCACAAGGTGCTTTACATTCCTTCGTCCACCCGATAAAAGCAAAAAAATTACAGAGGCCAATATGCCAAACGCGCACTCTTTAACAGGGTTTAATGCCCGACATCTTCTTTCCATCGCGGATTTGAACCGCATTGACATAGAGCTATTGTTATCGCTCGGCGAAGACTATCTTGACCTATCGGTACAAAAAGACAGCAAGAACTCTGTACTCTC
>JAJRSG010000170.1 GCA_024278915.1 Alphaproteobacteria bacterium
CCTACACTGATATAGCGTTCGGCATGACCAATGTCGGGATAGCGACCTTCGTATAAATCATTTACATATTCAATTTGCGATAAATTATTAATTAACAAATTAACAATCAAGCGACTAATACCTTCATCAGGTTCACCTTCACCTGCACCCCAGCCATCTTTCTGACCCGCTTTTTTAACCGCTGCATAAACCGCAATACGCGCCTGATCCGCTGTCATACTTAAAGTGTCATGATAAAGCTGTGCATTATCAATATAACGGTGAATACTCATTTCACCCTTGCTGTCAGGAGTATGAATACGTACCGCATCCGTATCGGTATCAACACCAACCAATAAAATATCAACAGATGCACCACAACAAAAACTGTTCTCAATCGCTTCACGAAACTCACGCAAACGTGCCAGCCCGGCTTCTGCAGACACATGATCATTACTACCATGTGCAGCACAACCCTGATGCGATGGATCTGAGCTG
Organism: Alphaproteobacteria bacterium; assembly: GCA_024278915.1. GTDB lineage: Bacteria > Pseudomonadota > Alphaproteobacteria > Caulobacterales > Maricaulaceae > Robiginitomaculum_A. The sequence continues at coordinate 478 of JAJRSG010000170.1, forward strand.
CTGCGATGGTATACCACCACTTTCAAATAATGGGTTCCTGCATCGGCAGTCACCGGTTGGCCGGTACGAAAACGTGCCAGCTCTACACTTTCCCAATGGCGGATATTCGTATCCACATTGAACATCGCACCCGCGTAAGCATTACGCACTGTTAAAGCTGACAGCGGTAAACGTAATATATATTTAGACAGGCCTTTTAAGCGGCCATCCGAACAAGGTGTTATGTCTACACAGTGAAAACCACAGTCAAGAAAAAAGCTTTGTGTATCGAGCGTGTTTTCTGCCTGCGTGCGCAAATTATTTGCAAACTGCTCGACTGCGTTTTGTAAGGCACCAAATACACAGTGCGCATACATTGCCTGCATATCCAGACCGTTCAACCAGGCATTCTCTAACAAGCTTGTCGGTAATTCATGCTCCAACATTTTGCTGGCGTATGACTGCGCTTGCGCTATAAAATCTTTTTCATGCTGCAAGTTCGCCAGTGTTTGAAGCGTTGGTACAATCGCTTCAAAACGGCTTTTAATGGCTTCTTCGCAACGCGCTAACTGTGCATTCGCCTGCAAATCAGTCAACGGATGTCGACATGAGCGCTGCGGCAAACTATCGCAAGTAACCGCTTCAGCAACTGGCGCTATTGCAGCAGGAGCTAATTGAGTGAGCGTTGCTTCTTTAACAACAGCAGGAGCAACCTGCACACGACTTGCCGGTACAACCACGGCTTGCGGCTGAGCCATACCCACAGGCGCCTGCGTATAACGACTTGTGTCGTTAGCAGCTTTTCTCCTGTAGGCGTTTTTTGTGTTCATTTACCCTGTCTCTATCGTCGTTAGTGTTGCGTGTTTATATCCATTTTTATCTTCTGTATCGCAGCGAGCCAAGCCCTTGTAATAACAGAAAACTATCAACCGCTCGCGCCACCCGATAAGGTAACGGCAGCTGATTCACTACTGGTGCCACCACTACTACCCGTTACTCTGGATAGTTTTGCTTCTGGCCGTGCACGATCCTTTAAGGCATGCGCACCGATATTGTTTCGCTCAACCGAAGTACCTTGCTGAGTCTGATTACGTTTTGCAGAAAACAAACCCTCTGTTCCTGTCACTAAACCACCGCGAGACCAGTCATCACCCGTAATGTGGGTTCCAGCTTCGCTGCCTTCACCAGTGACTCTGCCTTGCTGCACAGCTTGTGGCTGCACCGCTGCAGGAGCAACAGGTTCCAGTTCACGTTGGTGACGAAATTCAGGCGTACCCGAGATAACTCCTTCGGCCTTATTCACCACACCCGTGATGGATTCTCTGCGTGCATAAACACTGCTATGCACTGGATCATTAACCCGTTGTTGCCATGCAGCCTTAGCTGGCGATACCACTGAAAAATCGGCTTTATAAGCTTCAGCCGCACCTGCTGTAGCTGACTGCGGCAAAGCCTGATCAGCTGGAGCTTGTGCTAGATGATGCATCGTTCCAGTAGTACTGCATGTTGCGCTATCTTGTTGCCCCAAATAAGGCGTACCCGTAACATCCTGGCAAACACCACGCTGCGCATTACCTGCAAAGCGTTCATCTGCACCTGGGCCGATACCTGAAACAGGCATAACCGAGGTCGCATGAAGTGCCAAACGCTGGTCACCTTGTGCCACGGCAGGCGTGTCACAAAATTCACTTGCCTGATCACGACCTGCATAAGCGCTACCTGTTACGGTATTGCAGATGCCGTGTTCATCACCCGTTACTTTTTGTGAATGCCCAGTCTGAACACCACTTATATGTTGGTTATGCCATGTCTGACTCATGCCTGTCCTCCTGCCACTTGCTGCAGGTGTTTGTGTACAAGATTGTTTAAAATGTTCCTGGCTTATATATTCACTACCGGTAACAATCGCACAGCCACCGCGATCGTCACCTGTTAACTTTGGGGAAGAACTTGCCTCCGTTCCTGTTAACATTTTGCCCTGCGAAGTGTGCATTTGTTGCACCTTACTAGAGCGTTGTTCACATAAACCTGAACGAGCCGCTTCACCATACTGGCTTCCCGTCACACGCTTGCAGGAACCCGGTTCGTTACCCGTAACATGTTCGCTACGATCAACCAGGTTACCCGTAATACTCATGCCACCGCGGCTCGCATCAATGCCAACCTTGGCAACGGCACTTTCGGGCACGCTACCGCAAACGCTTTGAAAGCGTTCGCTGGAAACATATTCAACACCTGTCACTCGCTGACAACTATCTTTATGGTCGCCCGTTATACCTTCGGTACGCGACAACTCACCACCTGACACAGACACACCTGAAGCCGTGTGACTTAAACCCACTTTAGCGGGTGCTTCAACTGCTGCTCGTCTCGGTGCGGTATTTGAATAATCCGAACCCGTAACCGCAGCGTTAGCACCTAATTCAGAGCCCGTAACCGCATTATCACGTGCTTCATCAACACCGGTAATACGCATATTTTTTTCGCTGCGACCTGAAACAACTTTGCCTTCAGTCTTGTTGACTCCCTGAGAGCCACAAAAAGCACCAAAATGCTCAGCACCAAGGTATTCGCTACCTGTCACTGATTTACAATGACCTGTTTCGTCACCTGTTACTTTATCGTTACCTGCCGTTTTGCTACCAGTCAGTAACTGACCACGACCCGTTTCACTCAAGCCGACTTTGGCCGCTGGTGGCGGTGGTGCAGAAGAGCAAAACTTAGCGAATTGCTCAGCGCCTAAATACTCGGTACCGGTCACAGTACGGCAAACGCCTGACTCGCTACCGGTTATCTTTTCTGTTTGCTCTACCTGTGTTCCTGTTACTGCCTGACCTGATAATGTCGTGCCCACTTCTACCTTAGGCGGCGCATCACCCGAACCAGAACGTACCCGACCACTCGGGCGGCAAGCTGCTGAATCCCCACGACCAAATTGGCAATGGTCTTCACGGCGTAATTTCGCCAATGCTTTACCTGTTAATGAAGACGAAGCCACTGCACTGCGTACTAATGATTTACGCGCCTGTCTTCCTGCCTTGCCTGGCAACCCAAGCTTGCCTTTCTTAGAAAGCGTGTTTCGCCGTTCACGGCAAAAAGCTTTTACACTGGACGAAGCATTTGATGCTCCACCCGAAGTATTCTCTATAATGTCGCAAAGGTTATCCAATGCTTCATCGTTTGCGGTATCTGTTTCAACCGCACCGTCACATGGCTCGGTATAACCCGTTTCTTCGCAGGCATCGCAACATGCTTCTGGCTGTTGCGTTTCCGCTTGTATTGAAGCGGCAGTAACTTGAGGCTTAGACACGCTAGTAGTCGCTGCAACTGAACTTGCAACAGCACCTTTGCCGCCTTTTGCCAACATCGCTCGACGTGTCATAGAAAGCGCTTTGCCACTAAGACCTTTCGTCGACATTTCCGCTGCCGGCGCTTGCTGTGTCGCAGCTGAGCTTGCGCCCGCTTTTGTATTCGCAGCACCCGTGTGAGACATCGCACGCCGTCTTGCACGCGATAACTCGCGCCCTGATAGCGCTGGTGAATGTGATTGATCTGTCATACTGAATTCCTTTAATCAAAGGCCTCTAAATATGCTGAGATACCTTTAACCCTCCACCTTAAAGATTATTTAAGGTACGAGGAGGGTAAAAAATATTCTTACACGTTATGTCTACATGCGTCCGCGATGAACAACAAATGACATACCCTGACTTTGTGAATAGTTATCGTAACCAATCAAACGAACATGATTGCCAGGATATTCACGATGACAGGCTTCTAACTCAGACAAAACGTGATCCACTGACTGTTCACCGAACATGGGTAGCTTCCACATATACCAGTAGTAGTTAAAAGCACGAGCTGGTTCTACATGTTCAATTGCAGGGTTCCAGCCTTGCGCAATAACGTAGGCAATGTGAGCGCGTGTCTGCTCCGCAGTCATTTCCGGTAAGTACGAAAATGTCTCGAATTTTGGACTTGATTTGTAATCTTGCATTTCAGCCATTTTAAATTACTCCTAAAATTTTGATTAACGGTTAACGTTGTCTAATTTATCGACTGTATCGAACTCGAATTTGATTTCTTTCCATGTTTCCATGGCGATCTTCAATTCCGGACTGTGCGCAGCCGCTTGAGTAAGAATGGTCTTACCTTCACGCTCAACATCAATACCACGGTTACGCGCATCAACACAGGCTTCAAGTGCAACACGGTTGGCTGCGGCGCCAGCTGCGTTACCCCAAGGGTGACCTAACGTACCACCACCAAACTGTAATACCGAGTCATCACCAAAAATAGCAACCAGTGCAGGCATGTGCCATATATGAATACCACCAGAAGCAACGGGCATAACGCCAGGCATAGAGCCCCAGTCCTGGTCAAAGAAAATACCACGGCTACGATCTTCAGGAATAAACGATTCACGCATTAAATCAACCCAACCTAATGTAGCTGCACGATCACCTTCCAATTTACCAACAACTGTACCTGAATGCAGATGATCACCACCAGACAAACGCAAGCACTTAGTTAGTACGCGGAAATGAATACCGTGATGTGGGTTACGATCAACAACCGCATGCATTGCACGATGGATGTGTAACAACATACCGTTCTTATGACACCATTGTGCTAGACCTGTGTTGGCACAAAAACCGCCAGTAAAGAAGTCATGCATAATAATTGGGCTACCGATTTCTTTAGCGAACTCAGCACGCTCATACATTTCTTCTGGTGTTGGAGCTGTTACGTTTAAGTAGTGACCTTTACGCTCACCGGTTTCAGCTTCAGCTGTTTCAATTGCGTCCTGGCAAAACAGGAAGCGATCACGCCAGCGCATGAAAGGCTGTGAGTTAACGTTTTCGTCATCTTTGGTGAAATCCAGACCACCGCGCAACACTTCATAAACCGCACGACCGTAGTTTTTAGCTGACAAACCTAATTTAGGCTTAATGGTACAACCCAATAATGGGCGACCATATTTATTCATTTTGTCGCGTTCTACCTGGATACCATGTGGTGGTCCATTACATGTTTTGATGTAAGCAAGTGGGAAGCGAATATCTTCCAGACGCAAAGCACGAATCGCTTTAAAACCAAATACGTTACCCACCAAAGAGGTCAGAACGTTAACCACTGAACCTTCTTCAAAAAGGTCAATCGGATATGCAATGAAAGCGTAATAACAAGTGTCATCACCTGGCACATCTTCAATACGGTAACAACGACCACGGTAGTAATCCATATCGGTCAACAGATCGGTCCAGACAGTTGTCCAGGTACCTGTAGAAG
>JAJRSG010000171.1 GCA_024278915.1 Alphaproteobacteria bacterium
CGCAGCAAAAGAACAAGTTGCTTCTTTGGGGGCCAAATTTATAGCGGTTGAAAATGAAGAATTTAAACAGGCGGAAACAGCAGCAGGTTACGCCAAGCAAATGTCGGATGAGTATCAAAAGCTACAAGCAGAACTGATGGCAAAACACATTGCCAAACAAGATGTGGTCGTCACGACCGCCCTTATTCCGGGCCGTCCTGCGCCGCGTTTGATTGATAAGGCAATGATTAAGTCCATGAAACCGGGCAGTGTCGTTGTTGATTTGGCCATTGAACGGGGTGGCAATGTTCAAGGGGCGAAAGCTGGTGAAATTGTTGAAACTGCCAATGGTGTGAAGATTGTCGGCACCTTAAATTGGCCGTCTCGCATGGCGGCAGATAGTTCGTCCTTGTTTGCTAGAAACTTGCGTAATTTATTGCCGCTGATGACAGCAGAAGACGGATCATATGCACCTGACTGGGACGACGAAATTATACAAGGCTGTGCCTTAACGCGGGACGGAGAAGTCGTGCACGAGAGGTTGATGTAAAGATTGCCTTATGGATCACCACAAAGGCGGTCATGACGAGAGAAGACAAAGGGATAAGAAATGAACATGATAATTATGGCCGGAGCGGGCGCAGGGGTTTCACCATTTGTTTTCCAACTGGCAATTTTCGTACTCGCAATTTTTGTAGGTTATTTCGTAGTTTGGGCCGTAACACCGGCGCTTCATACGCCTTTGATGGCGGTTACGAATGCTATTTCCTCCGTTATTATTGTGGGCGCATTGGTCGCCGTCTCTTCAAGCGCAAGCGGCATAAGCCTCTCAAGCGGCTTTGGTCTCGTGGCGGCTCTCCTTTGTGCTGTTAATATTTTTGGCGGGTTCCTCGTCACCCAACGCATGCTCGCCATGTATAAGAAAAAGGGGTAGGTCGTGCACATGACTGCTAATCTCGCCGCCATTCTTTACGTCATATCTGGCGTTTTATTTATTCAATCCTTGCGTGGACTATCCTCGCCTGCCACGTCCCGACGCGGGAATGTTTATGGCATGATTGGGATTACCATTGCTATTGTCACGACATTATTATTTGTTGGTATGAGCGGGCAGGCATTGATCTATGTGTTGATTGCCTTGGCAATTGGCGGCGCAATTGGTGCGTATATTGCTAAGAACATTCCGATGACGGACATGCCGCAATTGATTGCCGCTTTTCATTCTCTTGTAGGTATGGCGGCCGTCTTGGTTGCAGTTGGTGCCTTTTATGCTCCTGCCAGTTTTGGCATTGGCGAAGTTGGTCACTTGCATACCGTTAGTCTCTTAGAGCTTTCTTTAGGGGCCGCCATTGGTGCCATTACCTTTAGTGGTTCTGTGATTGCCTTTTTGAAGTTAAATGGAAATGTATCTGGTGCGCCGATTGTCTTTAAAGGTCAGCATTTACTGAACCTTCTACTTGCCTTGGTTCTCACGACACTCATTGGCATGTTAATGGCCTCAGGCGGGGCGAATACAACGGTCTTTTTGGCGATTGTTGCTCTTGCCTTCCTCATCGGCTTCCTTCTGATTATCCCCATTGGCGGGGCAGATATGCCGGTTGTTATTTCCATGCTCAATTCTTATTCGGGTTGGGCGGCGGCGGCTCTTGGCTTTACCCTTGGTAATTTGGCGTTGATTATTACGGGGGCGCTCGTTGGCTCGTCGGGCGCTATTCTTTCTTACATCATGTGTAAGGCAATGAACCGTAGCTTCTTTAGTGTGATTTTAGGTGGCTTTGGCGCAGAAGCGACGAGCACGGATAGCGGCAGTAAAGAACAACGCCCCGTTAAACGCGGATCTGCTGATGACGCTGCCTTCATTATGAAAAATGCATCCAAAGTTATTATCGTGCCTGGTTACGGCCTGGCTGTGGCTCAAGCGCAACATGCAACTCGCGAAATGGCAGATAAGCTAAAAGAAGAGGGTGTGGATGTAGTGTATGCGATCCATCCTGTCGCTGGCCGTATGCCGGGGCATATGAATGTCTTGCTCGCGGAAGCCAATGTGCCTTATGACGAAGTTTTCGAGCTTGAAGATATCAATTCGGAATTTGCTAATGCAGATGTTGCTTTTGTCATCGGGGCTAATGATGTGACAAACCCTGCGGCTAAAACCGATCCGGAAAGCCCGATTTACGGCATGCCAATTTTGGATGTGGACAAAGCCACGACTGTCTTGTTCGTCAAACGGTCTTTGTCGGTAGGTTATGCGGGTATTGATAATGATCTGTTTTATGCAGACGGCACAATGATGCTTTTGGCCGATGCTAAGAAAATGGTCGAGGACATTATCAAGGCGCTTTAATGGCTTGGCTCAAATGGATGATCATCGGGGCGATCACGCTTTATCTGGCTGCGCTTATTTATGTATATGTGGCGCAACGCAAATTCATGTATTTCCCGCCCGCCGAGCCAATTCCCGAAACTGTGTTTGTGGGGCGAATTCAACCCATTGATGTTGCGGGTGTTGGGCAAATAAATTCTATTTATCAACCGCCGCCAACGGACGCGGCACCTGTGATTATGTTCATTCATGGTAATGGAAGTGCTGCCCATCAATATGAAGACCACTACACTGCCTTTACCTCTTGGGGCGCAGGGTATTTGGGAATGGAATACCCAGGGTATGCGGCCAATGTGGGAACGCCAAATGAAGATGATATTTTTAAAACCGCCCTTGCCAATTATGACTTTCTGATTACCAAAGGGATCAAGCCTGAAAATATCATTATTTTTGGGCATAGTCTAGGGGCGGCCATTGCCTTGCATGTGGCTAAAAACAGGGACAGTGCCGGCCTTGTTTTGGCATCACCATTTTTATCTATGGAAGCAATGAGCCGTTTGCAAATGCCATTTTTCCCCACCTCTTTGGTATTAAAAGACAAATACAGGTCTGATCTCCGCATCGGAGAGATAAGCGAACCGTTACTTGTGTTACACGGCGAGATGGATGAATTAATTCCGCACTCCCAAGGCAAGGCTTTGTTTGATTTGCATAGGGGTGACAAGAAATTTGTATTGATTAAAACCGGTCGCCATCAATTATGGGGTAAAGAAATGTCAAACAACATTGAGGCATTTGTTCTTAGCCACGGGCGCAATTAATACAGAGCGGTGTGGAGGGATCCAGATCTAAACGCTTGGGGGCTATCGGTTCGTCGCATGTTACACAATATCCAAAATCATCGTTTTCAATTCGGGAGAGGGCAGCCTTGATTCGCAAAGCTTGTTTGCTTCGACTCGTTTCGGCGGCATTATCCATTGCCTGAATTTGCAAGCTATCCATGCGCGATAACCGCCCGACAGATGTTTGGTCCAGAGCGATAGGTTTTCGGTTTTCGGCGGCTTGCGCTCGTAATATTTCAAGTTCGGCAAGCATGGCCGTCAAGCGCCGCTTTGCAGTATTGATATCCATAAGATTAGTGTAGCCTTCTTGGTAAAGATTGGCTAGCTATTGTCTATACATAGGATTTATATGAACACCCATCATGATGCCCCCCGCGAATCTATTCTTGAAATAGAAAATGTGAGCAAAACATTTGCCGGAAAACCCGCTGTAAAAAATATTAGTTTTAGTGTGCAAAAAGGCGAGATCATCGGGTTTTTAGGGCCGAATGGTGCCGGAAAAACGACAACCTTACGCATGGCACTTGGTTTAATATCGCCAGACGTTGGCGGAGAAGTCAAATTATTTGGCGGGGCACCGGGGCCAAATGCATTCGGGCGCGTTGGGTTTTTACCAGAGGAGCGGGGGCTATATAGGAAAATATCAGCCCGAGACGCCATTGCCCATATTGCGCGGCTAAACGGATTGGGCGGACGCTTGGCTTTAAGTCGCGCCGACGAGATGCTCACACGGTACGGACTTGGTGATATTAAGCGTAAAAAGATCAAAACCCTATCAAAGGGCATGGCGCAAAAAGTGCAATTGATAGCCGCCATTGCCCATGACCCAGAATTTTTGATTTTAGATGAACCTTTTTCGGGCCTTGATCCGGTTAATCAGAAATTACTGGAAGATATGGTGCGCGAAATTGCAAACCGCGGTCGCACCATTATTTTCTCTACTCATGTGATGGAACATGCGGAGCGGTTATGTGACCGTATTATCTTGATGTCGGCAGGGGAGAAAATATTTGATGGGGATATTGCCGAGGCTTTGGCATTTGCGCCAAGGGAATTGACAATCGAAATGCAGGGGAAAAATGCTGTGCAAATTTTGGAACCATTTACAAGTCAAATGGTCGAGTTGGCGCCCGATACATGGAAAATGGTTTTAAAACCTAAAACGGGGCCAAAAGATATTTTGAAAATTTGCAATGATAATCAAGTGAAACTCATCCGCTTCGAACCGCAACGAGCAAGCCTACATGATGCCTTTGTTAGCTTGATTGGGAGAAAAACATGACACATATGTCCTCTCCGGCAGGGTTTAAAATGAGCCTGCGCCGCACCTTGTTGATCGCGAAAAGAGATTTCGTTGGCTATATCAAAACATGGGGGTTTTGGCTATCTGCCCTTGGGCCTTTCATCGGTATTTTGTTTGGGGTTATGGCGCCTTTCGTTATGGCAAAATCAGAGCCGACCCAATATATTAGTGTCTTGGACGAAACAGGATTGCACGGTGAGGCGATTGAGCAATTGCTGATAAAAGACAATGAATATGTTATGAAACTAGCCTTGCAAGAGGTCGCTAAATATACGGTGCCGCGAGCAGACAAAGATCAGTTTAACCGTATATTAGACGAGCAAGGCCCCGAAGCTGCTAAAACTTTTATTACCAAAACAAATCCAAAAATTGCCAGTTATGTGAAAATGCCGAAAAGCAAATTGACATTTATTTCGCCGCCTGTGTCAAATCTGGACGGGATGATGCCTTATGTTTTGGGAAAAGAAAAATTGCAAATTGATGGATTTACACAGTCTTTAAACGGGGTTCTACATATTTACGAGAAAGACGGCATTACCCACGCAGATTATTGGTCAACAAAACCCATCCAGAATACATTAACTAATCTGGCGGATCGTTATTTTTCTCGTTTGGCGACATCGACTTATTTACAAACAGGTGGCCTCACGCGCACAGGCTTTAATGACGCCCGTAAAGGTGCCGTGTCTGTGGCTAGCTTTAACCCTGAAAAGTCAAAATCAGGCATAGGCGGACAAGCCGTCACGGGCAAAGATAAGGTGCCGTTTTACGTAGCGGCTATTTTGTCCATGGTGTTATGGTTTGCTGTCTTTACCGGCGCATATATGTTGCTCATGTCCATGGTAGAAGAAAAGATCAACAAAGTGTTGGAAATGCTTCTCGCGAGCACCCGTTTTTCGGAAATTTTCTTCGGTAAGTTAATTGGTGTGGCGGCGCTGACGATTGCCTCACTCCTGCCGTGGATAATCTTAGGGGCGCTCGGCTTTACCTTTGCGTTGACCTTTGGGGATGGTGCGATCGCCGATGGACTCTCCCAAGCCATCAGTACGAAAATGTTGGTTTTTCTGCCTGTATTTTTCTTGCTTGGTTATATATTTTACGGTTCGATTTTCATTGCGCTGGGCGCCATGGCAGAAAGCATGCAAGATGCTTCTACTTTGATGACACCGATGGTGTTGCTGTTGACGGCTTGTATTCTCGTTGTTCCCATCGGGATTGCCTATCCAGATTCGTCCCTCTTAAAAGCGACGCAATATATTCCGTTTTCTGCCCCCTTTGCGGCGATCATTCGATTGCCTTCTGACCCGCCTCTGTGGGAAACATTATTATCTGTGCTTGTCTTGATTTTGTCATCATGTGTTGTGGTTTGGTTGTCAGGCCGCCTGTTCAAACATGGGGTGCTTACCGGAGGGGGAATGGCATCAGTGAAAAATTGGACGTCCCAAAAACTCCGTATCAAGCGTGGTTGATATTGATTGGTTTTAGGCCTAAGCTGAAGTATGGCCACGAAAAAAACTGATAAAAAGAAAATTGACCCGTCCTTAAAGGCGCGCCGCGATATTTTAAATGCGATGCTCGTGCACGCCCCATTTGATGGTTGGTCCACGGTTTCCTTAAAGCAGGCCGTCAAAGACGCTGGCCTGCCAAATGGCGCAGAGGAATTATATTTCCCCGGTGGCCCGTTGGAAGTGATTGCTTTTTGGAATGGGCAAAATGACGAGCATATGCTCGCTGAAATGGCCAAATTAGATCAGTCAAAAATGCGCATCCGCGATAAAATTACGCAGGCAGTTTTACTAAGGTTTGAAGCCATTGGTTCTCATGAAGAAGCCGCAAAACGAGCCATAGCCAGAACCGCTTTGCCGGATGGGTTGGCTTTTAGCCCTAAAATTCTTTGGGCAAGCGCTGATGCGATGTGGCGCGCTATCGGTGATACGTCGACGGATTTTAATTACTATACAAAACGCACAAGTCTTTCGGCGGTAATCAGTACATCTTTGCTTGCGTGGCTCACGGATGATGATCCCAAAAAAGAAAAAGCCAAAGCTTTCCTTGATGCGCGGATCGAAAATGTAATGCAGTTTGAGAAAGCCAAATTTCAAGCTAAGAAACGCCTGTCGGCTTTTCCAGACCCCGCAGAACTCCTCGGAAAAATCCGTTACGGCACCAGACGCCGTAAGCGTAGAGGTTAGCCGATAATTTCGTTGACATGGCCCATTTTTCGGCCGGGGCGAATATCTTGTTTGTCGTAGTCATGGACAAAGGTTTGGGCTTGTTTTGCTAGCTCTCCAGCTTGTTTGATTTCATCACCGATGAGGTTGGTCATGCGGACGGTATGCTTGGGCTTTGGACTGCCGAGGGGCAGGCCTGCTAGGGCGCGAATATGTTGCTCGAACTGATCTGTGCAGCCTGCATCTTGCGTCCAATGACCAGAGTTATGCACGCGCGGGGCAATTTCATTTACGATCAACCGGCCATCACTCATTTCAAAAAACTCTATTCCCATGACACCGACATATTCAAATGCCTTTAATATTCTGTGGGTGATGGCGTGGGCTTCTTCGCTGATATTTTGCGGGTCGGGCGCGGGGGCAACACTTGTATGAAGGCGGTGGTCTTTGTGTACGTTTTCCGTAATTGGGTAGCAGGCAATTTCGCCGTTTTGATCCCGTGCCGCAATAATAGAGAATTCGCGAACAAAAGGGGCAAATTTTTCGGCAATGAGATCCGCGCCGCCTAAACGGGCAAAACCTGATTTGATTTCTTTTGGGTTATTTATTTTGATTTGCCCTTTGCCGTCATAGCCAAACCTTCTTGTTTTGAGTACGCAAGGGCCGTCAAACACGCTTAAGGCATGGGAGAGTTCTTCCATGGTTTCAATTTTGAAGAAGTCGATAACGGGCACATTGGCTTGGTCACGCAAAAATGTTTTTTCTGTAAAGCGGTCATGTGAAATTTCTAATGCCTTGGCACTTGGGAAAATGGGTGCATGTTTACCCGCCTCGAGGATGGCCGCGCTCGGAATGTTTTCAAATTCATAGGTAATCACGTCGCAAGCTTTGGCGAAATTTTCAATGGCCAGTAAGTCGTCATATTGTGCCGCTGTATGGTACTCGCTTACCCGTCCGGCAGGCGTATTGGCGAAAACATCATAAATGTGGGTTTTATATCCAAGTTGAGTGGCTGCTTGTGCCAGCATTCGTCCTAATTGTCCGCCGCCAAAAATACCTATGACTGATCCGGGTTTCAATGCTGCTGATGTCATGTTGATATTTTCGGGTTAAGCACGGGGATCATCACCGACACTGTCGGTTTGTGCTTGGCGCCAGTTTTCCAGTGTGGTTGCAATCTTTTCATCGCCGAGGGCAAGGATGCTTGCGGCCAACAGACCCGCATTTTTCGCGCCAGCATCACCAATCGCCAATGTGGCGACAGGAATGCCGCCGGGCATTTGTGCGATTGAAAGTAAACTGTCCATGCCTTTAAGGGCTTTGCTTTTGACGGGAACACCTAGGACGGGGAGAGGGGTCAGGGCTGCAATCATCCCCGGCAAGTGTGCGGCACCGCCTGCACCTGCAATAATAACATGATACCCATTACCCTTTGCGCTCTTGGCAAATGAGAATAATCGCTCTGGTGTACGGTGCGCCGAGATAATTCTGACATCATAGTTAACACCGAGTTGATCTAGCACATCGGCCCCATGTTTCATGGTTGGCCAATCGCTCTTAGAGCCCATAACTACGGCGATTTTCGCAGTTTCACTTTTGTTTTGTTTTGCTGTGTTCATGGAAACTAATTCCCGTAAAACGACAGTTTCTAGCCTATTATTGCCTATTTTGAAACAAAAAAACGCAATTAAAAAATCTCATTTGTAATCTTTTAAGAAGATGGTGCTAGTTGAGTGGAAAATAATTAATTGGTGGACATATGAGTTTGCATAGTTTGACACAACAGATCGAGCAAAGCGCGAGTAATGGCATTTCCTGTGAAGCAGGTGATATTGGTGATTCTGAGAAGCGCCGTTTATTAGATGAAATTTCATTGCTAAAAACGCGAATTCTGAATTTGGAACAGACCGCGGATACAGATCCGCTGGTGCCGGTTTATAATCACCGTGCTTTCATGCGTGAAATTGAACGGGCGCAAACCATGATGGATCGTTATGATATTCCGTCTTGCGTGATTTTCTTTGATTTAAACCAGTTTAAGTCAATCAATGACCGTTACGGTCATGTGATTGGCGACGAAATGCTGACTAAAATCGGCATGGCTTTAAAATCTTCAATACGGGATTGCGATATGGTCGCTCGCATGGGCGGGGATGAATTTGCTGTATTGTTATTCAAAACCGACGAAGCTGTCGCCCAAGCCAAAGCAGCAAGCCTTGCCTGTACAATCGCCGAGCAAAAAATAGAAGTTGGTACGGAAGATGTGCATTTGAGTGCCGCATGGGGTGTGAGCATGTGTCACCCGCAAGAGACGGCG
>JAJRSG010000172.1 GCA_024278915.1 Alphaproteobacteria bacterium
GCAAGCTATCATCAACATTACTTACTCGCACCATGGTATGTAAAAATTTCATTTTTTGCCTTTTGAGTTTTCATATAAAAATATGTCCAGATTTTCATGACTAATGCTTCGCATGTGGCTATGCTTATTACCCGTTGTTTTAGTGATATTTAAATCCGATGTTTCTATTTTTTTAAATGCATCATGAGCACCATCCAAACACATCACAATCGTAGAGCGTGCCTCTTCCACATCTTCTTTTGCATGTTTTCGAGTAAAGAAAAAGGGATGTGTTTGCGCTTGAAACATAATGCCTTCACCCTCGCTATGAACACATATATTCATGTCTGATCCATCACTATAAATTTCACAAATATGACCTGTTTGGTTCCAGTTATCCTGCCTCTCGCAATTTAGGCCCAACGCCTCTTCAAACATTTTTCGGTATTCATCCGCCTGCCCTTGTCCATTAATATGCAAAGGGTTTGGCCCAACAACTAATTTTCGGGTTGGCATGAAATTTTCACGCTCGGCCATCATAGCGTCCCGCATCAAGCCTGGTGAATTTGCATGATAACGCCGCGCCACCGCCGCGCCAATTAATGCCCATGCAGCAATAAGGCCAAAGAAAATGGAAAACTCCCATACCAAATAACCTGGCTCAAACACCCGACTTTCATTGCTAAATTTCCAAACCCCCCACAGAAATACATTTATTAGACCAAAAACAACCGGCGTTAAAATGATAATCAAACCTGCACCACCTGCCAGATATAAAGAAAGCCGAGGAGCGTTGACTTTGCGAAAGGCTCTCACAAACCCTGCCTTATCAAGGCGTAAATCTTGCATGTCATGAGCAACACGGTAATCCCAATCCGCCTCGGCTTCAGCCGTTAGACGTCGGTAGCCTAGCCATGCCCGCAACCCGAGTAGCACACCAAAAATAGCCAAGGCTGCCACGATCCAAGCAAAGGAAATTCCTCTTAAAAATACCGTCATTTCATGTTCCCAGCCGTTTGCTCACGCTCTCTCACATTTCGAGATCAAGCCATAGCAGAACGATGGGCCGCTTCATAGGCTAACATCGCCCGCTTACGCTCAATTCCCCAATGATATCCCGTCAAACGCTTATCCGCACCTAAAATTCGGTGACACGGGATTATCCAACTAATCGGGTTAGCCCCAATAGCAGCCCCTACCGCTCGCACCGCTTTCGGGTTTTTAATGTGTTTTGCTACGTCCATATACCGGATTGTCTTACCACTCTCTACCGTCAGCAAAGCTTTCCACACCTGTAGTTGGAACGGCGTACCATAAAGAGCAATCGGAACCACACCGCCCTCAAAAATATTTGCGGTTACGTTCGCAATTGCCAGATTGTCACGAGTGTAATTTGCCATTGGGTAACGGCGCTTAAAATCTTCAAAGGCCTGAATTTCCTCCCCAGGCTCACAAAATCCATAGGCAGATAACCCGCGAGGGCTAATCAAACCCACAGCAATGCCAAAGGGACACGGGGCGCTTCCCCACACCATATCAACTCCCTTGGCTTTTGAACGCGCCTCCCCTGGCGACAAGGCCTCATGCTTAATGAATAAATCGTGCAAACGAGACGTTGAAGATAGGCCGGTTTCCAAGCTGGCATCCTCAACCGTACCCCCTTCATCCAATACTTCCCGCGCCGCATGATGGGTGAGGGCACCAATATAATTTTTGGGCGAAACACCTGCCCACCGCGTAAATATTTTATGAAAATGATGTGGGCTAAGCCCCGCTTGATTTGCGGCTGACTTATAGTCTGGGCGTTCTTGCCAGCGTTCGCCTAAATAGGATAATGCTTCCGCCATCAGTTGGTAATCTTTGGCTGCATTCGTAAATAAATCGCGCGGGTATATTTTGTTCATGACCTAATTTTAAACGCTGCTCATAACAATACCACCCATTTCTTGCGCTCATATCTTTTTTCCCTATAGTGCAAAAAAATAAATGCTGGAGTTTACAAAAATGGTCGAATTCATTCCTAAAATTGCCCTGATATCCGGCAGCACCCGCACAGGGTCAATCAATAAAAATCTCGTGAATGCAATGGCACACCTGTTTAAAGCAGCAGGAGCAAAGGCTGTAAAAATTGACTTAAATACCTATGAGATGCCAATTTATAATGGCGATTGGGAATCTGAAAACGGTGTACCTAAAACCGCGAAAAACCTTGTACGTAGATTAAAGTCATGTGACGGCGTATTTATTGCGACGCCTGAATATAACGGCTCACTCCCTGCTCTCTTGAAAAACACCATTGACTGGACAACCCGCATTGAACTTGGCCAATTTAGTGGCCCCGTGTACGGCATTGGCTCCGCCTCTCCTGGTCCAATGTCTGGCATTATGGTTCTTCGTCAGTTACATTTCATTCTAAACCGTTTGGGCGCCACAACTGTTCCACGACAACTCGGGGTCGGGATGGCAGAAAAAGCTTTTGATAAAAAAGGGCAATTTATTGATGGCCGAACCAAAAATTATGCAGATACACTTGTCTCACAAATGCTGACCGAAATTTCCAGACGACAATAATGAAGCCCACAACCCGTAAGAAAGCAAAAAAGAAATTACCGCGCCCTAAATTAACTCGTGCGCAAATTGCTTCCATATATGCGCACTTACAAACACTTGACCCGCACCCAAAGACAGAACTTAATTATACCAACCCTTATACATTAGTCGTTGCTGTTGCCCTGTCCGCCCAATCCACAGATGTCGGTGTGAACAAGGCAACTAAAAACCTCTTTGCCATTGCCGACACACCACAAAAAATGCTTGAAATCGGAGAAGACCATCTCCGAGATTATATCAAAACCATTGGCCTGTATAAAACCAAAGCCAAAAACATTATCTTAATGGCGCAAAGGCTCGTCGACGTATTTGACGGGGAAGTACCACAAACCCGCGCAGAATTAGAAAGTTTGGCAGGCGTTGGTCGCAAAACGGCCAATGTAGTTCTTAATACGGCCTTTGGTCAGCCCACCATGGCCGTAGATACTCATATATTTCGTGTGTCAAACCGAACAGGCATGGCCCCCGGTAAAGACCCCCTAGAGGTGGAACTAAACCTGCTACGTGTCACGCCAGATGAATATATGCTACATGCGCACCATTGGCTGATATTACATGGCCGTTACACCTGTATTGCCCGCACACCAAAATGCTATAATTGCGCGGTGTCCAAAATTTGCAAATATAAAGATAAAACCAAACCTGTCTAAACGGCGGCCTCGTTGATTCTAATCATCGTAATATATGGCGAACGCCAATAATCATTGCCGTCCTGTCATGACTTCCCTCTTGCCCGTTTTCATTTGAACGGGTACAAGCCAAATTATGAACTGGTTATCAAAATTAACGCCGCCTGGTGTAAAGAAAATTTTTACCAAGCGCGACACGCCGGATAATTTTTGGGTCAAATGCCCAAAATCCGGAGAGATGGTATTTCATAAAGATTTGGAAGCAAATCTACATGTTACACCCGCTGGGCATCATATGCGCATCGGGCCAGAGTACCGCTTTGCTTATACATTTGACGGTGGCAAATATGAACGCTTACCTCTGCCGGAAGTGGCTGTGGATCCGTTAAAATTCAGAGACAGTAAAAAATATACAGACCGATTAAAAGCAGCGCGTGCCAAAACAGGCACGCAAGATACTATGGCTTTGGCTTGTGGGAAAATTGAAGGCGTCGAAGCTCTTGTACTTGTTCAAAACTTTGCCTTTATGGGTGGATCTCTTGGCATGGCCGCAGGCGAAGCATTTGTTACAGCCTGTGAACAAGCAACCCAAAAGAGCTTGCCACTTATTATTTTTACAGCCGCTGGCGGCGCCCGTATGCAAGAAGGTGCTTTGTCCTTAATGCAAATGCCGCGTACCACTATTGGCGTACAAATGTTGCGAGAAAAAAGCTTGCCATATATTGTAGTTCTTACCGACCCGACAACCGGTGGCGTCACCGCAAGTTATGCTATGCTTGGCGATGTTCACCTTGCCGAACCGGAAGCCTTAATTTGTTTTGCTGGCCCTCGGGTGATTGAGCAGACCATTCGCGAAAAATTACCCGAAGGCTTTCAGCGTTCAGAATTTTTACAAGCCAAAGGGATGATTGACCAAGTCGTGAGCCGTAAAGATTTACCATCGACACTAGCTAAAATTCTCTCCGTACTCATGAATGTGAAACGTAGTTCAAAGGCTTCGCCTAAACTCTCTACACATGCATAAAGATAGCGAAGCTCTAAAAACTGCCTTACAGCAACTCGAAAAACTCCACCCCAAAAAAATTGATTTGGGCCTAGAGCGAATAAACCGTGTGCTCAAAGCACTTGGTAATCCCCAGCATAACCTACCGCCAACAGTTCATGTTGCCGGTACAAATGGAAAAGGATCTACCATTGCATTTTTACGTGCCATTGCCGAAGCGCAAGGATTAAAAGTACATGTGTATACATCTCCTCATTTGGTTAGTTTTTGTGAACGAATTGTTTTGGGGGGCCACATCATTGAAGAGCCTATTTTGCTTGATGCACTTGCGCGCGTGCAAACAGCCAATGCAGACAAGCCCCTCTCCTTTTTTGAAGCAACGACAGCAGCCGCCTTTCTATGTTTTAGCGAACATCCTGCCGATTTATTGCTTTTGGAAACCGGACTTGGCGGCAGGTTTGATGCCACCAATGTGATTGAACGCCCCGCCGCTGTAGCGATCACTTCCATTGATTATGACCACAAAGAATTTTTGGGGAAAGATTTAGCTAAAATCGCACGGGAAAAAGCCGGCATTTTCAAAGCTTATACCCCCGCATTCTCTGCGCCGCAAACTGACCTTGTCCGAGCCGTATTAACATCAGAAGCGGCTTTAACCCGTACTGACCTGAAAAATTTAGATGAACATTTTCACTGTTATCGTCAACAGGGACGATTGGTATTTGAAGATGATGAGCAGCTACTGGACTTGCCATTACCAAGTTTAGCCGGTGACCACCAAAGTATAAATGCTGGTCTTGCCATTGCCATTGCAAAATCCCTAAAAATTGATGACCACGCCATCACCACAGGAATTACCAAAGCAACTTGGCCCGCACGGTTACAGTCCATTACGCAAGGGGCGCTGTTTGATATCGCACATCAGCACCAAGCCGAATTGTGGTTGGATGGGGGACACAATCCACATGCAGCGCGGGCGCTGGCAGGGGCGCTTGCTGAAATAGAAGCCAAAACTTCTCGTCCATTGGTAATGATTATGGGCATGTTAGCCAATAAAGACGCTCCTGGTTTTTTAGATGCGTTTACCGGATTGGCTCAAAATTTGATTGCTGTACCGATTAGAAACCATGCCAGCCTTACCTGAAATATTAGTCGACATGGCAAAAGGGCGCGGTATGGAAACAAGTAGCGCAGAAACCTTGAAAGAAGCCGTAGAGCTTGCCTGTCACACACAAAAAGGCATCCCGCCACGTATTCTAATTTGCGGATCCCTATACCTAGCAGGTGAAGCATTGAGCCTAAGTTAAGCTTTATGTACAACCACTTGCGGGAACGGTATTTCCCAATTGTGTTCCAAGCAAGCATCAACAACCGCGCGGTTTAAATGTTTTTGTAAAACCCCATAATCAGCACCAAAACCCGGCGCAATAACCGCCAACACATTAAAGTCAAGCGCACTATCACCTAACGCCACAAACCTGGTCAAAACTTTGACTAAGGCTTTGTCGCCCATTTCCATTTTGATTCTAGCCTGAACCGCATCATCAACAATTTTGGGAATGATTTCTCTGGCATCACTTAGATGTTGATAGCCAAGGCCAAAATTATAAACCACCGCATACCCGTTTGAAATTAGTTCAAATTCTGTAGCTAAAAACTCCGAAACCGGAATGAAATCTTCGGCTCCACTTCCCTTGCGGATCACAACATGTTCTGGGGTCTGGTTAATCACTTCAAAGAATGACCCTTCTCGTAAAACCCAGTCTCCAACTTTTGTGGGAAACCAAATTTCTCCTGCCGTCACAGGGCGCGAATGCATGCCAATCAGCTCGTGAATAGGATAAATTAATTCACCACCTTTTAAGTCCGGGTTGACCAACTTCGAATAGACGCCAAGACGTTCAATTTTATAAGGAATTCCGTTAATAACCGTACGCTCACCTTCACGAATTGCGCCTAAATTTAACAATATCCGGCTCTGTTGCAAGAAAGACGGCAATGAGCGAATAAATGTCCACCCCACACCCACCGCAAATAACAAGCTCATGGCTAACAACAACCAATCTTGGCGTAAATTAAAAATACTGACCGCAATTACAAATCCACCAAAAATACCAATAAAGGACAGGGCCATCGACACCATCCGTAAAGGCGCCGATAAAACACCGTTATGATTTTTACGGTAAAATTTAGCGAGCACAATTCGTAGTAACTGGCAAATCATTATAAAACCTGCAGCCATTCCAAATGCATATAAAATACTGGCGCCACGGTTCCGGATAAAACTAGCGAAATCATGTGTAAATTGGGACACCGAACTCGAATTTAATCGCTGTGCAGATTGTAATTGCTCGTCCAGCGCAGAGGCAAGACCTTCCGCTTCTTTTAGTCTAGTTTCCCATACTTCTTTATAATCATCGAGCCTATCTCTTACAGGTTTAGGGTAATCTACATCGGGCACATCAAAAATTTCCAAATGCTTTAATGTCTCTCTTGCGATTTTTGTTCGCGATTGGGCTTGCTCGGATAGCTTTCGTAATTCTTCCATGCGTCGAGCAGGTTCCGTCGCGCGCTCTAGAGAAAAAACAATTGGCTCGAATACACGAGCAATCTCTTTTTTAAGGTCCACCTGTGCGGCTTCGCCCCCATCTTTGCTAAATTGTTGGGATTGTAAGCCCAGCACAATGAGGTCAATTGCGGTTTGAATTTGTAAGACTTCTTCTGTGAGGGCTTGGATTTCTGTTTCCAGTGCCGCTTTTTTGGCTTCTTCTTTTGCTTTACCCAGTTCCGAGTTAAGGTCTTTTAGATGTTTTTGACGTTCTACTAATGCAGTGCTTAAAGACAATAAAGACTGGACTAGGTTTTGCAGGGCTTGCAGCTCTTCCTGAGCAATTGTTTCCGGCGTAGATTGCTTGGCAAATGTAGGCGTTGCCCACGCAAATAGACAAGTTAGAACCAGCAAAAATGTGGTCTTCAATAATTTGTAGTCGTGTTTATTCTCGCCCATGCCTCGCACTACGCGAGGCGAGCTTCATGGTCAAGATATATAGTTTATATGTGTGTTTTACGCGTGTTCGCCAAGCCATTCCGCTAATTTTGACTTCGTCATAGCGCCGCTACGCGTTGCGACAACCTCGCCGCCCTTAACAATCATCAAAGTTGGCACACCTCGAATATGGAACTTAACAGCCGTTTCAGGACTATCTTCAATGTTCAATTTCGCAACAATAATTTTGCCGTCCATTTCCTCGGATAACTCTTCCAGAGCAGGAGACATTTGTTTACATGGTCCACACCACTCAGCCCAAAAATCTAGTAAGACGGGCTTGTCTGCTCCTAAAATTTCAGCAGTGAAATTATCGTCTGTTGCAGTAAATGTGGCCATGAGAGTTCCTTATATTGTCTTTATGCGTAAATATGGGGGGATGCCCGATTCGTCAAGTTTGTAAAACCGTTTCCCACTGTACATTATCCATAATTTCATCGGACAGTTCCATCAAGTGTGGCCCGTCTGTCCATAACAGGGCGCACCGGACAGGTTGACCCTGAAAAATTTCACGCACCAAAGCTCGGTACGCCGCAAGTTGGCGAATATATATAGGTGCCACATCCTCTTCATGCTTTGGTGGGGGTCTATTTGATTTATAATCGACAATCCACACCACACCATCAACTACACATAATCTATCTATTTGACCGCTAAATCCCATATGTTGTGGTAATTCTTTTGCCCGTCCCACTAAGGAAATTTCAGCTGCCGATATACCGTCCATCGTCGGAGTAAAAAATGGGGCAAATTCTACATGCTCCAATATAGCAAAAACTTCTTCTGCAATTATTTTTTTACCTTGGTCACTTAAATCACCTTGCGCCGCTAAATACATTTTTGCAGCCGATCTTCGTTTCGCCGTGTCTAAGTCTGGCAGTACCTGTAACAATTTATGAATATGCTTGCCACGAGCAAAGCGGTCAGGTGAAGGCGCTTGTTTTCCCTCTCTAACCCAAAGCGGCGAGCGTATCGAAAGACCACCTGCTACATCCTCTTCTCCTTCTCCAACAAGTGAAGATGGGGACAAGAGTGTCAAAGGCGGCGTTTCTGCGCCATCAGATTTTGCAATATGACGCGCCCATTTCGGCAAATTTTCACACTTATCTTGACTGTCTTCTAATGCAGTAGATGCCAAGGCAACATCTGGCAAATAACGTCCGTATCGGAGCCCTTCGCCAAATTCTGTCTCATAAATATGTGCATCCAAAGCTTTTAACGCTAATTCTATTTTTTCGTGCCAACTGTTTTCTTCCACCTTACCCCGGCTTTCAAACCCACAAATTAGTAACCGTGTTTCCGCACGGGTTAAGGCTACATATAAAAGCCGCATGGCCTCTTGGTCCATTAAAGCCTGTTCGCGCACCTGATGTTGTTTTAAAATTTCAGGGCGTCCCGCAGACGGCGGTACAGCTATTAAGCCGCCCTCCTCCATTTCATACAAAAACTTTTTTGTTGCCTTTTTAACCTGGGTCGTGTCCGGTAAAATAACGACGGGCGCCTCCAAACCTTTGGCACCATGCACTGTCATAACCCGCACTTCATTTTGCACGGCATCCATTTCCCGTTTAATAATATTTTCTCCCTTTTCGACATCCGAAACAAAGCGAGTAAGAGACGGTGCCCCCTGTCTTTGGTGGGCGAGGCATTGTGCCAAAAAGGCTTCAACACCATCGGCAATTTCCATACCCAATCGGTTGAATAACCTTTGCAGTAAACTCTCCCCACCCGCTTGAGGGACATAAGCCAAGCTTCGCGCAAAAAACTCATATGGTGCATATTTTTGCGCAAGATGTGTTAGGTGGGTTAAAATTTCTTTCGCTTCTCCTTCGGGCATATTTGACCATAAATGCCCTTCTCGTCCATTCGCCACATCAAATAGCTCTTGCTCGCCCCAACCAATCAACGGGCTTTTCAGAACCTCAGCCAAAGATAGATCGTCGCTAGGCAAGAGTGTGAATTTAGCGAGGGATAAAAGGTCTTGAACAGCAATCGAATCTGTAAGTTGCAATCTATCTGCGCCAGCAACAGGTACATTTTGCTCCTTCAAATTCCGAATAACAGCATCAAAAAACCCCGTTCGTTTTGTCACTAAAATCAAAATATCCCGTGCCTGCATCGGGCGGTGAATAGGCGGTTCATTTTTCCTACGGATACAAACTGGTTCTTTATGATCTAGCCATTGTTTTATTTGCACTGCAATTTGACGAGCAAGTTGTTCTCGCGGCGCCTGAAGGGAGGGTATGTCCACTGGCACAGGTTCCCATGGTGTTTCTTCTGCCGCTTTCTCAGGTGTTTTTACTGCCGGCCAAAATTCAACGAGGCCAGAGTCGGCACGGTGAGCAATATGTTCGCCTAGGTCAGAAGCAAAAGACATGGCACTTGCATCAAAAGTTTCTGTAATGCCCCCTTGGCCATAAAAAATTTCATCCACAAAGTTAAGTATTTCTTGGCTAGAGCGAAATGACATAGTCATTTTAACTTCAGGCGTTTTCGTTTGCTTTTTACTTAGATTTTGAATTTTATCCAAAAACAATTCAGGCCGTGCTCCTTGGAAGGAATAGATAGATTGTTTTTCATCGCCAACCGCAAACAAAGTACGAGGTATTTTTCTATCCACATCCGGTGAGGGTTGAAAAAAAGGATCCGACATCGCGCCCACTATATCCCATTGAGTCCGAGACGTATCCTGTGCCTCATCGACCAATATATGATCTACTCCACCGTCGAGTTTATAGCGTACCCAATCACTTGCTTCTGTATCCAGCAACAACCGTCGAGCCAATTCAATTTGGTCATTAAAGTCAATTACCCGCATTTTGATTTTCAAGGCTCTGTATTTTTCCGATACAGTGTCCGCCAAAATATAAACCGCACGGGTAAGTTCCAACATGCAAGCCCGATTGACACGTTCTCGCATCGCAATCATCCGTATTGCCTCTACCTGATAACCGGATTTTTTATCCCCGAATATGCGTAACGCGACCTCCCCTGCTTTAGCTGTAACCATATTGACATTTGGGCTCCCTGCTTTGGTAAAAAACATATTTTGGTAAATGTCATAAGCTTCAACAGGGCAAGATGCATTAAGAGCCGCTTCAATTAGTTTTGCTTTATCTTTGTCCGTCTTGCCACCTTGATACATTTCGAGAAGGGCATTCTTCAGCTCGTTTTTAGGCGCAGCTTCCCACGCCTCAGCTTTGGCTTGCTCAGATGTCAAATCCGGAGTCAAACCAAGTTCTTCTGCAAGCGTAGCGGGCCCGCCACTATTTTTCCAATTTTCTATTTTGTAATAATTATGGACTACCCATTTATATATAGCGTCTAGATCATTATCGCTCTTTTGCATGGCTAACAATTGCAAGGCACAGCGCATACGGCCATCAACAGGTTCGGTTAAGGCTTGGGTTTCAATGCCTGCAATGATGGCATGAAGATAGTCAGCCGTTTGCTTATCATCCAAAGCTTCAGAACCCGGCGCAATACCTGCCTCTAGCGGAAAACGTTTTAAGAGCTTTTCACAAAACCCGTGAATGGTTTGAACTTTTAACCCACCCGGCGTTTCCAGCGCGCGTGCAAATAAACGGCGCGCCCGTCCCAGTTCTTTTTGGCTACGCTTGCGGGCTTTATCTTCCAATTTATTGAGGGCGTGAGTGAGTTTTTTTTCACTTAATATCGACCACTCTCCCAACGCATCAAAGAGGCGTGACTGCATTTCTGCCGCCGCAGCTTTGGTATAGGTAAGACATAAAATTTTATCCGGAGCAGCGCCGTCCAGCAATAATCTCGACACCCGCTCCACCAAAACCCGGGTTTTTCCAGAACCTGCATTAGCAGACACAAAGACCGAGTGCATGGGGTCAGCGGCCATGTGTTGCATCTTAACCGCATTAACATAATCTTGGGAAACGTCTCCGTCCATTACTCTTTGCCCCCATCACCTGCGCCAAGCCGCGCCCACTCTGCCCGACGAGCGAGTTGGTCATAATCTCCATATGGGTTTACATATTGAGCACGGGGTTGAGAGTAATAGGCGCTCTCGGGGTTATCAAAATGATTGATTAAATTCTCCAATACTTCTCGTGCCTCATCTTGGTAGCGTGCCATGTCGTAATCGGGTGATTTAATCAAAACATCTCTATCTTTTTCTGCCCGTGCATTCGGCTTGATATACCACATTTCTGTGGCTGTGGCGGGAGCACCAAAACATCCATCAGCCAACATCAACGACAACAATGGCATTTGCAAATCAAACCCACAGACTATGGTTTTTTGCGATGGTATGGTTCCGGTTTTATAATCCAGAATCGCAGCCTCATTTCCGCACCCTTCTATCCTGTCAGCAATACCCGTAAGAGAAAACAGGCCCCCCGGCGTAGAAACATCCCATTTTCCCTTTTTTTCAATACTCAGGGTTTTCCACCCGTCTGCACGACGCTTCTTTGCCCAATTAACAAGCCAATTCGCCATGTGCTCCAACCGCACGGAATGACGGGCAAAACTATGATCTTCGTAACCCGCCGCGCGCAATTCTTCCTCTAACGCTCGCGTTAAGGAAGGTACGTCACTGGTATCTATTTTCTCCAAAGCTTTATGTACGGCGGTACCGTATTCGCGCCCGCTTAAATCTTGATCCAAAGCATCCAAAGGACGCAACGCCAATATATTTTTGGCATAAATGGCATATGGGTCACGGGTCCAAGTTTGGATTTGCGTAACAGACAAGCGCCGCCCCTTTGGCCACCGCGTTGACAAAGGAGGTCTAGGTGATGGTCTTTCTGCTGGTTTCAAATTTTCAGGAGCAATATCTAATTGTCGCACCCATTTTAGATATTTTTCCCCACGATCTAATATGGGGTTTTTGTTAGATTGTGCCTGCGCACCCTTCACCAATGTCGTTAGTCGCCAAAGCCACCGCGATTGCACACTTGGCCCATCCGAAGTTCGTAAGGCACGTGTTAAAACCACATTTTCTTTGGCAGCAAGTTGCGCAAAATCATGCGCAGCCAACCCAAAACGCCGCTCTGGTACACTCAAACCTATATTCATTCGCATCCCGCGCGACAAAATCGGATGGGGCGCAGGGATCGCAGGCCATACCCCTTCATTAAGCCCTCCCAATATCATTAAGTCGGCCTCTACCATCCGCGCCTCTAAGGGGCCAAGAATTTGGATGCGTTCAGACATGCCGTAGCGCGGCCTGACAACCCGCCCTCGCATCATCTGCCCAAGCAACTTGGCATAGGCAGCAGAGTGGGCAGAAATTGGCGGTAAATGATTGCCATATAAAATAAGCTCTTCCAGAAGCTGGGCGGCTTTTTCCCCTGCCTCTTCGCGCCAGATGTGTGGCGCCCCACCCGCCAAATTTTCTAGAACCTGTGTGTGTACATAGGCGATATCATGGACCGGATTGGTTTTTGCAAACATGGCAGACAAAGGAGAAAGTGTCGTATTTATCTGCTTGAACAAAGCGAGGCCATCGCTACATTTTCCGGATAGCTTTTCTTCCAAAGCCTGTATGGAACGCACTCGTGGCCCCCGCAATGCCCGCTTCTCCAAATCATGCCATATGGCCGTTGCATTTGGGTCGAGGCGAAATAAACGGTGTTTCACCAATGCTGACAAGGCGACCGGATCAAAGGGATCAAAAGCGGCTTGCGCAGACAATGATAAAAATGACCCGTGTAATGTTTCCTCCAACGGCTCACCTTGAGAAGTATCAACCTCGATTTCAAACCGAGACAGCTTGGCTTTTACCCGTCGTGCCAAAGCGGGGTCAGGGGTAACCACCACACCGGTCTTATTCGGGGTTTGTAAAACCTCTCGCAAAAGCAAAGAGATTAATCCCGCCTCTTCTTCTTCGGATTTTGCCTCGATTAATGAAAGCCCGGCCAATCCCTCCTTGATCGGATTGCCGGTACTGACACTAGACTGCACTCTGGCAATACGGGCGGGCCAATCGGATGTTGCGTGGGCAGGAATTAAGCTTTCCCCTAAAATTCGTGATCGCATTTCACTAGCATGATTTAACTCAACCCCAGGCCACCTTTTAATATCGTCACGTTTTACGTTTAGAGTTTCTATTAGGTTTTTTAGTGATGCTTGCGGATGTTGGTCGTCAATCGTGTGCCATACTTCATCATCAATATGAGTATCAAGACCAGGTAACACCACTAATCCTTTTTCCATATTTGCGACTGCTTTTATGAGTCGAGCGGTTGCCTTAACTGTACCTGTGGAACCAGCAATAATGACAGGATGATCTGGCGGCGTCATTTCCCATTGCACGGCACATGCATTAAGTAAAGCAACCCGTCGGGCCGCGGGCTCGCACAAACCAAGCTCTTGCAGGTGGGCTGGCCAGTACTTTGCGATAATTTTTACAAATTCAGCTGCGTTTTGAAAATGTTCGGGCAAATCATCAAACTCACCGTTCAAACCCTCTAACGCCTCTACATCAAGTTCTTCCATAGCCAGATCAGTTAATAAATTAACAAGAGGCTCTGTCATTGCTAAACTGGCAGCGGCATCTGGCGCCATCCCATCCAATTTCATTTTATGTGCCACGAGCTTGGCAAGTTCAAACGTATATCGGGCCCCATCAATAGCGGGGGATATTTCAAGGTCGACAGAACCAAATGTAAATGGCGGTTCGTTTTCATCCATATCTGCCAATGTCCGCATGAGCGGCAATAAAATAGCCCCCCCATCAGGAGCCATTTCCAAAAAAGCCGCACTTAAGGCACGCGCCGCTCTGCGAGTCGGCAGCAAGATCATTGCTTTATGCAGATCTTTCCCTAGACTTTTATGTAAACCAGAAGCCAAATGCCCTAGAAAGTCGGCACGGGGCGGCATAGTATAAATATTTGGTGTGTTCGAACTAAATAGGTTTTGTAATTTTACCATGAAATTAGCTTAGCATGGCTTCTGTAATATCCAAAGCTTGCGGATCCCCCACATGCATCCAAACGCCACCCATCACATGTCCAAATAATTTTTTGCGTGTTAAACTTATGTCCCAAATTTTATTTCGAGAAAATTTTACTCTAGAAAAAGGTTCAGCCAGCGCTGGTTTAAAAATTTGCACCCCCGCATAAACATATGGAGCAGATTTTTCACGGCGACGAACCAGCCGCTTGTCTTCCTCTAAATGAAAATCACCTGCCCCTGAAAACCCGATGGCTCTATCTGTATTTGTCAATAACAAGAGCTCGTCCATTTTCTCTGGGTCCCAAGCTTTCATGAGGTTTTCTAAAACGCACATACCCGTCCAAACAGCGTCAATATTACAAATCAGGACAGGCGCATCCCCCAATAGAGGTAATGCCTTTACCACCCCGCCACCAGTTTCCAAAAGCGCGCCTCTTTCATCCGATATAATTATCTTCGGGCCGGATGTTCTGGTTTGTAAATGCGCTTCTAGCTCATCTGCAAATGCATGTACATTTACAACGGCCCGCTCAATCCCCGCATCTACCAAGCGGTCCAACATGTGATCAACCAGAGTCTTGCCACCAACTTTCACCAAGGCCTTACATATATGGTTTGTGTGTGGGCGAAGACGGGTACCGTGACCAGCTGCCATGACCATTGCTGTTTTAATCATGCCCCTGCCTGTAGTGCAGAAGGAGCATAATTTTCAATCCATCCTCTTAAATCTGCAAGGTCGGGATGAGAAAGGTCCGTTTGAAAGTGCGCCCGCACCCGCGTAATTAAATCCAAATAATGAGGCTTTTTGTCACGCACGGCCAAACGTACAAATATACCCAATATTTTAGCGTTCCGTTGTGCCCCTTGCACCGCATAGGCGCGCCGAAAAGCGGCGTTATTTTCGATGCCCGCTTCATGACAAAATTGAGCCATTAATGGTTCGATCAGATCAGCTTTAACGTCCCGCCGCGCATCTTCAAGTAATGACACTAAATCATAAGCCGGATGAGCAAAGAGAGCGTCTTGGAAATCAATTAATCCGACCTTACCCTCTAGGGCAAAAATATTTTCTGCATGGAAATCCCGTAAAGCCAACCCTGTAGGGTGTGCACGTAAATATTGAAAACTTTCCACCCATATTTTTCCCCATTCTGCTTTTGCTTTTTCTGAAACCGAATTTTCAAAATGCGGCACATACCATTGTAAAAACAAATCAGCTTCTGCCAGCAAAGCCATGTCATCATATGTACCGACATGCCAATTGGCACCATGGGCGCTGAGGTCTTGTGCAAAGCTTGATCGGTAAATTGCGCCTAAACAGCTCACTGCTTTCTTGTATAGCACCTCTTCTTGGTCTGGGTGTTTTTCTAAAACACCTGCAAATAAATCATCTCCCAAATCTTCCAATAATAACAAGCCTGCTTTTATATCAGCAGCGAGAATACGCGGGGCGGCAAACCCACGCCGTGTTAAAGCCGTCGCTAAACAGATAAATGCCGGTAATGATGATCCTGCTAAACGAGCTTGGGCATTATACCCCAAAGCCTGTCTTTGCTCCAAATTCATACCGACAGAACAAGTTACCCCGTCTTGATCATCCGGAGCGTCCATAAGAACAGATTTTTTATTTTTTAAAGCAAGCCTTTCGTAACGGCGCGAAGAAGCGTCTCCGGGTACCACTGTGCGAACAGCCTTCCCCCAGCCATGCACGTGTAAGAAGTCTTTAATTTGGCTTTCCCGCTTAGAGCTTGGCAAGGCGGTCCCCCCATGTGTCAGATCCTGAAATTTGCAACGTGCGACCCTCATCTTTAAACACAATATCAATGTTAAGCTCTGCGCCAGATAATAAATTGTCAATCCGTTCAGGCCACTCAATTAAGCAGATACCTTCCTCCAAAGCTTCTTCAATACCCAGCTCCCAAACTTCATGAGCATCTTCTAGTCGGTACAGATCAAAATGCCAGATATTAAATTTCTCTGCTTCATAGGTTTGCACTAAAGTATAGGTGGGACTGGGCACCTCATGTGTGTTGGTAAGGGTACGAATGATCCCGCGACAAAAACTTGTTTTGCCAGATCCCAAATCCCCGCGCAAGGCCAAGACGTCACCCGCCTGTAAATAGGGTGCAAGTTTTGCAGCAAAAGCCAATGTTTCGCGTTCATTTCTTAACGCAATGATTTTACAGTAACCGTCCATATTAATAACACTAGGCGGCCCTCTATATGCACGCAAGTGTTGGTTCGGGCTTGCAAATTATTTTTTCCCCATTACATAGAAATTGGCGCAATATAGACGCACATTTAATGGAGTAAACATGCCTAAAATTACCTTTATTGATTCCAAGGGAACTGCACGTGATGTAGACGCCAATGTTGGATCTTCAATCATGGAAACAGCCGTACAAAACATGATCCCGGAAATTGATGCGGATTGTGGCGGTGCCTGCGCATGTGCCACATGTCATGTTTATGTTGCCGATGAATGGATTAGCAAATTAAAGCCCAAAGACGATATGGAAGATAGCATGTTAGATTTTGCCGAAGACGTGAAAGACAGCTCACGCCTATCTTGCCAAATTCTGATTACCAAAGAACTTGACGGCATTGTTGTGACCACACCGGAGACACAATAAAAATAACAAAGCTACCTTGGTACAGGCGTGCCGTAGAGCTTTGAAAAATATATAGCAATACCCCGCGCTGAATCTAAATAATCAAACCCATTAGCGGTTCCTACGCGAACGCCATCAGGTACCTGCATTCCTTTTGGTAAAATTAACGTCGGGCAATTTTGTGCGTCCTCTCCGAGCATTTCAACCATCTGATCTCGCGGGCGGTGAATCGGTTGATAACTAATTTCTATAGCTTCCTTTATGGCTGGAAAATAAGATAACACCCCCCACATTTCAGCACATTCTGGACAATATTCTCGTCTGCCATTATCTTCAAAGCCCGGAGCAAGTAAAAATAAAATTGGTTTTTTCATCTGGTCTCTTTCCTTGACGTTTGCCCTAATTAAGCCCATCTAGCGTGCTATGGAAACGGACGTAAAATCAATTACTCTTGGGTGCCGCTTGAATGCGTATGAAAGCGAGATTATGGCAGGGCATGCCAAGTCGCAAGGCTTAAAAGATGCCGTCATCATCAACACTTGCGCCGTTACCAACGAAGCTGTGCGCCAAGGGCGGCAAACCATCCGCCGAGCCGTACGGGAAAACGCCGGCGCTAAAATAATCGTGACAGGTTGTGCCGCACAAATCGAACCAAAGACATATGCAGATATGGACGGCGTCACCCATGTATTGGGCAATGCGGAAAAAATGGTAGAAAGCAGTTTTTCTCTCAAAAAAAAGTCCAACGTAAGCGACATAATGAAAGTGAGGCTCGCAGATTCCTCTAGGGCAAACGGCCTCATCGAGCGGGCGCGTGCCATTGTCCAAATCCAAAATGGTTGCGACCACCGCTGTACTTTTTGTATCATTCCTTATGGTCGCGGTAATTCCCGATCTGTCCCTGCCTCTGATATTGTTGCACGAATTGCCGATTTAACGGCGCAAGGCTTTAACGAGGTCGTACTGACAGGTGTGGATATTTCTTCGTGGGGAGATGATTTATCAGACAAACCATTACTGGGTAATTTAGTTGCTAGAATTTTGAAATCTGTTCCCGACTTACCCCGCTTACGCTTGTCTTCTATTGATAGTGCCGAAGTTGATGAGGAATTATTTCACTTATTTGCCACAGAAGCGCGCCTAACTCCCTATTTGCATTTATCCTTGCAACATGGGGACAATATGATCCTTAAACGGATGAAGCGACGGCATAATCGTGATGACGCCATTTCCTTATGTCGACGCTTAAGAAAAGTGCGACCAGATATTAGCTTTGGCGCCGATATTATTGCCGGATTTCCCACAGAAACAGAGGCTATGTTTGAAAACTCTGTCGAGCTTGTAAAAGAGTGTGGCCTTGCTTGGTTACACGTATTTCCTTATTCCGCCCGTATCGGCACACCTGCCGCTAAAATGCCGCAAGTCAATGGAGCCGTCATTAAAGAAAGGGCAAAACGCTTAAGACATGTTGGAGATCAAACCCGCCAAAAATTTTTACATTCTCGGGCCTATGGTTATGATCTTGCTTTAATCGAAAAAGGAGAAATCGGACGCTTAGCTGATTTTTCTCCCATTAAATTACCAGCCCATTCTTTTCCAACTGGAACATTGCAACCCATACGCATAACGGGATATGATAAAGCGATCTTATTAGGGGACTTCGTGTGAGTGATGACAAGAAGAAAAAAGGCGGGTTTTTTAAACGTGCTTTCGGCTTTAAATCCAAAGAAGAAAAGCTGGCGGAAGCAGCCGCTTTAAAAGCCGAACAACAAGCCCTTGTTGATTCACAAATGGCCGAACGAATGGCCGCTATTAACGCGGCCGCCCTTAAAGCCGCCCGTGAACAAGATGAAAAGAATTTAAATGCAGCTGAAACGGCCCGGCTAGAATCCCTAGAAAAAGAACGAGCCGCAGAACAAGCTTTACGAGATGTCGAAGCAGCCAAACGCCTAGCAGAAGAACAAAAACAAAAGAAACTAGACGCGGAAAGAAAAGCGGCAGAAGACGCCGCCAAGCAAGAAGCCGAACGGATCGAAAGAGAGCGACTTGCACGAGAAAAGCAGGCCCGTGAAAAAGCAGAAGCCGAAGAAATAGCGGCCTTAAAAGCAAAAGAAGCTAAAGCGGAAAAACAAGAAGCTGAACGCCTAAAAGCACAAAGAGTGCTGGCAGAGCAACAAGCAAAAGAAAGGCAAGAAGCCGAA
>JAJRSG010000173.1 GCA_024278915.1 Alphaproteobacteria bacterium
GGCGATAAGTACCCACCAGTAAAGATCCATAATCATTAATATTATTTCGAGCACAACGCGCATGGTATTTTCCTTAAGTTCAGGGTCAGGACCCTAGATATTTACTATCTAGCCATTCAATCATCATGGGGCAAGGGGGATACGCAAGTGTGCCAAGATAATGTAAATGGCAAAAAAGGACTGCCTTGGAAATAAATTCAAGGCAGTCCTTTTCATATCTTGCCTGAGCATACGCAAAACAAAAAAGTTCAGACATTGTGAAAGTTGCATGGATTGTGCCAACTATTTTTCCGGAGAAAAAACTATATATGGTAGAGGGGGTGTAAGTTCCTGCTATATGGAGAATGTGCCATGTGTTTTAGATGCGAAGTGCATTGCAGGATGCGAGGGTTTTTGCAAATTGCAAAACCGTATGGATATTCGCTTTAACCTTTGTCGGCTCTTACTTAGTTCTTTTTGAACAGGCTCAAAATCCTAGTTCTGGGTGCGACGGGATATTTGAGCACGTAGACTGGTACGGTCTCTGGCTGAAACGCCAATAAGCTCTGCAACACGCCAGACCATATTATCCTCAAGTTCGTGGTTTTTCCCGTCAGCGAAAACCGTTTCCCACATCATGGCAATAATCTTAATGCGCTGGTCCATTTCAAGGCGGGTAATGAGAGAGGTAAATTGATAGAAATCTACAGCCTTTTTGTCCTCTTCGTGGGCAGTTTTGATCAAATCCACAACTTGTTGTGTATCAAGGGAAAAATGTTCCTGCAGGACATTGGTAACAATTTGACGTTCCTCAGGGCTGGTTTCCCCATCAATATCAATAAGATGTACCAGAAGAGCCGCCACGGCGACTTCCGGTTTCATGGGTGCGTTCAATTCTGTTTTTTTGTCAGAAAACAGTTTTGCAAGGGCTTTAAACATCGGCTTTTCCTTTTAATCAGTCATATAGCGGGCATCGCGTAGGTCACAAAGCTTTTGTGCTCAGTTTTGAATATATCAGTTTTTAAAGCGCTTTAAAAATAATCTTAATCACTATTTTACTCAATGTGTGCTCAAATCATGTTCTCATTTCAAGTAAAATGCGATAAAAATGTTTCATTCTGCACGTTCAAAAATGCCAGCTATCGATTATGTGTCAATTGTTAGCTCCCTATATCGGGATCGACTGGCTTTGATTATCGGCACGCTTGTGTCGGCGGGGATAGCGATTGTTGCCGGCGTGGAATCAGGCGCGTGGATACATTATCTTTTTTCTGGCTTGTTTTTGTTACTCGCCATTTATCGATATCAGCAATCGATTGCGTTTGAGGCGGTAAAGCTAGAGCAGGAAGATGCACAAACGGCGGAATATTGGGAATTTCAGGCGCTACTTTCGGGGTCAATGGCGGCAGTGATTTTTGGTGCCTGGTGCTTTGTTTCTGTCGTTTTTGTAAAAACTGAATTTTCTGTCCTGTTAAGTTTGACCGCTTCAATTGCTGCAATGGTTGGGTTGGTTGCCAGAAATTATGGTCTGGACAGACTTATCACTTTACAACTGTTGTTGGTGGGTACGCCTATTTGTTTGGGGTTGGTCATTGATGGAAATATTTATCACATGTTTTTGGCGGCAATGTTTACGCCCGTATTTTACAGTTTCAGGGCGTTAGCCAGTGATGTGCGTAATGTTTTATTATCGGCAGTGAGAGATCGAGTTGAAGTTTCACGATTAGCGGGGGAACTTGATACAGCGCTCTCAACTATGTCCCATGGCCTGTTGATGTTGGATGAAAATCTAGCTGTTCTTGTGGCAAATGTGCAAATGAAAGAAATGCTTTGGGGTGAACAAGATTATAGTTGTGTGGGGAAGAGTCTTTCATCTTTCATCGAATTGGCCATTTCAACGGGAGTTTTGACGCAATTATCTGGGCAGCGGCTGGCATCGGCATTGGGGAATGTGGGTCAAAGTAAATTGATTTTGCAGTTTCTTGACGGACGACATTGTGAAGTTTCGATTAACCGCCGTGAAAATCAAACGGTTTTGGTCTTTCAGGATATTACAGAGCGTATGCAGGCCGAAAGCCGGATTAAATTTATGGCGCGGTATGATCCTGACACTAATTTACCCAATCGTGCCTATTTCAGCGAGCAGATTTCTGCAAAGATACGCAATTTGAATGGTGAAGGCGTTGAAAAAGATCTTGCGTTCCTCAGTCTGGATATCGACGATTTCAAGTATATTAATGATACGTTTGGGCACCCCACAGGGGATCGTGTGTTAGCATTGGTTGCACGTCGAATGCGCCAGGCCCTAGATTCTAATGTGTTGGTCGGGCGGTTTGGTGGTGATGAATTTGCCGCTTTTTTTGAACATGATGTCAATCAAGAGGAATTGGTACGCAAGATTGAAGGATTATTTATGTCCTTATCTGAGCCATTTGAACTGGATGGACAGGGGTTTTCAATCCGTGCGAGTGCCGGCCTTGTGGTGAGTGATTGCCAAAACAGCAGCCTTGAAGAATTACTTAAAAGATCAGATTTGGCCCTGTATTCGGCAAAGGTAAACCACAAGGGTTCCCTGTCGGTTTTCAACGATGAAATGTATGAAGCTTACCAGGATAAAATGCAGTTGAAGGATGCATTGCGCGACGCTTTAACGCAGGGTAATTTGATGCTGTTCTATCAGCCTGTGGTAGATATCAAGTCGGGCAAAGTTGTCGGATGTGAGGCCTTGGCACGTTGGCATCATGAGGAATTGGGCATTATACCCCCCTATGTATTTATTCCGATTGCTGAGGAAATGGGCGTTATTTCTGAAATTACAGAATGGGCATTAAATACTGCGACTAAAGAATGCGCGACTTGGCCTAGTGGGGTTGGGGTTGCTGTGAATATTTCTGCCTGGGATTTCAAGGGCGATAATGTGCAACGAATGGTATATTCTGCTTTGGCGGAATCTGGTCTGGAAGCGCATCGGCTGGAGATTGAAGTAACAGAATCTGTTCTGGTTCAGGAATTGGAAGTTGCCTCAACGGTATTAGGTGAAATTTCATGTCAGGGTATTGGTATTGCTCTGGATGATTTTGGAACAGGATATTCGTCGCTTTCATACTTGCATGATTTACCGTTCTCTAAGTTAAAAATTGACCGTTCATTTACCCAAAATATTACAACGGATCCCAAAGTTAAAAAACTCATGCGTAACATCGCCACTCTTGGGCAGGACTTGAACATGATGGTTACAGTGGAGGGTGTTGAAACCCAGGATCAGTATGACGTTGTCGCGGAGATGGGGCTGATCAATTATGTTCAGGGTTATATTTTTGGCACACCTGTTCCCCAGAGTGAGATTGCCAATCTGATATATACCCTTTCAGGGCGTGCTGAAACAGGTTCGGTGGCTGAGCTTATATCGAAATCTACAGCATGATTTATGGCCCGGGTTCTTTTAATTTGATCGAAGCCTAGAAACTGATTTTCATTAAATTGCTATCGTTAAGTATGTTTACACTTGGTTAACCAACGAGCATTCCCGGTTGGTTAATAGTTTTCTATGGTGGGGCGTATTTCGATTCATGACTTTGGAAATTTGGGCA
>JAJRSG010000174.1 GCA_024278915.1 Alphaproteobacteria bacterium
TAGGCAAGGTTGTTGTCTCATGGGTCGATAATGGCGTCGATATGCAGCTTATTGAAAAATTTAGCTATGTCTCCCCCAAAAGCC
This sequence comes from Alphaproteobacteria bacterium, assembly GCA_024278915.1. Lineage (GTDB taxonomy): Bacteria > Pseudomonadota > Alphaproteobacteria > Caulobacterales > Maricaulaceae > Robiginitomaculum_A. Next base: position 85 of record JAJRSG010000174.1, read on the forward strand.
AGGAATGGGAGAGCGCAAACTGGGATGTTCCTCGGTAGTGTCTCAGTTTGAAATGTTCTTTTTTGTTCCGTAAGTTTTGGGGCGACCGGGCTTCTTTGCCCGTGCGTCTATCAAGCTGACGATCCACTCCATATCATGCAAGGTATCAGTCAAGCCAGCTTCCATTGCCGGTGTGACTTTCAGTGTTTTGTGGATACGGCAGAAATTGTAATGCACGAAATAGAGCGACAACATGTGAATATGGTTGTCCACTTTCTTTGAAAAGGCATTGGTTAGGCGTGTAAAGCGGCGCATGGACATTCTCATAGTGAGGTTTTGACGCTCAACATATGACGTGCTGACATGCTTTTCGTCTGGATTTCCTTCTACAGTACGCTTCTTGATGCCAGTACATTCTGCAGGGCTATAGCGACCCTTTGCGCTTTCTGATGATGCACCATACAGCTTGATGAGCTGGGCATAGTCAACATCAGCACCAAATGCACCCTCTACAGCTTCCAGATAAGCTTTATGCCCGTCCGTGGTCATCTGCACCCGATTAGCAAGGCGGCTTGCAACATCATCCATAAACTCGTTGGCATATCCAGCATCACGACCACCAACCAGATAGGAAACGATCAGCTTGCTATCAGCATCAAGGGCGGTCCATGTCCAAACATCGCCAGCACCTTCTGGCGCGGCTTTGGCTGTTTTGACATTCTTTTTCTTGGCATAGCAGAAAGACCAGATTTCATCGCATTGGATACGGGAGGCAGTGACATTACGCACATTCTCATTGTGATAGGAAGCGCAAGCCTCGCCAGCATCAACAAGGGTCTTGGTAACGGTGTTGATTGAGCAGCCAACCACACGGGAAATAGACCGCATGGAAGAGCCTTCAACCATCATGGCGAGGATTTGGACGCGTTTATGTAAGGGCAATTTGTTCATATGTATAATATATGAACTATAATGCTTACTGTCAAGTAATTTATTCATTTTAACGTTGGCTGAAAGTTAGTTGATGGTAGATCTTCGACCTCATCAAACGAAGTGCCAATTAGCTGCTCTAATATGGGCCTAGACAATGCCACATCTGCTAGAAATTCGCTTTTCTCATACTTCCCACTCTGGAATATCAATTCTGCAACCTTGCCAAGTAGCATCGGGTGTTCCATTTCGATAGCTCGGCTCCCTTGATCGAGCGGCTCTATTGTCCTCCATTTCTTGTAAGATATTTGTTTGTAAATATTTGTAATTTGTCTGTCATCGAATATTCCAAGATCCTTGCATCTATATACCATTGCCTGAATAGCCACTTTCCAGCGCACTTTAAGGTCTATGAAAGACTCTGCTCTTGTAGAATAGACTTCATTTGGAAAAGACTTTCTAGGTAACAGAAAAGATCCTGCAAAACGATTCGCCTCACTTTCTATTTGCTTCAATCTCTCTTTGTCTTCTATTTCTTCACGCCCAACCCATCTATGCATACACAGATGGCCAAGTTCGTGGGCTACATCAAATCTAGATCGAACAGCACTATTTTTGTATGATGCGAGAAATATGAATGGCCTGTCACCTGACCAATATGAAAACGCTTCTATTTTTTTATTTTCCATTCTAAGGCGGCAGGCAATAACACCCTTAGCTTCGACTAGACGTAATACATTTGAAATTGGCCCAAGGCCTAAGCCGAAATACTTTCTGACAGTCTCTGCGATATTTTCGATTTCATCAGAATTATATGTATTTGATTGAATGTCATTTGGTTCAAACTGAGGAATATCTACTTTAGGAAAGTTTGCCAAGCTATCGAAAGCAAACACTGTGTCTGCAAACCACTTTGAATATACTTCACATGCTAAATTTCGTTTTTTTGTATCAGCACCGATTTTTCTAAAAAAATTTGGGCTAAATTTTCCAAATGATCCGTCACTCTGTTTTACAAAAAACGCAATAGGTTGTTTGAGAGAATCTGAGATTTTCCGCATAACTTCGGGCTCAGGTTTTTTATTCCCAAGTTCATAAGCTGATATAGCTTGCCGACTAACCCCTACGCTTTTCGACAAATCCGTTTGCGTAAAGCCAAGAGCTAATCTGGCTTCTGTTAATTTATCTGGAATCAAAAACCGCCCTGTTTTTTGATTTGGGGCGGTTCCTGGGAAATCTAATATGTTGTTGTTTTTATTCATTTTCCCTCTTCCACTTTTCTATGTCTTCTTTTAAAAGATTCAACTCGTCCAAATCAAAGTCCGTATCTTCGGCCTCTGGAACGCTTGAAGTGATTTCGTGTGGTAATCTCAGGAGGTTTTCTGACTGCCAGATATATTTGGTTTTTGAATGAGCATCAGGCACAGCTAAATGTGCGAAATCTAATGATTTGTATCCATGAACTAAAAGAAAATGTGGTTCGCCAGATACATCTTGCTCTCTACGAAGCTGAGGAATATCAAGTATTCCTTGATTACTAAGTCGAGCATTTTCCCTAAACACAACATTTCTTGGCTGTTTCGTTGCGTCAGCGATCTGACTGATAGATGCAGTTGAATGAGAAAATATAAGCTCAAGATAACGACCTGTTGGTCGTGCAAATGATTTCCAACGAAAATCGCAGCGCAAAGAGCCGTTTTTAATCGCTCTTTCTATTCCAAAATCAACGGCCCAAGCAACTAGCCTTCCTTTGTTATCCAGTGCACTTTGGACATTAAGAATCGGAATGTCTTTTGCTATATCCTCTGCAGCAGCATACGCTGTTTTTAGAACAGTCGGAATAACATTCCAATGTGTTCTTAGAAATTGATCTTCAACAAAATCCTTTGGACTCGTCATTTTTGACTTCCTCACCGATGGTTGCAATCCTTGCTTGGCAACCACATACGAAAATAATGATCATTTGTCAACCGGATTATTTCTTCCACCTTTTAGCAGCAGCATTTTTGGCAATCTCAGACCTTTGCTCAGGTGTCAGCTTAGACGCCCGAGCCTTGCCACCCTTCTTGCCAAGCGCAACAGCCGCTGGGTCTTTACCCTCATCATCCTTGTTGGTATCCTCAACCTCACCAGTTGCGATCTGAGCCACCATAACAGCAGCCCCGATTACATCGCCTGGTCGCTTTTCGCCTTTTGGTCCTTTGGGCATAGATTTTCCTTTCATGCTTGTCGGTAAGCATAATATAGGACGTTTTGGGATAAAGTGACAGGGGAACAAAAAAGAACATTTCAAACTGAGACACTACCGATCTTCTCGTCTCCATTTCAGGAAGTAATTCAGGAGGGTAGAAAATATCAATTGTAAATACAAGTCGATACCAATTCTCTGGTATTTTTGAGATCGGCAACCAAAAATAACGCAGTGTCCATACAACA
>JAJRSG010000175.1 GCA_024278915.1 Alphaproteobacteria bacterium
ACATAGGCTGCATTTGCCGCATATACCAAGGCCGTAGCAGCAAAGGGACTGTTCTCACCTTGATTAGCCCGAAACCCGATATCAGCGTCGACTAACAATGGTTCGGCGTCACCATACCTTTCAAGGTTCATCAAGATATTACCTAGGTTATGAACGCCATAGGCGAAGTAAAGGTTTTCTACGCCAACCGTCCGCCTCTTGATTTCAAGGGCGCGGGATAAAAAGTTGACAGCTTCTAACCTTTGCCCGCGCCTAGATAAGACAATACCCAGCATTTCTAAACTACGGGCATAGGAGGCGTGGTTTTCAGGCAAGGTGGTGGTTGCTTTCTCCATAGCGAGGCGTGCATATTTTTCGGCGAGTTCCAGTTTGCCACCTTTAATCAAAACTTGTGCAAACCCGTATAAAGAACCAATTGTGTCAGGGTCGTCTTCCCCTAGATTTTCGCGGCGAGTGTCTAAGCTAATTTTTTGCGCGTCAATGGCTTCATCATACCGTCCAAGCCGCATGAGGGTTTGCGCGTGAGAAAATTCAATATTAGATTTAGAGACAATCACAGCTCTTGTTTTTTCTGCTTTGGATAAGCCTTGAAAGTAAATTTGAAAATCGAGAATCGCTTGTTTTTGTAACTCAAGAGCTTTGTCAGGTTCTCCAGTTTGAGAATACATGATACTAAGTAAGGCAACACCTTCGGTGACCTCTGTCATATATTCCTCTTTGACTGTGGACAAGATGTCGAGAGCTTCTTCACTCCTTTTGATGGCTGGTATAATTTTTCCTTCTTCATAATCAATGCTAGCAATTTTAATGCGCGCGACTCCAGCGAGGGGATGGACCTTCCCGTTTTTAGCAATTGTTGTATCGGCCAAGTTTTGTAATGTAAGCCATGCACCTCGCACGGAAGTGGGGTCATTGGTAAAGGTGTCAAAGTCATTTTGTAGATTTAATGCGTTGTCGTGTAGTTTGGTAAGTTCGGGATATAATACTTGTTGCATCTCTTGGGTGGAATTATCTACGCTATGCTTGTCTGTACACGCCGCCAGTGTTGTGGTGACGGTAAGTGTGAAGCTTGCTAATATAATATGCTTGAACAATAATCGCATGATGTGCCCTATTTTATCTGCCTAGTTCCCCACTAATACAAATGGTGCCCAAATGGAAGGATGGGACGCATTTTTGATCGTTTCATTTTCCATGAGGCTTAGCATAGCAGCCTGCAAAGCTTTGGCCTTCTTCATTCTGCCTTCTGCATTTTTAACCGTGTTAATCGTTAGGTAGGCACTGGCATCATCTCTCACACTCCAGTGAGAGACAAGAAGGGAACGGGCACCGGCATGGATAAAGGCATTGGCAAGTCCGGTGAGATTGGGGGCACCTGCTACGTTTCCGGCGGAAGAATTACAAGCGGATAGAATTATCCAGTCAGCATCAAAATCCAGATCAGAAATTTCCGAGGCAGTTAATAGGCCGTCGTCCGTCGATGGTGTCAAGACAAGGGCTGGTTCTGATAATCCCTGAATTTCTCCTGAAGCCAATCCGTGGGTGGCAAAGACTACAGTTCTATAATTACGTAAATCAAGGGAGGAAATGTTTTCATGCTTAGCAGAAGCACCAGTTAGTAACGTGGTAGTTTGCGAACCGGCGAGAGAGTTTGCCAACTGTTCCAACTCTCGTTTGGCAAAAGGTAGCGCAGGTAAGTTTGCAATATTGCCTTGGGGGGCTCCAATGCCCAAAAAGCCGTTGGCTTGACTGACAGGCCTAGAATTGTCCTGTAACGACCCCAGTGATGGTAAGGTTGTGAAGCTGTATTTATGAATGAGCCAATTTGGTTTTTGTGGGCTGTCGCTTAAAATGGCTAATGGTAATGAGGACAGGTGACCATTAGCAATGACATTGATATGGTTTGTGTCTTTCAATAAGGATTTAATATCAGGAGAAAAAATTGCTTGATAAAGTGTATGAGA
>JAJRSG010000176.1 GCA_024278915.1 Alphaproteobacteria bacterium
CTTAGCCCCGGCCTCGGCCTGTTTCAAAATGTTCATGATTTGGCTGTCTGAATAACGTGACTTTTTCATGTTGAATCTCCTGCGTTTACATTACGAGAAAACTCTACTCATGAAGACTATTAATTTGAGGGAGTATTACCGTACCAGCGGCCCATGACGATTCTATTTGGTAACGGAAAATTGAGCAATGTGAGTTCGATTTTGAGAGGCATTCAATTGCATTTGTCACATATCAATCTGTCAACAATCTCAAGATAGTTGACATTAATCGACCTGTAACGTATATTCACGAACAGTTATGGAATATAGAATTAACAGGTGATTTGATGAGAAAGCCAACGGCCACTGCATATTACCGTACATCGTCAGCATCGAATGTTGGCGCTGACAAAGACAGCCTAAAGCGTCAACAGGAGGCTGTTACTGCCTATGCCAAAGCGCACGGCATAGAGGTGGTGAAAGAATACTATGACGCAGCTGTCTCCGGTGCCGATCCCATTGATCAACGCCCTGGATTCTCCGACATGCTTGCTTACCTACATGGCAACGGTGCTCGGATCATTCTGGTTGAGAATGCCAGCCGTTTCGCCCGTGACCTTACCGTCCAGATAACTGGTCATGAACTCCTTAAACGCAAGGGCATTGAACTTGTCCCTGTTGATGCGCCCGATCATTTCACCAACGAAACTCCTACGGCTATCATGGTGCGACAGATACTGGGGGCAGTCTCACAGTTCGAGAAAGCGTCACTGGTCGAGAAGCTACGCAAAGCACGCGAGCGCAAGCGGATCGAGACAGGGCGCTGTGAGGGCCGCAAGCCCGTGCCAGAGGCCGTCGTCAAGGAAGCCAGGCGCTTGCACCGCAAGAACCCAAGGACGGGTAAGAGGCGCAGTTTGAGGGTCATAGCGAGTGAACTGGCTGAGCTTGGTCATCTGACTGCACGCGGCAAGCATTACGGTGCGGAGAGTATCAAGCGAATCGTATCCAGTTGAGGATTGGCAGCACATTTTTAATTGAAGGTGACTAATAATTTGGAATATCAGAAGGGGGGGGGAGAGGGCTGACCGTCGTACCCCAACCCCCGGTAATAATATAGGGTACTTCCGCAAAAAAATCTTGAATAAATTTGTATATTGCATGAAAGACATGGGCTTGAAGAAGTTGTTGGAATTAGTATTTTAAGTAAAGATATAGGCATATTTATTGTGGTTGTTCTAATGTTCTGTGCTAGAATAGTGTCATGGAATCTTATTTGTTTGCGTTTTTATACTAAGGAAAAAATGATGTCGATTAGCGGAACTGCTAAGAGATTTGATTGGATTATTGATGGTGACATCAAGGGGCCAAATTCTCTATGTGATATAGATATGCAAGTAGATGTTGGTGTTGCCGTAGTGCCTACTTTGGGAGCTATGGTTCCTGGATGGCTACTTGCTGTGCCAAGAACTTCCGTGTCCTGTGCAGCCCATCTATCCTCAAAAAGTCAAATGAAATTGATCAATGTTGTGAAGAAGACTGCGGGCTTGATTGAAAATTTTGGACAAGAAGCTGTATATTTTGAACATGGAGCATCAACTACGGGAAGTTTGACTGGATGTGGGGTCGATCAAGCACATATACATGTTGTGCCTTTAGGGGCTGATTTTTTAAGATTTTGTGTTGATAATACAGAATTGAATTGGCAGGAAGTTGATCCAAATGAGCCTTGGCTATCTATAGATGGCCTTAGAGACTATTATGTCATTTCAAATTTCCAAAAGGCGTATCTGACTTATCCCGTAAACAAGAAGTCTCAATTCATTAGACAATTAGTGGCTACGTATATAGGGCGACCCAATGAATGGGATTATAAACAGTATCCTCACCTTGAAAATGTTAGCGAAACAGTTTTAAAGATTCAAGGTGAAGATTTAATCCATGACGCAGCCTGATGAAGAAAAATTAACACTACCTGAAGTGACTTCTGATTCAACACTTTCTGATGGTAGGGGAATAGGGCTTTGGAAAACTAAATACGGGGCCGTGGCTTGGTGTCAAATAATTCTAGAATGTCTGTATCTGATTGTAATACTAGGATTTTCTATATATGGGCTTGTCAATGCTGCGCAAATTTGGTTATCAGATACGCCACAAGGCTTATTGCCGTTTTTCCTAGGCGACACTAGCACAAATCACAAAATGCTTCTATGGGTTGTTATAGCACTTTCGGGTATGTGCGGGGGCATAACTTTTTCTCTAAAGTGGTTGTATCATACAGTTGCGAAAAACTATTGGAACCAAGATCGTTTAATCTGGAGATTAACGGTTCCGGTTATTTCATCAATATTGGCGGTTTTTACAGCCGCTATGATTGGATCAGGAATTATTCCGCTGTTAAAAACCACATCCCTCTCAACACCAATTTCATGTGCAGGGTTTGGCTTTTTTATTGGCTTGTTCTCTGACAACTTGATGGCTGGTTTAAGGGCAGTTGCTGAAAAACTATTTGGAACTATGGCTTCGCCAAAAAGCTCAAGCGATACTAATTCAAATACAGACAGCTAATGCCCACAAAAGCAAAATCCACAGATCATCATTTCGTCAAAACAGAAGATGAGTTACTGAATTTAGAAGAAGATACTTCTTCTCAAATTGGGGTTAAAGCTTTGGGGCTTATGAAAATTCCAAAGCTATGGAGACCGCCATTTTTGTCTGTAAATTCTAATTTGTATACATCATGGGAAAAATTGGATCAGGACAATGCTTTACTTTTAGTAGATGAAATTTCAACAGCAGTATTTGAGAGTACCAACTCTTGGGATAATAGTTGGAATGCAGGGCTAATCATTCGATCGAGTGCGACTAATGAAAGTCTCTTAGATAGAGGGGCTTATGAAAGCCGAAAGCTTGTTGCGGACTTTAGTGCTCATAAAATTTCTAAAATAATTACAGAGATATTCCAGCAATTTAGCGATAAATCAAATGGTGGAAAACTAGCGTTGATAGTTCAGCCCTATATAGCACCGAAAGCAGAAGGGCACTTCAGTAATGAACGCCGCGTATCAAAAACAGTTAATCAATGGACATGGGAGCAAACCTTTCCAAGTTCAGTTTCTAAATCACAAATCAATACTCAAAGGGATACAGCAAATAGTGAAAATGATCAGATTTTCTGTAGCAGAAACAACTCAATTGTATCTCGCCTGCGGTCAGTTGGGCGATGGTGTAAACAATTAGATCAAGGCCCTACACATATTGAATGGTTATGGTGCGGTAAAAATATTTGGATCGTCCAACTGGATTTCGAAGACCAGAGCTCTGATCCTGGTGTTGATCCAAAGAACCTTATGAGAAACATTGACCATCGAAGGTCGTCTTCTCCATCGCAAAACTCTCCATGGGTTGAAGCTAAGCACACGTCAAAGACTGGTTGGAAAAAATTGGATAATGTCCAATTGTTTGTTGGCAAAGGTGATGTGCAATACCCCCCTTTATATTACATTACAGGCGATAGATATTTAAATGCCTTAAGTAACAATTATAATATTTTGGAAGAAATAAACCATATAACCCACGGACGTGCTGTTTGTAGGACTGACTGTGTTTCAACGGGCATATCAAAAGTGAACCTACCACGCACTAATACGGTTTCACCTGAGGACATTATTGCCCACATAGATGAGACACTTGCTAACCTACAGGGGAAAGGCGCTAAGCCGGATGAAATCTGTTTTATAATGCATAAATTTATCCCGGCCCTTTCAGCGGCATGGGCTAAAGCTGAGCCGAGCTCACAAGTTGTAAAAATTGATAGTTTGTGGGGGGTTCCAGATGGTTTGCAATATCTCCACCATGATAGCACTGAGTATAATATCCAATTGGACCAAATTTTATCGGAACGTCTAAGATATAAACCAAAATTTATACAGGAAACACAGAATGGTAATTGGGAAGAGATGGCAATTCAAAGAAAATTGGCACGAGGCAGAAGTCTAAATGCTGCAGATGTTAAGGACATCGCATATAGAACTCAAAGCTATGCTAATGATCTAAATGAGTCAGTTCTAGTAATGTGGTTCTGCAGTATACCAAACGAGGTAGGTATTGGGCGTAATGTCCCATGGTTTAGAATGCCTCCACATCGAAGCCATGGAAGCAAGAATCGGCTTGGGCCAGAATATCAGAAAATTCAAATTAGCGGACTAGAGGACCTAACGGTAGCGGAAGAAAGCACGAATCAAAAAGTAATTTTGGCACTAACACCAAACACGGAGTTGATTCGCGATGATGATAAGTTTTTGGACTGTGTAATCAAATTAGCAAAATCTCGTAACTGGCCTGTTGAAATTCAAGGATCAATTTTAGCTCATGCTTTTTATAAATTAGAAAGTGAGGGAATTACTACTGTTGCTGCCGACCCCCCTAAATATACGCGAGTAAGAGGTAAGCGGGTTTTCCAAAAATTGGTCCGTGATGAAATACCGAACAAAATTACTACCGGTGGTGAAGAGCCCATCACAGCTCGTATTACTAAATCTGAGGCAAGACCTGCCCTTTTGGCAAAATTGTTCGAAGAAGCACGTGAGTTATATGACGCAGAAAGCCCTGAAGATGTTAAATTAGAGTTAGCCGACCTTCTCGAAGTTGTGCGTTCTCTCGCTGTCGCTACAGGTATTGATTGGGATAATGTTCTCGAGGCATCAGATGAGAAAAGGAAAAAACGCGGGAGTTTTGAAAAAGGAACTATTTTACTAGAAACTTCATGGTCCAGTAATGAGCTAGAAGAGTTTGATGCTGACAAAATAATACCTTTGAAATATCTTGCCGAAATTCGGAGTGATAATTCAGGCTTGGAAGTATCATACACTGCACTTATGTGTAACCCAATGGGGGTTCGGGTAAATTTTTCAGACAACGAGGCTTTCCAATTTCGACTAACACAAAACGGTTTGAAAATCGAAAAAATTAACCGTGATCATAAAGAACCAAATGACCAATTGTCTTTGGATTTTGAAGATTAGAAATCAAGGCACGCTGACCTATGAAACGGCCTTGACCAACTGGTCCTATCGGCGGTTGGATTTGCTTGAAATTTTTTGTTCTATACTTGATTGTTGAACTAATCCAAATATTCAATAAATGTCTGCTATAGGTCATTGGAAGACATATTTTCAGTGGTGATTTTACTTCCGTTTTGCACCCGTAAGCAGACATTTATTGATAGGTACTTATAGCCTCCTACTGGGGGCGAGGGTGTGTGTCTGCTCAAACCACCGGTATATCGATCTGACCACCTATTTGACCACCTAACAGGACGGTATGGTGCACATTCCACTGAAAGCGGCCACTGATTCCATTCAAAACGGCCACCTTGGCCGGAAGTAGAATCTTGGAGCGTGATTAACGCCGTTGGTTGATTCGTTGATGTCATTTTTCGGTTAGCTGGTCAACAATGTTTTGCTA
>JAJRSG010000177.1 GCA_024278915.1 Alphaproteobacteria bacterium
CCATTGACGATGTTTCCTCTGTTGCGAAAATTTTCGTCAATACCAACATGGCCGCTTGTGCAGGTGTTGTTGTTGCCATCGCTTACACGCAAATCCGTTATAAAAACCTAGACGTTACCATGGCCCTTAACGGTGCCTTGGCGGGGCTTGTTGCCATTACGGCCGAACCACTTGTTCCAAGCGTGGGTACATCCATGATTGTTGGCGGTCTCGGTTCACTCCTTGCCATGCTTACCATTCCAGTTTTGGACAAGTTCAAAATTGACGATGTTGTCGGGGCCATCCCCGTCCATTTAGTGGCAGGCGTGTTTGGTACACTTGCCGTCGCCTTCACCAATCCTGATGTGACGTTCAAAGCTCAAATTACTGGTGTGGCCGCCGTAGCCGTATTCACCGTCGTAACCAGCACCATTGTCTGGCTTGCTCTTAAATACACTATCGGGATTCGTGTTTCCGCCGAAGACGAACACATCGGTCTTGACCACGCAGAAGTCGGCATTGCCGCTTACCCTGAATTCACATCTTAAATAAAATTTCCAAGGAATTAATCATGAAAAAATTAGCTATTAAACTTGCCCTTCTTCCCTTTGCAGTACCACTTATGCTCTTAGGGGCCTCTACATATGCCTTTGCAGGCGAAGATGTAGAAGTGAGCGTCAGCCTCGACTATGTCTCGGAATATGTATTTCGCGGCACTACCCTCGCTGGAGATGCCATTCAACCCGGCATAGAAGTCGCTTTTGGCAACTTTACAACAGGGGCTTGGTATTCAACACCAGTTGACGACCCAACCAATGCATATGCAGATGAGCTAGACTTGTATGCGAGTTACTCATTTGACGTATCAGACGCTGTCTCAGCAGACCTCGGCATCTTGCTATACCATTACCCACAATCAGGCGGCCTCTTTGACATTGGTACGGGCGTTGGCGATGCCAGTACAGTTGAAATCTATGGCAGCCTAGGATTTGCCGGCCCATTGGAACCAAGCATAAGTGTCTATTACGACCTGACGCTAAAAGCTCTTACCCTCGAAGGTGGAGCGGGGTATTCTTTCCCACTTGCGGAAAAAACAAGCCTTGACCTTGGTGCAACAGCCGGAATCGTAAGCCTCGAAGGCCCGGGTGATTATCAATACGGTTCTGCCTCGGCATCTCTAAACTACGCGGTATCAGAAGCTGTATCCACATATGTCGGTGTAAACGCGGCTGTCAGTTCAGAAGATACTTTCCAGCGTCTATCCAATTTCACACCTAAAAGCTCAAGCTTATGGTTTGGTGCCGGTATTTCTGCGGGATTCTAATCAAACACCCCCACAAACTTTAGTGCAGGTTAGGTAATCTAATCTGCACTTTTTTTGCCTTACTGATATATTTCGAGCACTGCAAAAATGAGTGAACCCCACCTCATTTCAACTTACCACCACCTTCTTTTCCCCATATTTCATGTTTCCAAAACCCACAGGTGTTAAACACAATTATTAGAATACCACTTGCGTAAACTTGATAAATTGGGCAATGCCTAATGATGAATAATAAACATACACAATCAAAACTGACACTCTATATCTATGTTGCACTGATCGTTTTGATTTGGAGCACTGGATATACGCTCATGTATTACGCTGTCTATCAAGGTGGTTTTCCGGCAGAATGGGTACCTGCAGCACGAACTACAATGCCCGCCATCGCCATCACCCTTTATGTTTATATGTTAGGTCATAAGCTACCGCCTTTAAATGACATCCGCTGGTTATGGTATGGGTTAATGGGGTTCTTTGGCATGACAGCCCCGTTTTACTTACTGGCCAAAGGCAATGAGCTTGGTGTTGAAAGCGGTATGTCTTCGATCTTAATTAACGGAGTTACGCCTCTCATTACAATCATTCTGGCCCATTTCTTTGTTAAAAGCGAACCATTGGGCTGGCGCAAAGCACTCGGGTTTATTATCGGGTTTATCGGAGTTGTCTTCTTGTTTTTACCAGAAAATATCAGCATAGAACTGGTCAGCAATTGGTCGGCACAAGGGGTTGTTTTGTTAGTCGCCCTTTCTTTTGCCCTCGGCGCCATCGTTGCCAAACGTGCACCAGAAACACCAGCGAGTGTCGGCGCGTCCATTATGTTGCTAACGGCGGCTGTTGTTGCTTTTGCACTGGCCATACCAGCAGGCATCCCCAAAGAAGGGTTTTCAAGCGGTGTCCTAATAGCCCTCTTTGCCCTTACAATTTTCTCGACGGGACTTTCTGATATTTTATATTTGAAAGTAATCAAGTTAAGCGGGCCGAGTATGATTGCGAAAGTTAACTTCATCGTCCCTGTGTTTGCTCTTATTTTTGGCATCATTTTTCTGGACGAAGACTTTAGCTGGCGATCGGTAGCGGCAATGATGATTATCATTACCGGGCTTCTGATTGCTAGAGTTGGCGAGAATTCAAACTGAAACAATTAATACTTATTGAATTATCAACTCCCCTCACCCATAGTCGGTGAGTATTGACATATCGATTATGGAAAAACACTAGGGCGCCTACAATAAATGAATAACCAACCTCAAATGGAAAAGCAGAGCAGTAAAGCGCTTCTCTATATTAACTCACTCATTCTTATTCTGGTGTGGGGAACCGCTTATACAATGGTCGGGTTCACCGTGCAATATATAGCGCCGGCATGGATTGTTGCTTCACGCACCGTAATTGCTGCCATTTTTCTGGTCATATATATATATTCACGCGGCCAAAAACTTCCTTCTTTAAAAGACCAATTATGGCTCTGGTACGGTTTATTAGGCTTTATTGGCATGACGGCCCCATTCTATCTAATGGCAAGAGCGCAGCTACATGTAGATAGTGGACTTACCTCCATATTAGTCGGCTTCATGCCACTTGCTACGATTGTGTTGGCTCACTTTTTCGTTAAAGGCGAACCTCTAAGTTGGCGAAAAGCACTCGGTTTTATCATCGGGTTTGCAGGGATTGTTATTCTTTTCCTCCCGAATGAATTCGCTTTTGGCATCATTGAAAATTGGCGTTCACAAAGCCTTGTTTTGATCGGCGCGATTTTATATGCGCTCACGGCGATTGTCGCTAAACGGGCCCCTGAAGTCTCCGCAAGCGTTGGCGCCACCATGATGGTAATCAGCTCCGCAATATGGGGTATTATCTGGGTCATGTTCACGGGCCTTCCAGAAACCATGCCGCCAGCTTCTGCAATATGGGCTGTCCTTGGTATTGCAGTTGGTTCAACTGCGTTCGCACAAATCTTGTATTTGCACCTCGTCAGAACTAGTGGCCCGACCTTTATCGCTAAATTAAATTATCTTGTTCCCATCTGCGCCCTTGCCGCAGGGGTTATCTTTTTGGACGAAGAATTCGGCCTAAGAACCATTATTGCAATGTTGGTTATATTTACAGGGTTATTTATTGCCCGTAGCGGTGATTAATTCTTTAAATCTTTTAACGCTGCAAACGGGTTATTAGCCACCGCAGGTTTTTCGGCTTGCCCCATGTTCAAGCCATGATTAAGCGGGCCATTGCCCTTCCCCAGTTTCGGAGCCGTACGAATGGCTTCAAAAACATATTCACGCGCTTCTTGAACGGCAAGTTCAATGGGCATGCCGCCCGCAAGCAGAGCCGCCATAGCACTTGCTAATGTACACCCTGTCCCATGAGTATGGCGGGAATGAATACGAGTAGCCGTCATAATTTGATTGCCCTCTGGCGTTACCAAGACATCAATAATATTTTTACCTTCCACATGCCCGCCCTTCATCAAAGCGCCAAACGCGCCTAATTCAAGCAAAGCTTCTCCTGCGCGGGTCATCCCCTCCACATCTTCAACGGTAAGGCCCGTTAAAACATGAGCCTCTATACTATTGGGGGTAATGACATCAGCCAAAGGCAAAAGATGTTCTTTTAAAGCCTCAACAGCAGGATTTTCCAGCAAAGCATCCCCGCTCGTCGACACTAAAACAGGGTCCAACACAACGGGTATATCTTCAGCTAGCTCTGTAATGACCTGCGCTACAGTTTTGATAATGTCCGCGTTGGCAAGCATGCCAATTTTAATCACATCGGCTCCAATGTCGGTCAATACCGAACGCATTTGTGCCTCGACCAAATCTGCCGGCATGGCCTCCACCTTTTGTACACCCAATGTATTTTGTGCCGTCACCGCTGTAACCACAGTCATACTATAAACACCAAATGCTGCGCAGGTCTTGACATCCGCCTGAATACCCGCCCCGCCAGAACTATCGGAGCCTGCAATAATCAGAACACGGGGGGTAACTGGTTTATCCATTTTCTCTTCCTCTTATCGCTCGCCAAACTTTCAACGCCTGTGCAGTTTCTTTTACGTCATGTACCCGTACAATCGTCGCGCCAAGGCTGCTTGCCCAGAGAGCACAAGCGATAGAGCCACCTAACCGATCATTAGCTTTGCTACCATCGATAAGACCAATAAAGCTTTTACGGGACGCACCAATGAGAATAGGAAAACCAAGCGCATATAAATCATCGAATTTTTGCAAGATATCCAAATTATCTTCAAGGCGTTTTCCAAAGCCTATACCGGGGTCAAGGGTGATATTTTCCCTCTTCACCCCAGCAGATATGGCAAACATCGCTCGCTCTTTTAGATAAGCGTTGATCTCGGAAATAACATCTCCATATGCGGGTTTATCCTGCATGGTCTGAGGCGTGCCCCGCATGTGCATTAGAACCACTTGGCAGTCTAATTTGGCCGCCATGGAAACCGAGTTTTCATCAAAGCTTAAAGCGGTCACATCATTCCAGATATTTGCCCCTGCCCTAATGGCAGCTTCCGCCACCTTAGGTCGACGAGTATCAATTGAAATTTGCGTGGATATGTTCTCTCGACGGAGCGTTTTAATGACAGGAATAACGCGGGAAAGCTCTTCTTCTTCCCCCACATTTTTCGCGCCTGGTCGTGTACTTTCACCGCCAATATCAATGATATCAACGCCATCCTCACACATCTCCAGAGCGCGGACCAAAGATTTTGTTACACCAAAATGCTCACCGCTATCCGAAAAACTATCGGGGGTAACATTTAATACCCCCATTATTTTTGGTATCCCACAAGGCATGGAGGCAACTTACGCTTCGGGTTGCGGTTTCGGTTTGGTTTTAGGCTTAGCTTTGCTCGTCGTCGGAATAGCAGACAGGCCCGGCTTATCATCATTATCAAAATCAGGGCGTTTTGGCTTGATATTATCTTCAAGCAAGTTCTTAATTTCGTCTCCTGACAAGGTTTCATATTCTAGCAATGCTTCAGCCAATTTTACCCAGTCTTTTTTCTTTTTCTTCAAAACAGCAAGCGCCGTTTCGTGGGCGTTCGTAACGAAGTTTTTAATCTCGTCTTCGATAAGGCGTGCAGTTTCTGGTGAAATTGCCGACCCGCGACCAATCCCCGGCATAAAACTACTTTGATCTGTATTTTTATAGGCAATTGGCCCAATTTTATCAGACAGGCCCCATTCAGTAACCATCGCAGTCGCAATACTTGTTACTTGTTCAATATCTGATGATGCACCTGAGGTAACTTTATCATAGCCAAATTTCAACTCTTCAGCCGCGCGTCCGCCCATAGCCATCGCCATGCGTGCAATCATTTCTTGGCGGGATTGCGAAATTTGATCGCGTTCCGGTAAATATTGCACCATGCCAAGTGCACGCCCACGAGGAATGATCGTTGCTTTATGGATAGGCAAACTGCCTGGCATATTCATGCCAACAATCGCGTGACCTGCTTCGTGGTAAGCTGTGTTAGCACGTTCTTCTTCTGTCATGGAAAGTGAGCGGCGTTCCGCCCCCATCAATACTTTATCACGGGCATCTTCAAACTCGCGCATGGTAACTTTACGCTTGTTACGGCGCGCCGCTAATAAAGCAGCTTCATTAACCAAATTGGCTAAATCGGCACCAGACATGCCGGGCGTTCCACGGGCAATATATTTATTATCAACATCTTTGCCAACAGGTACTTTTTTCATATGCACACCGAGAATTTTCTCGCGCCCTACAATATCCGGAAGTGGGACTTCGATTTGGCGATCAAAACGGCCCGGACGTAGTAAAGCTTTATCCAAAACGTCAGGACGGTTGGTAGCGGCAATAATGATCACGCCTTCTTGGCCATCAAACCCATCCATTTCGACCAATAACTGATTCAAAGTCTGTTCGCGTTCTTCATGACCACCGGATGTGCCAACACCCCGATGACGACCAACTGCATCAATTTCATCAATAAAGATGATACACGGTGCATTCTTACGGGCTTGCTCGAACATGTCACGTACACGGCTCGCACCAACACCAACAAACATTTCTACAAAGTCAGAACCTGAAATGGTAAAGAACGGAACGCCGGCTTCACCCGCCACCGCTTTTGCCAACAAGGTTTTACCTGTACCAGGAGGGCCAATCAAAAGTGCCCCTGTTGGGATCTTCGCGCCTAAACGCTGAAATTTAGTCGGGTCTTGCAAGAATTCGATAACCTCTTGCAGGTCTTCTTTAGCATTTTCAACACCAGCCACATCTTCGAATGTAACCTTTCCTTGTGCCTCGGTTAGCATTTTAGCACGCGATTTACCAAAGCTCATGGCACCGCCTTTGCCGCCTCCCTGCATGGACCGCATAAACCACATGCCCACACCAATAATCAGCACAAAGGGAAGAACATTGACGAGAAGCGCGGTAATAAAGCTAGTCTGCTTACGCTCTTTAATATTATAGCGCACTTCATTTTCGTCCAACTTATCAAGAAGACCTTCATAAATAACCCCGTTGGCAACAAATTTTTTGCCGGACTTCAGTTTACCCGTAATTTTGTCACCTTGCACATCAATCAACATGGTATCAATATTACCTGTGTCGATGGCATTAATCAGCTCATAGGTTTGAATTGTGTCATCTTGAGATGGCTTTAGCGAATTCTGTGAAACAGAGATAACCACCAAAAACATTAATAAAATCACGGCCCAAAGACCAATATTGCGCATTTGCATAAGCTTACTTCCTGATTACCACACCGAGCGGTATTTATACGTCCTTACTATATAGGGATAAGTTGACCAAAGTTAAGCCCTATTGCGGGAAAAATACTGTTGTAATTACCCTTTCCTTACCATGGTTGCCAAGCGTTCTTGCACAATGCATTGCATTTTATAATCTTCGCCTGAGCTATCCATAGAAGTTGCATATATCTTTTCACCCTTTAGCAAGCAAGGCAAACCAGCACGTGCTTGCGCAGGAATTGTTTTCATTATCGACTTCTGCAATTTCGACAATTGATCAAAACAGGCCATTAGTGGCACGACCGTTATTCCGGCAATGGTTATTTCAAGTTTAAACCGCCCATCCCATATCATCGCCCTGTTCGGGATGAGTTCCATAGGTAGCTTTGCAGGTTTATTATATCGACCAAGCATCATACCAGGGTCACGAACCAGCAATACATCGCCATCTTTCCCAATAAATTGAACACCGCCCAAGGTAGCTCCAGAAAACGATTTGGACATAATTTTTTGTGCCAAGCCCTCTCTTTGTTGACGAGAAGGCATGTGGTTTCCACCTGATACAGAAAGGATTAAATATTTCAAAACTTCGGCAAGGAACTCGGGCTTTACCTCTGTTGTCACAAGTTCAATATTTGCTCCTCCCCATGACATTATTTGGACATGGTTTGTCAAAAACGCAGAAATCAATGTTTGTTCTTCTTGTAAACACTCTTGTGACATGGCGCCAACACGCAATAATTCTTGTTTAATATCCTGCATCTCATCGAGGGTTTGTCGCGCACGGATACGCGTATATTTGCGATCCGTATTAGATGGGTCATCAATATAATCGAGGGTGTTCACCAAGTTGTAATCGCGCAGTTCTTGACGCGAGACACCAAGCAAAGGGCGAATAATTTCAACACCATATAACGCGGGCCACAGAGGTGACATTTTACGTGCCGTCATGCCAGCCATA
>JAJRSG010000178.1 GCA_024278915.1 Alphaproteobacteria bacterium
ACTAAAAGCGGCAAAGGCATCAGACACCCATTGCTTATTATTGGCAGCCATTTCCTTGAAAATCTCTGCCCCGTCAGCAGTCAAAGTATAAATAACCACCCGCCCGTCTTTTGCACTTTTAGTACGTGTTACCAAACCGTCTCGTACAAGTTTATCTGTTACCTGCGTAGTATTTCCATCGCTGACCACCAACATTTTCGTAAGCGCTCCTGCCTTCAAGCCATCAGCCCCACCTCGCTCCAAAGCAGAAAGAACATCAAAACGTGATAAGGACATACCAAAATTATTAGAAAGTTTTTTATCAATATCTTTCTTAAGCCCCATGGCATTGTTCAGCAAAGATAGCCAAGCACGTAGCTTATCTTGTCCCGTTGCTACACTCACGAAATCACCTCGCCGCCATCAATCAAAAGAGCTTGACCATTTACCGAAGCGGCCCCCTTACTGCATAAATAAGCGACACATTCCGCGACTTCCTCAGGTGTTATCAAGCGGTTCATTGGATTATTTTTTGTAAATTCTTGCAAGGTTTCCACCTCGCTTTTTCCTGTTTTGCAAATAATGCTCTCAACGGCTCCACGTACAATATCTGTGTCCGTAAACCCTGGACAAATTGCATTACACGTCACGCCGGTTTTTGCCAATTCCAGCGCCAAATTTCGCACCATACCAAGCGCACCATGTTTAGCCGCCGTATACGCCATTGTATAAGGGTATGCTTTCATCGCCGCCGTTGAAGCCATTACAATAAAACGACCAAACTTACGCTCGACCATTCCCGGTAAAATAGCTTGTGCACACAAAAATGCCCCCGTCATATTCACCGAGATCATCTCATTCCACAGATCTAAAGAAGTCTTTAATGCCGGCGCCGTTTTAGCCGCACCTGCATTTGCAATAAAAAAATCAATCGGTCCATTTTCTTTACTGGCTTGTTCGCAAGCAAGCTTCACACTATTTGGATCCGTAACATCCATAACAACGTAAGGAAGGCCTGTTTTTTTAAGACGAGTCTTATCCCGACCCGCAATCACGACATGCACATCATTACTGCGAAGCTTATTGGCGCACGCAAGGCCAATTCCTGTACCACCTCCTGTTATCAGTGCATGATATGCCATATTAGCTGACCAGTTCAGTTAAAAGCTCAACATCATCATAGCGCGTAGACATGTCATCACGTTTGGTTGCCAGTCGCAAATCTCTGAGCTTTTCTAAAGAATCAAGTAATACAGGTAATGGTGGTCCACTAGCCGTCACTTGTTGTAACTCTTCTTGCGGAAGCTGTTCTGATGGTTTTTCAATATATTTTTTAACCAGCATGTTATGGTGCTGTGCGGCACCATAACCATGTAATTTACATACTTCCAAAAATATGGAGACATTCTCTTTGAACCAAGGTTGATCTTTAGATGTTTCTGCACACAGTAGAAACTCATCCATAATCGATGTCTTTTTCATGCATTCTCGCAAACGCCTTTGGCAATCCGGCATCATGAACAACATTTTATCGACAAGAGATTGTGAATAATAAGCGTCTTTTGCTGTACACAAGCCCAAAAGTAAATCGATCTCATTTATACCTGAAAAATCGCCAGCATTTGCACCACGGTATATATGATCACCAACACGGTAAGGCTTATAATAAGGGCGCACACTATAAAAAAATCTGTCCACATCTAAATCGTCAAACAGAACTTTATTATATAAAATCACATCTTTTAACGCGTCTTTGGCATTTTGAAGTAGTACGGCAGTGATAGGATGGGAAACGCCGAGCGGCAATATTCGTTCTAATGCGTCAGCGGCACGTTTATAAGCAAAAATACCGCGAGTATTATAAGCAAGAAAAAACAACTCCTCATCAATTGATGTAAACGATTTTATTATCCCGTTTACAGCAAAATTATGCGTTGCCAAATGTGATGTTGCAAAGCGGGGGGTCACCCCTAAAGAAGCCGCAAGATGCAAACCAAGCGCAGACGCTTCTTCAAATGGGGACTTAGTTTCTATATCTGGGTTTGTAAGGCCATGCCGCCGTAATGACGCAAAATAAAAACCCAAATTTCCAAGCACGTCAAAAGCTGTTTCAAACCCAGCCCCGGTATTCCCTTCAGCACCAAGTTGAATAATAAAGCTATTCCCTTCATCACGGATTTGGGTCTTGATCCCATCACCAACCCCACTCACGACTGAACGGTCTTCTTGCTCGAAATACATATTTTCAAGCTCAGTATTCATCTCCACGAAGGCGCCCCTGATCCACTTATCAAAGGCTTCGGTGTTTCTGGTCATACTACATTCTCATATTTCACATTTAACATCAGTTTTTATTTTAGTTATAAAATATATTATGTCAACATACCAAAATAAAAATACAAATCAATTGATTTTACAAATATATTTATTTAAACAATACAAAACAATATATAGGGCAGGATAAATGGCAGAACGATCCTTTCATAAAGAAGTTCAGGACTTAAAAATCGGTGATGGTGAGGAATTTCGCGGCGAAGGTATATTAGCCGTAACCAAAGCCCTACTTCAGTCTGGCGTAGCCTATGTTGGTGGGTATCAAGGCGCACCCATCTCACACTTAATGGACGTTCTTGCAGACGCCGAAGATATTCTCAATGACTTAGGCATACATTTCGAAGCTAGTGCCTCAGAAGCAGCCGCTGGAGCTATGCTTGCCGCCTCTGTGAACTACCCACTACGCGGCGCTGTCACATGGAAATCTACAGTCGGAACTAATGTGGCTTCCGATGCCCTTGCTAGCGTCGCCTCTAGCGGCGTCATGGGAGGCGCCCTAATTATCATTGGTGAAGATTACGGTGAAGGGTCCTCCATTATGCAGGAACGATCCCATGCATTTGCAATGAAATCTCAAATTTGGCTATTGGACCCTCGCCCCAACCTCCCCTCAATTGTTGATATGGTCGAGAAAGGATTTGAACTATCAGAAGCCTCCAACACACCAGTTATGCTCGAATTACGTATTCGTGCTTGCCATGTACATGGACAATTCACTGCCAAGCAAAACAAAAAGCCAGCCTTCACCTTACGTGAAGCTATGGAAAACCCTGTACGCGATTATGACCGCGTGGTCTTACCGCCCTCTAATTTTAAACACGAAATTGAAAAAGTCGAACATAGGTGGCCCGCCGCAGTAAAATACATAAAAGACAACAAGCTCAATGAATTTTTAGGGGGCTATAAAGGCAAAACTGGCATCATCGTACAGGGCGGCCTTTACAATACACTAATGCGCGCACTTTATATATTAGGACTAGCCGATATCTACGGTGAAACAGACATTCCCATTTATTGCATGAATGTGACCTACCCAATGGTTGATGACGAAATTGCAGGATTTTGCCTCGATAAAAAATCAATCCTTATTGTCGAAGAAGGGCAACCGGAATATATTGAACACTATATCAACACAGTCTTACGTCGCCAAGATATCAAAGCCAGAATATACGGCAAGGATGTTCTTCCCATGGCAGGAGAATATACGGGTCAGGTACTGACAGAAGGCTTGCGCAAGTTTTTTGGTTTGGGGGCGCAAAAACTACTGGCAAAAACCGCCAAACCCAGAGACGCCATTTCAGTAAAAAACCAACAGGCCCTAGAGAAAACCGTGCCAGGTCGCCCCGTTGGGTTCTGCACAGGTTGCCCAGAAAGGCCAATCTTCACCGCCATGAAACTCGTGCAGCGTAAACTTGGCAATATCCATGTTAGTTGCGACATTGGGTGCCATCTATTTTCTATTTTACCCCCATTCAATATAGGTAACACGACAATGGGTTACGGCCTAGGCTGGTCAGGGGCTAGTGCCTTTAACACACAATCAGACAAGCGAACCATCTCTATTATGGGAGATGGTGGTTTTTGGCACAATGGCCTCACAAGCGGTGTCGGCAATGCGGTTTTCAACAAAAATGACAATATACTTGTTATCGTTGACAACGGGTATAGTGCAGCCACTGGCGGACAAGACATTCTATCTTCGCGCGCACTCAACAAAACCAAAACAACGAACAATCCAATCAGCAAAGCAATCGCAGGATTGGGGATAAAATGGCAAAGATCAGTCAACACTTATGACCTTGGCGCCATGACGAAAACGTTGACAGAAGCCCTAACTACATCCGACAAAGGTCCCAAGGTTATTTTAGCGCAAAGCGAATGCATGTTAAACCGCCAAAGACGAGAAAAACCAATTCGTAACAAAATGATCAAAGACGGAAAACGGATTGTCCGCTCTCGCTTTGGGGTAGACCCTGATACCTGCACAGGTGATCATGCGTGCATCCGCCTATCAGGCTGTCCTTCCTTAACGATTAAAGACAACCCAGACCCACTACGCGAAGATCCAGTTGCCCACGTCAACAATGATTGCGTCGGCTGCGGCGTTTGCGGCGAAGTCAGTCACGCAGCAGTTTTATGCCCATCTTTTTACCGTGCTGACCTCATATATAACCCAAACCCTTGGGATAAATTTCGTGCAAGCTTAAGAAATATTATCATCAACTCTCTACAAGCCCGTGGTGACAAACGCCGCGCAAAGCATAGTTTTGGGGAAATATAAAGATGGCCAAGATCTCAAAAGACAAACCTATCAATATTGCCATCATCGCCATGGGCGGACAAGGTGGCGGCGTATTATCCAAATGGATTTTGGATATGGCAGAACAGCAAGGGTTCCTCGCACAGTATACTTCTGTGCCGGGTGTCGCACAGCGCACTGGGGCCACCATCTATTATATTGAACTTTTCCCCAAACATCTCGCCACAAAATCTAAACAACTTCCCATCCTTGCCCTCACCCCTATCCCAGGTGATGTAGACATTGTTATTGCCTCCGAAATGATGGAAGCTGGGCGCGCTTTAATGCGTGGGTTTATTAGTAAGAAAACCACACTCATTGCCTCAGATCATCGAGATTATGCTATTGTCGAGAAGCAGATCATGGGAGATGGAAGACGCGAACTATCCAATGTAAAAACATTATCTGAAGAAACTGCCGCTAAATATATTTGTTTTGATATGGATAAAGCGGCCCGAGATTCAAATTCCATCATCAGTTCTGTTTTATTTGGCGCCCTTGCAGGGTCAGATGCATTACCATTTGACCGTGCCGTATTTGAAGAAACGATCACCATATCAGGTCGAGCCGTGGAAGCTAATATGCGAGGGTTTTCGGCAGGCTATCAACAAGCGCAAACACATAATACAAACAAAGAAAGCAAAAGTAAGGAGCCTGCAAAATCTACGGCCTCTAAATCTATCTCCCCCCTTCTTAATCGACTAAATGATAATTTCCCGCCGCACGTACGAATGACAACCCTTCATGGCCTACAAAAGCTGACAGATTTCCAAGACCCAGCTTATGCTAACCTTTACCTAGACAGGCTTGAGATAATTAAAGCACTGGATAGCCCTGAAAAACATTGGCACCTCACCAATGAAATGGCGCGTTATCTTGCGCTTGCGATGGCTTATGATGATACCATTAGAGTGGCAGACCTTAAAACACGTAGCACGCGATTTAAACGCTTCCGACATGAAGTTAAAGCCGAAGAAAAACAAATTGTAAATGTTTCTGAATATATGCATCCACGGTTGGAAGAACTGTGTGATATTTTACCGAATAGTCTTGGCAAATTCTTACTCAACAGACGTTTACTCTCAAAGTTATTTCAAAAAGGACGACGCATCTCAACGACCAAATTAAGAGGTTTTTTGCTCTTATACTTTATGGGAAGGCTAAAAGGTATCAGACGTAAAAGCATGCGATTTAAAAATGAAACTACGCGAATTGAGATCTGGATGAACGAAATCATAAGTATATGCCCGCAAAATTACGAACTGGCTTGTGAACTTTCAGGTATGCAAAGATTATTAAAAGGCTATTCGGATACTTATGAACGGGGTCTGCACAATACCGCAGCAATCATGCAGGCTTATGAAGGCTTTAAACATCAGCCACAAGCAGCTAACCTCTTAAGCAATTTAAAAGGCACCGCCTTACAAGACGAAGAAGGGCAAGAACTCGCTAAAGCCCTTGCCAAAACGTCACCCCTTATTCGGGCTGCTGAGTAGCCTACGGTACCAAAGCAAGAACGCGCAACGGAGAGCCAGAACCTCGCACGATTTTCAAAGG
>JAJRSG010000179.1 GCA_024278915.1 Alphaproteobacteria bacterium
CCCTTTTACCACTCGCCCATCTTTGTGGGAAAGCTGGATGCTTGCCTCTGGAGAGTTATCGGCGTCCGAGCCAGCGCTTACATATAGGCTATCAATGGCCCAAGGTCCGCCGGCGCTTATGGCTTCGCCTAATACCAAGGCCTCAATATCAGCGTCAAAGACTTCTTTTTTTTCATCAGCCAATGTTTTGAAATCGATAAATACTGATTGCAGTTGGTTATCTGATAATGTGAAACCAAGTTTTTCGGCTCGATGTTTCAAGGCTGCTCGTCCGGAATGTTTACCAAGAACCAGATTGTCTTTTTCAAGGCCAATGTCTTCGGGCTTCATAATCTCGTAGGTTTCCCGGTTTGCAAGCATGCCGTGTTGATGAATGCCGCTTTCGTGGGCAAAGGCATTTTGACCGACAATGGCTTTATTACGGGCGACTGGGTTACCCGTAATGGACGACAGCATTTTTGAAACCATATTTATTTTTTGTGCATTGATATTGGTATCAAGATGGAAGAAATCACGGCGTGTACGTAGAGCCATGGCCACTTCTTCAAGGGCGCAATTTCCTGCCCGTTCTCCGATGCCGTTCATAGCGCATTCGATTTGCCGCGCCCCGCCGCGAACGGCGGCCAAAGAATTGGCAACGGCAAGTCCCAGGTCGTCGTGACAATGGGTTGAGAATATTGCTTTGTTGGCCCCCTCTATTTCGGTTGTCAGGAAGCGAAATAAATCTGTGATTTCTTCAGGGGTTGTATAGCCGACCGTGTCAGGAATATTGATGGTGCGTGCCCCTGCTGCGATGGCAGCCTCGACGACAGTTTTAAGGTAATCTCTTTCTGTTCGAATGGCATCTTCAGCAGAAAACTCTACGTCGTCAGTGTATTCTAATGCGTGCCCAATACTGCTGATGGCTCGCTCTAAAACTTGGTCTTTGCTCATTTTCAATTTGTATTCACGATGAAGAGGTGAGGTGGCAATAAATACATGGATACGAGATTTTTTAGCTGGCGCGATGGCATCTCCTGCGGCGTGAATGTCGCTGGAATTACATCTTGCTAATGAGCATATAGTTGTTTCAGTGATTTCTTTTGCAATGGTTTGCACGGCGTCAAAATCCCCAGGCGAGGCAATTGCAAAACCTGCTTCAATAATATCAGCGCCTAGATCCGAAAGTGCACGCGCCATGCGAAGTTTTTGTTCTCCGCCCATGGAAAACCCTGGTGCCTGTTCACCATCGCGTAATGTGGTATCAAATATTTTTACTTTGTCACTCATTGTACTTGTTCCTTATTACGCCCACTCAGCCCGTGATCTTCGTCCAATTTTTTCTGCAGAAGCCACATTATAAAGCCGTTCTAATTGCTTGCAGAGTGTGTCGAGATTGCGAGGTCCGCCGAGGTCTTCAATGGCGACGAGTAAATCAAAATCCCCGTCCACGCGCTGCGTACAATGGACATCACGGTAGTCATACCCCCGTCTCTCAATGGTGCCCAGTGTACGCAGGAGTGTCCCCGAGACATCGTGTAAAACAATTTTTAATTTCCCTGACACGCCAGAACGTTCAAAGGTTTTATCTGCTTGTAGGTCAGTCACTTTTCAGCTCCGAAAGGTTTGGTATTAGGGCTAAGCACCCACTTATGTTGGGGAGAGTAGGCAGTAAGAGAAATTATTAGTAAGAAAAGAGGCATGTCTTATCGCTCCATCATATCGGCATTAGATCGCCCTGGTGGCACGAGTGGCCAGACGTTTTCTGATGCGCTAATTTTAACGTGCATGAGGGTTGGGCCTTTAGCGGCCAAGAGCTTATCAATGCCTGCGTCAACTTCGCTGCGTTTGGTTACAGTAAAGGCATCGATTTGAAAGGCTCGCGCAAGTTTGGCGAAGTCAGGGTTATCGTAAAGGTCGACTTCGGAATAATTTTCGTCAAAGAAAACTTCTTGCCATTGGCGAACCATACCAAGAACACCATTGTCGAGCAGGACAATTTTCAAAGGAATTTGGTAACGGTTTAAGGTTGCCAATTCTTGAATGTTCATCATGATAGACCCATCCCCTGACACCGTAATCACGGTGCGGTCAGGGCAACCAAGTTGCGCGCCAAGACCTGCGGGAACTCCGAAACCCATTGTGCCAAGTCCGCCCGATGTAATGTGATCTTTTGGATCATCAAAATAACAATGCTGGGCTGTCCACATTTGGTGTTGGCCAACATCACAGGTAATGATGGCATTCTCCGGCGCGCGTCTTGTTAAATCGTGCAAAAGTTTGGGCGCATATACGCCTTCACCTGGAGCGTTATAATCCCAAGTGTATTCTTCGCGTCGTTCATAACATAATTTACGCCATTCATCTGCGCTTGATTTGCCGGGGTTTAAGGCTGCTAAATTTTTCTTTAAACTACCTTCTAACCAAATATCGGCTTTACGAAGTTTGTTGATTTCGGCAACATCAATGTCCATGTGGATGATCTTTGCATTTGGAGCAAATGTATCTAATTTTCCTGTGGCACGGTCATCAAACCGCGCGCCTGCAACGATCAAAAGGTCAGCTTCTTGGACCGCATAATTGGCTGCTTTTAATCCATGCATGCCCAACATGCCTAAAAAATGTGGATGATCGGATGGCATAGCGCCGAGGCCCTTTAGGGTTGAAACTACAGGAATCTCTGTACGTTCAACAAGAGCACGCAGCTCGTTCACACCATTGCCTTGGGCAATGCCCCCACCAATATATAATAGCGGTTTCTTTGCTTCTCGCATCATGTCTTCACATGTTTTGATATGTTCGGAACTTCCCATTTCAGGCTTAACCTTAGGATAAGGCCGCCATCTGTGCCGTTTAGTTGTGACAGCATTGGCCACGTCTTTGGGCAAGTCGATAAGGACTGGGCCGGGACGACCTTCTGCAGCAATGAAATATGCTTCGGCTAACATGCCTGGTATATCGGCAGGGTCGCGGACGATATAGCTATGCTTAACCACGGGCAGAGTGATACCGAAAATGTCGACTTCCTGAAAGGCATCTGTTCCCATTAAATCAGACGGTACTTGGCCCGTAATAAAGACAACTGGCACACTATCCAGATAAGCTTCGGCAATTCCTGTGACTAGGTTTGTAGCTCCTGGCCCCGAGGTTGCCATACAGGTGCCTACTTTACCGGTAGCACGGGCATAGCCAATGGCAGCCATAGCACAACCTTGTTCATGGCGCCCCAAAACGTGCTTTAAACCACTGCCAGGTAACACATCATAGACGGGCATAATTGCGCCGCCTGGGTAACCGAATATGATTTTAACGCCTTGATCCTTGAGATTGTCGATAAGGAGTTGTGCGCCTGATTTGGGTTCGTGTGTCATTAGTTCTTTTCTTTATCAATAACTTTTCCGGCTTTGATCCACGGCATCATATCGCGGAGTTTCTCACCTGTAGTTTCGATGAGGTGAGCTTGGTTATTACGACGTCTTGCTGTCATGGACGGATATCCAAGTGCGCCTTCCTGAATGAAACTTTTGGCATAATCACCATTTTGAATGTTCTTCAACGCTTGGCGCATGGCGGCGCGAGATTGTTCATTTATGACTTTGTCGCCAGTGACATATTCTCCGTATTCGGCATTGTTAGAAATGGAGTAATTCATATCGGCAATGCCGCCTTCATACATCAGATCAACAATGAGTTTTAATTCGTGCAAGCACTCAAAATAGGCAAGCTCAGGTGCGTATCCGCCTTCGACTAAAGTCTCAAATCCCATTTTCACTAATTCGACGGCACCGCCGCAAAGTACCGCTTGCTCGCCAAATAAATCTGTTTCGGTTTCGTCTTTGAAAGTGGTGTGAATGATGGCTGTGCGCCCGCCGCCAATGGCAGAAGCATAGGACTTGGCAAGTTCAATGGCGAAGCCTGAATTTGCGTCTTGGAAAACCGCAATAAGATCAGGAATGCCGCGCCCGCCAGCAAATTCAGAGCGTACGGTATGACCGGGGGCCTTCGGGGCAATCATAATCACATCTAGGTCGCGACGTGGCATGATTTGCCCGTAGTGAATGGCAAAGCCGTGCCCAAAGGCAAGGGCAGCGCCTTCTTTGATATTTGGTTCGATATCTTCACGGTAGATTTTAGCTTGGAATTCGTCCGGTGCGAGAAGCATCACGACGTCAGCACCCTTTACGGCTTCGGACGGTGTTTTTACTTGCAGGCCACCTGCGATTACTTTTTTGCGCGTTGCGGAGCTTTCAGGCAAGCCAACAATCACCTCAACGCCACTGTCCTTAAGATTAAGTGCATGAGCGTGGCCTTGGCTGCCAAAGCCGATAATGCAGACCTTTTTGGATTTAATAATCGATAGGTCGCAATCTTTGTCGTAGGAAATTTGTAAAGTCATGTTGATCTCTCTTTAGGGTTTTGAAAATGGAAAGCTGGTAAGGGCGCCTTTAGAAGCAGAGCCGACGAGTTTTGCGTATTTGGCGTAGGCACCGCTTGTGTATTTGGGGACAGGAGGTGTCCAACTTTGTGCGCGAGATTTAAGATCTGCGTCCACATTAATTGTGCGGGCCTCGACATCAATGGAAATCATGTCACCGTTTTTTACAAAAGCAATCGGGCCACCATGGGCTGCCTCGGGGGCGACGTGGCCAATCACAAATCCGTACGAGGCACCACTAAAGCGGCCATCGGTAATGAGAGCAACATCGTCTATGAGGTTTTGGCCGACAAGCGCGGCGGTGACGGCAAGCATTTCGCGCATACCAGGGCCACCACATGGCCCTTCGTTTTTGATAATAATCACATCCCCTTTTTGGATGCCGTTGTTTTCAACGACCTCAAAGCAAGCTTCCTCGCTATTAAAGACGCGGGCGGGGCCGCTAAAGTTCAAGGCGCCGTGACCAGCGAGTTTTACAACACAGCCTTCAGGGGCAAGATCACCATATAAAATGCCATAACCACCTCGTGATTTTACGGGGGAAGAAAATGAACGCACTACTTTTTGCTTAGGGGCTTCGACGGCGTCATCAACTTCTTCAAAAATAGAGCGTCCAGTTACTGTCGCGGCTGCCAAAAGGCGCCCATCCTCTTTTAATCGCTTACCAACGAGAGCTGACCCGCCCGCTTCATAGAGGTCGAACGCCATATATTGGCCACCGGGTTTTAGGTCGCCAATCACAGGAGTTGAGCGGGAAATTTCATCAAATACATCGATGTCAAATTCAACACCTGCTTCACGGGCGATGGCCAGTAAGTGCAAGATGGCATTGGTAGAAGCTGCGGTAGCTGTCATGGCGGTGACGGCGTTACGTAGTGCATTATCAGTAATCATGTGGCGAGGTAAGCGATTTTCCCGTACAGCGTCCATTAATGTTTCGCCGGCTTTAAATGCAGCATCATTTTTAGCGTCGCTAGTGGCGGGAATGTCATTTAGCCCCATGGGGGAAAGCCCTAAGAATGTCATTGCCATGGCCATAGAGTTGGCTGTGAATTGTCCGCCACATGCTCCGGCACCGGGGCAGGCTGATTTTTCAACGGCTTCTAATTCTGCGTCGTCAATAATATGGGAAGCGTGCGCGCCGACAGCTTCAAATACATCTTGAACAGATAAATCCTTTCCTGCATGCTTGCCGGGTTTGATGGAGCCGCCGTAAACGATAATTCCGGGAATGTTCATACGGGCGAGGGCCATGGCAGCCGCTGGAATAGTTTTGTCACAACCAACCAAGACGACCACCCCGTCCAGAGAATGGCCTCGTACAGCTAGTTCAATACTATCGGCAATAACTTCACGAGACATTAAACTGGCGCGCATGCCTTCGCTTCCCATAGTGATCCCGTCTGAAATAGCGATCGCATTAAAATCGACGGGCCATCCGCCTGCGGCACGAATACCGGCCCGAACAGGAACCGCTAATTTGTCCAAATCCATATTACATGGTCCCATATTGGTCCATGTATTAAATACAGCAATGATTGGTTTCTTGAAATCCTCTGTTTGCATGCCGACCGCACGCATCATGGCCCGTGCAGGGGCACGGGCATTTCCTTTTAAAATTGCATCACTGTTTTTGTTTGTCATTTTCGGCTCTTTACATCTCATGTTCTGTCAAAAAAAAACCCGCTCTGGTTAGGGAGCGGGTTGATAAATTCATATTCTAATTTTACATCCCGCTAGTATTGCTAATATTAATAATTTCCACACCCACCACGAGGAGTAGGCGTTTTGTAGACACAGCAATAGTGTTGACAGAAACGATTTCTGTATTGGTAATATGTGCCGAGTTTAAAATCATAAAAATTTATTTCTGTTTTGTGCTTGCCTAAGTGTGTACGCAATAAAAGATGGCAAGACAAGGTGAAATGCGTTTTAATTCTATAATATTGCAAAATAAGAATAAAAATACCTCATATTATTTCAATATTAGACTATTATGCCTATTAAAGGGATGGTGATTAAGGTTTTGGCCCTTATCGGACATGTTTTGTAAAACACTTTCCCGTGCAGGCTTGGCGTGTGGTTATATCTTGCAATCTCACACATATCGTTTATCAATATGTGAAAGGAGAAAGTGATGGCATATCAACTTGGCGATGTTTTACGTGTAACGGTTTACGGGTTTGTCATTCATGAAGGCATTTATACGGATGAGGGAACAGTGATTTCCAACTCTCGCCGTAATGGTTATGTTGTTGAGGAAACTTTAGGGCAATTTAGCGCCGGACGACGGGTAACTAATGTGGGGCCATTATCTGAAGTGTCACCCCATGTGGCGCTTGCCCACGCTCGTACAAAATTAGGGAAAAAATACAAATTATATTCTGATAATTGCCAGCACTTTGTCCGCAGATGTTACCGTTTAAAGCCGAAAAGTCCACAGGCAGACAAAATTGTTTACGGCATTTTATTGTTGGCAGTTTTTGTTTTAGTGTTCTGATTACTTATAATTGTGACGAAAAAATTACTGTATTGTAATCACAATTTTGTGCGCTCGTTTATTTCTTCTTTAATATCTATCTGTTATAGTCACCTCTTATGCGTAATTTTGTATCCATTGTGGCGTGTGGTTTTGTCCTGTTATCAAGCGGGGTTTCTGCGTTTGCAGCGTCGTCGGCAGACATTGTTGTACAGACAGCGCAGCAGCGAACTTTGTTGTCTGTGCGCTATGATCCAAAATATGTAAAATTAAGCTATCCAGGTGGTGACGTCGACAGCGATACAGGTGTGTGTACAGATGTAATTATTCGTACATATAGAACTGCATTCGGTTTTGATTTTCAA
>JAJRSG010000180.1 GCA_024278915.1 Alphaproteobacteria bacterium
AATCATTCTTAAAATAAAAAATAACGTTGTGCAAAAGGTAACTTTTCTGCCGGCTCACAAGTCAACAATACACCATCGGCTCTCACTGTATACAATTGTGGGGCGACTTCAATCTTAGGCTGGTAATCATTATGAATCATCTGTTTCTTGCCTATGTTTCGGGTATTGGCAACGATGCCAATTTTTGAATTTAATTTTATCTTAGAGGCTAAGTTATCTTCCACCGCTGCTTTTGGTAAAAATAATAATGAAGTCGCATGGCAAGCACTACCAAAAGATGCAAACATAGGGCGATAATGCACCGGTTGTGGCGTGGGTATAGACGCATTGGGGTCACCCATTGCTGCCCCTGCAATCATGCCACCTTTTAAAACCAGACTGGGTTTTACTCCAAAAAAAGCAGGATCCCACAGTACTAGGTCGGCTAACTTTCCTGTCTCAATTGAGCCGACTTCGTGTGAAATACCATGGCTAATTGCCGGGTTAATAGTGTATTTGGCAATATAGCGTTTAATTCTAAAATTATCGTTCTGGCTTGAGTCCTCTGGCAGACTGCCTCGTTGAACTTTCATTTTATGTGCTGTTTGCCAGGTGCGGATAATCACTTCGCCAACGCGCCCCATAGCCTGTGAATCAGAAGCAATCATGGAAAATGCGCCCAGGTCATGTAAAATATCTTCCGCAGCAATAGTTTCTCTACGAATACGCGACTCAGCAAAAGCTACATCTTCCGCAATATTAGGATCAAGATGATGGCAAACCATCAGCATATCTAAATGCTCATCCACTGTATTTACGGTATATGGCCGAGTGGGATTGGTTGAAGACGGTAACACATTAGCAAAGCCACAGGCTTTTATAATATCGGGGGCATGCCCACCACCGGCACCTTCGGTATGAAACGTATGAATGGTACGGTCTTTAAAAGCGGCAAGGGTATCTTCAACAAAACCCGATTCATTTAAAGTATCCGTATGAATCGCAACTTGAACATCATAGCGTTCGGCTACGGCTAAACAGCAATCAATAGACGCTGGGGTTGTGCCCCAGTCTTCATGTAATTTTAGCCCCATTGCACCGGCTCTGACTTGTTCTTCCAATGCAGCAGGCAAACTGCCATTGCCTTTACCCATCAAACCAAAATTCATTGGAAAGCTATCCAGAGATTGCAACATGCGCTGTAAATTCCAAGGCCCTGGAGTACAGGTGGTTGCATTTGTACCCGTTGCAGGCCCGGTACCACCGCCTAACATGGTGGTCACACCAGACATTAATGCTTCTTCAATTTGTTGCGGACAAATAAAATGGATATGTGCGTCTATGCCTCCAGCCGTTAAAATTTTGCCTTCTCCGGCAATAATTTCAGTACCAATGCCGATAATAATATCTACATTTTGCTGTGTATCAGGGTTCCCTGCTTTACCAATGGCTGCAATCCGCCCGTTTTTTATACCGACATCTGCTTTTATAATCCCCCAGTGATCGATAATCAGTGCATTGGTAATGACTAAATCCATTGAGACACTGGCATCACATTGACTTTGACCCATGCCATCACGAATGACTTTGCCGCCACCAAATTTGACTTCATCTCCATATACGGTACGATCTTCTTCCACTTGCAAAAACAGTTCACTATCTGCCAGTCTTACTCTGTCGCCCACTGTAGGGCCAAACATTTCAGCATAGGCCTGACGACTTATTTTACTCATAATTGATCCTCTAGGCTGCCCATTATTTCCTGCCGAAAACCGTAGATATTACGTAGCCCAGCATACGGCACCAGTTGTATTTCCCGGGTTTGACCGGGTTCAAAACGGATGGCTGTACCCGCTGCAATATCGGGGCGATAACCCAGCGTTTTATCTCTATCAAAATCAAGTGCTGGATTGGTTTCAAAAAAATGATAATGAGACCCAACCTGGATCGGCCGGTCACCGGTGTTGGCAACCGTCAGCTTGATGGCAATCAAATTAGCATTCAATTCTATATCGCCCTCTGCGACTAATATTTCACCTGGAATCATAAGCGTCCTCTATTCAATCGGGTTATGAATGGTAACCAGCTTGGTTCCATCAGGAAATGTGGCTTCTACTTGAACATCATGTAACATTTCACAAATACCGTCCATGACATCTTCCCTATTTAGTAAGGTACGACCATACGCCATGAGTTGCGCCACGGTCTGGCCGTCACGCGCACCTTCCATCACGGCGGCTGATATAAAAGCAATGGCTTCTGGATGATTTAATTTAAGACCGCGTGCCTTGCGTCTTTCAGCTAATAGACCCGCAGTAAAAATCAATAATTTGTCTTTTTCACGTGGAGAAAGTTGCATAATTTACCTTAAAAAAAGAGAATAAGAATCAACATCAGCTTGCCCAAATTCTTGGTGTATAGGGTTCTTGCTGCACTATATCCCGACGAATTATTGAGCGTACCTGTTCAAAAAACTGGCGAACAGGCAATGTAGTGTCGGCAATGGCTCGACAAATCAACAAATCATCTATTAACGTAACGCCTTGTCCTGGAGTATCTGCAATTAAGCTTCTTATTGCCTCTAAATTTGCAATCGAAGCACCTATAGCAAAGAAAGTACCAAAACTGGAATGGCTATTAAGCCCCCAGCGCGCCGAAAAAGCGGTCGAATCCAGTTGCATTTTTTCTAAAAACAAAGGCATTCCATCACGAAAAACCTGCCAATTCAATAGCACTTCTCCTTGTTTAAAACCTTCATTAGCTGCTGGGCGGCCTAATGCCAATATTTCCCAGCCGATAAACCGAGCATTATTAACCAGATCAACACGAACATTCGACACTATTCGCGCACCTTCAAATACAAGCGTTTCTTGTGGCAACCATTCCAGCACTGCATTTTCTTCAATTTTCAAG
>JAJRSG010000181.1 GCA_024278915.1 Alphaproteobacteria bacterium
CACCCACTTGGGCCAAAGATGCAAACGCGTCTATATTCGAGATGGAAATGGAAAGTAACCAACAAAGAAAATAAGAAAATTCACAGCGCGACATTCCATACGTTAGAAACACAAAAGCCCCCGCAAAATGCGAGGGCTTTTGTGTTTGGTTGCGGGGGTAGGATTTGAACCTACGACCTTCAGGTTGGTCCGGAAGAATTAACCAGCACTCTCCGTGATTTTGAAAATATTTTAGTGTGCCGGCCCCCTAGTTAAGTTAGTTTTGACTTTTATACAACTAATGCTATAGTCCTTCTTACTGGGAATAAAAATGTAGAAGTAAGGCGAAGCATGATACGGCTAAAAATGGTACCTATAATCCTTGCTTCAGCGGTTTTGTGTCAATTATCATTCGAAAGTAACGCCCAAATTATAAAACAGGAAGCGATAAATCCTGACGATTTGGCAAACCAACATCCAGCTGTTTATTATGTTTACGCACAATCTTTAATGGATAGTGGAAAGAAAGATGATGCTGCATTTTGGTTTTATACAGGCCAGTTGAGATATCGCGTTCATCTGAAATGCAAAAAATCAAAAAAAATAAACACGACAAATGGACTGCCGTTTAAGGCGCAAATAACGGGATTCGGAGGCCCGATAGACAGTGCGTTATTTGACGCATTATCATATACCACGGGTCAAGAAATCAATGAATGGGCATTTGGGGATGCTGTTAAGTTAGCTCAAACCGTCGACAAGGCTCTTCTCTGGGATGAAGAAAACAAAAACGGTTATACGAAAAAGAAAAAATGCAATAATGAGCGAAAGGATGTTAGGGTTGGTTTAAAAAAACTCCAAAACCACCTCATTGAAAATAATGAAGAAATCAAAAAAACTAGAACTAAAAATGGATTAATAAACCGTTGAAAAGGCATAGCACAATTGCCTACTTGTAAATGTTTCCGCAGAGGTTTTTTTGAGTTTTACCCGACTAGCTTCAAAGCCTTCAGGTTACACATGAAGATCATAAAATGTAAATTCTGATCCGCAGAAACACAAAAGCCCCCGCAAGATGCGAGGGCTTTTGTGTTTGGTTGCGGGGGTAGGATTTGAACCTACGACCTTCAGGTTATGAGCCTGACGAGCTACCGGGCTGCTCCACCCCGCGTCAAATATTTATCAACGACATATGAGCCGTATCATTCTGTAAAGCTGATATAGTCAGCCTCGCCACAGATTGCAAGTGCATTGAGGTGCAGACAGGCAATTTCATCCTAAGAAATGCAAGGATGTGGGAAATAATCATAAAGGAGGTTTTTTATTTTTACATTCCCTGTGTAAGCCGGGCAACGACCTACTCTCCCGTGCCTTAAGACAAAGTACCATCGGCGCGAAGAGGCTTAACGACCGAGTTCGAGATGGGATCGGGTGGGGACCTCTTGCCATAGCCACCCGGCTAACACAAGGAATGTAAAATTTGTAAAGATATCGTATCGGTTTTCGTTTTCACGAAATTGGCAAATACCATGTGTGAGCTTGTCAGCGCGCACAGGCGTTTGAAAATAAAATGGGAATCAAGTCAATCGAGTTATTAGTACTGGTAAGCTTCACATGTCGCCATGCTTCCACACCCAGCCTATCAACGTCCTGGTCTCGGACGACTCTCAAGGGAGCTCTAGTATTGAGGCTGGTTTCCCGCTTAGATGCTTTCAGCGGTTATCCTTTCCATTCATAGCTACACTGCAATGCCGCTGGCGCGACAACAGTTCCACCAGAGGAATGTCCACCCCGGTCCTCTCGTACTAAGGGCAGATCCTCTCAAAACTCCTACTCCCACGGTAGATAGGGACCGAACTGTCTCACGACGTTCTAAACCCAGCTCACGTACCGCTTTAAATGGCGAACAGCCATACCCTTGGGAC
>JAJRSG010000004.1 GCA_024278915.1 Alphaproteobacteria bacterium
CACGCGGTGATGTCCTTTTTTATTTGTTCAGAAACATGTTTAAACTTACACATCTCCCGCCACGGCCCTCTGAGCTCTCGCAGCGACGCAAATATATTGGTATGTAAATCTCCAACATATAAACGCAGACACCTTCCCCCGCCTCAAACCTACACTAGCCTGACGCCTGTGACGAGGGAACAGAGGTAATATAGATTAGGTTTGGAGGGCGTGGATAAGATTGTTGACGTATAAGGAATAGTTTCGGTTACTATCCGTAATTCAAATCTGCCGTGTCAATTTTCATATAAATTTAGTTTTCAAAATTTGGATTTGGAATAAAGTTTCCAATTATATTACCATTTATGTCGACTTTCCAAGCTCCTATTATAGCTGTCGCTGGGACATCTTCATTTGGTAAATAATTCCCATTTATACGATAAATCCAACCGTTAGGGTTTCGTTTAGCTTCTCTTAGTTCACCTTCATGCGGAGTATTTAAATCCGTGCTATTTCTCACTTTTCGCCCATTGGCCAATAAACAATTTCCTTGCTCTAAATTTCGAAATTTGATTAATATCACATGAAGCGAATATATCAACAGTGCTTAAAACGTCTTCACTATTTACCAAATATGCTTTTCTTCCAAATGACATTTGTCTCGACATGCCAGAAGGTTGAATGTTTTTTCTTGAAAAATTACAAAGTGCAAAATTGCCCTTCACTTCTAACCACTTTCTCAGTTGCATAGCCGCCTCAAATAAGTCCAACCCAACAAATTTTTTCATATCATAATTTTTTGCATGAAATTCAATTTCACAAGTTGGAGTAGTAGTTACAGTAATGAAAGCATTACACACTCTTTGATTTGACATCAAAACTTTAATTTCCAACTTTTCCTTCATTATGTCCCTTTTCGATAATTAGGTTACGGTGACAGTAACCGAAACGGCTTTGTTAAGTTAACCACCTGTTTTCCACCAGATGCAATCAGACTTGCATGAAAACATCCATATATTCCCGCCACCGTAACCATCCTGATGTCATAGTCAGATTAAAACAACACAAATCTAAGATGCCGTTACCCCTAACTTAAGCTGTAATCTTCCTCTATAAAAATATATGTGCAATTGAACCATTTCAATCATAGGAGCGACTATAGTATATATGTAAGTGAAGGGACGGCTTTTATGTCGCGAAATTCTAAACGCATTTTGAACGAATATTTGGTGGCATCGGCGCGGGCAGGAGACAAGTCAGCGTTTGATCATCTTGCCCGTGATTGGCACCGCAAATTAACCGGGCATGCTTACCGTCTATGTGGTGATGTTGATATGGCACAAGAAGCGGCGCAGGAAGGGTGGGTTGATATTGCTCGCAATATATCTGCCTTAAAAGATACCGCGGTTTTTCCGTCTTGGGCCTTTCGGATTGTGACCCGTCGCGTAGCTGATAACATTCGAAAGCAACAACGAAAACGGCGAATAGAAGCGGGCTACGCTTTAGAGCCACAGCCACAAAGCTTATCTTCTAGAGATATGCAGGAGGCAGGTGAAAATACTGAAATGCGTAATGCCATTGCACAATTATCGGCGCCTCACCGTGTTGTCATCGCCCTTTTTTATACAGAAGAATTAAGTGTAACTGAAATTTCTGTTGCACTGGAGGTTCCGGCGGGAACCGTCAAAACCCGCCTTATGCACGCTCGTAAGAAATTACGGACGGTTTTAGAAGGAGAACAAAATGAGTGAACTTGATAAAAGAATTGAAGAGGCCTTAAGTGAGGAAGATTGTGAGTTGATGCAGCACTTCGATGAGCAAGGAATTTACGCCCAATGGTTTAGCATATATAAAGGTAGGCAAGCTTGGACAGCGATTATTGCTACGATTGCAATGTTGATGGTTTTTGCATTAGCAGCGTACTGCGCTTGGAAATTTTTTGGCGCAGAGAATAATATTCAAGAGATTAAATGGGGAGCCGCCACATGGTTTCTAATGACGATGATTGCGTTCATGAAAGTTTGGTTTTGGATGCGGACGGAATCAAATCGAGTGATCCGTGAGGTCAAGCGGCTTGAGTTGCAAATTGCCAGACTCTCGCGTTAAAAAACACTTTCTAGCTAAAATATTTCACCACCGCTTGATTTCGGCATGCTTATTCCTGAGTGCTTCAATATTACCCTAAATTTGCAATAATTTTTGACCCCAAACGCGATATTGAGTTCCTGCTTCTAAGGGCGCATAGTGCGCAAAAATATGCGAGGATATTATGAAACAAATCGGTCATTTTATTGATGGGGAAAACATAACAGGTACTTCCGGGCGTTGTGCCGATATTTATAACCCCAATACGGGGGCTGTTCAGGCACAGGTTACCATGGGGACGCCTACCGAGTTAAGCCTTGCTGTGGCGTCGGCTGTGAAAGCGCAACACCAATGGGCGCAGGTTAATCCGCAACGCCGCTCGCGCATTATGTTTGATTTTAAAACCCTTGTTGGCGAGCATATGGAAGAACTGGCACACTTGCTCTCGTCTGAACATGGGAAGGTCGTCGCCGATAGTCGCGGGGACGTTATTCGCGGGATCGATGTGATTGAATTTGCGTGTGGCGTACCGCAAAATCAAAAAGGTGACTACACCATGGGGGCCGGGCCCGGTATTGATGTTTATTCCATTCGTAAGCCCTTGGGCGTTGTTGCTGCCATTACCCCGTTCAATTTTCCGGCGATGATCCCCATGTGGATGTTTGGCATGGCGATTTCAACTGGGAATGCCTGTATCCTCAAACCGTCCGAAAAAGACCCAAGTGTGCCGATGCGCTTAGCCGAACTCTTCGTCGAAGCGGGCGGCCCTAAAGGTCTTCTCAATGTTGTCAATGGTGATAAGGAAGTCGTTGACGCAATCTTGCAACACCAAGATATAAAAGCCGTTAGCTTTGTCGGTTCCTCTGACATTGCTCATTATGTGTACCAAGAGGCGGCCAAATACGGCAAGCGGGCACAATGTATGGGGGGGGCTAAAAACCACGGCATTATTTTGCCTGACGCTGATATGGACCAAGCCGTGCAAGACGTTTTGGGCGCGGCATTTGGTTCCGCAGGTGAACGCTGCATGGCTTTGCCTGTCGTTGTTCCCGTCGGTGAGGGGACTGCGGAGCGGTTCTTGGAAAACATGCTACCAGCTATTGAAGGTTTAAAAATAGGTATTTCTACAGATCCCGACGCCGACTATGGCCCCGTTGTGACGGCTGCTCATAAAGCCAAAGTCACTGGCATGATTGATTTGGCAATAG
>JAJRSG010000182.1 GCA_024278915.1 Alphaproteobacteria bacterium
TCGCATATCTTGATGCCAGTAATTCAATTCCTCAATGGCTGGAGGCCATCAAATGAAAAACTCAAATATCATCATCACATTATCAATGGCTTTCCTTTTAGGAACCAGTGCATTTTACACATTTCCCACCCCTGCCTTTGCGCAAGACACCCACGAAGAAGAAGGTGAGCATGAAGGGGAAGAAGGCGTCGTTGAAATGAACGCCACAGAACGCATGAAAAATGGTGTCTATACAGCAAACATCACCATGGAAACACTCGGAAACGAAGTGACAGCTCCTGGAGAAATTGCCCTAAACCAATATAAAACTTCATATGTCACCCCGCGAATTTCAGGGCAAATTTCAAAACGCAACGCGCGTCTTGGCCAACATGTAAGACGTGGCGCACCACTTGTTACCTTGACCAGTGTTGAACTTGCAGGTGCACAAGGAGACGCTATTGTTGCCAATCAAGAATGGCAGCGGGTAAAAGCTCTAGGAAAAGAAGTTGTCGCAAACCGCCGCTATGTCGAAGCCCAAATTGCTGCGCAATTAACCAAGGCCAAAATAGCATCTTACGGAATGACACCTAAAGCCGTCGAGAGATTGCTTGCCAGCAATGATGCTTCAAAAGCCATTGGTGTTTTCACACTATATGCGGGTCAATCCGGAACCGTCATGAGAGATGATTTCGTGACAGGAGAATTAATTGAACCGGGTAAAGTGTTATTTGAAATTACGGATGAAAGCACCGCATGGGTAAATGTGAAAGTATCCAGTGAGGATGCAGAGAACATTGAAATCGGCGCACCCGTTCGAGTAAGGCTCGGCAACGGGAATAAAGAAACCGACTGGAAACAGGGCAAAGTGTTACAACTGGGTCACCAAATTGACGAGGCAACGCGCACCTTCTCTGTCCGCGTTGAAATGGATAATGAAGGTGATAGCTTACATGCAGGTCAATTTGTCACCGCCTATCTGCAGACAGGTAATGCAACAAAAGTGCTCGCGGCCCCAAAAGATGCTGTTACCTTCATGGAAGGGCAAAACATCATTTTTGTTGTCGAAGGTGATGAATTACACCCGACTCCAGTTGAACTTGGACAAAAACGTGGTTCGTGGGTTGAAATCAAAAGCGGCATCAGTGCGAATACTGAAATTGCTACCTCCCAAATTTTCTTATTAAAATCTCTCATTCTCAAGTCGAAAATGGGCGAAGGCCATGGCCACTAAGGTGCGCCAAGAGCAGGATAAATTATGTTAAATAAAATAGTAGAGTTTTCACTCGGGTATAAGGCACTGATCCTCATTGCTTTTACCGTCGTTGCATTTCTAGGCATCCGCGCCGTTAATACCATCCCAATCGATGCGTTTCCGGATGTTACCCCCACACAAGTCAATATTTATACGGAAAGCCCCGGGCTTGCCGCAGAAGATGTTGAAGAACTTCTCACCTTCCCAATTGAATCCGCCATGGCCGGATTACCCGACGTCGAAGAAATTCGTTCAGTAAGCCTATTTGGGCTATCCTATGTGGCCGTATATTTCGAAGACAGCATGGACATATATTTCGCCCGCCGTCTGGTTAGCGAACGCTTGGCCGAAGTGGGTGACCGTATTCCTGACGGGTATGGCACCCCAGAGCTTGGCCCAAACACCTCTGGGTTGGGGCAAGTTTTCTGGTATACGCTAGAGCGTGCAGATGAAGAACTAAATGCCGATATTTCCGATATGGACTTACGGACATTACAAGATTGGACCGTACGATTAATACTCCGCACCGCACCTGGCGTGGATGATGTAATGTCTTGGGGTGGTCAAGAACGGCAATATCAAGTTCAAATCGATCCCTTGAAATTGATTAAATACGACCTCGGATTTACGGACGTAATGGAAGCCCTTAAAGTTAATAATCGGCAAGTTGGGGGCCAATATATTGACCAAGGTTCAGAACAATATTTGGTACGTGGTCTTGGGTTAGTCAAAAACGAAGCCGATATTGGTGCCATCAAACTCAAAAGCATTGATGGCACAGCTGTCTATATTCGAGACGTGGCCCATATTACCCAAGAAGGCGCTTTACGATTTGGAGCGGTCACTCGTGACGGCAAAGAAGTCGTATTAGGAATGGCCTTATCCCGCATGGGAGAAAATGCCAAATCAGTGGTCGATAGTGTCAAAGAAAAAGTGGCAATTGTTGAAAAAGCTTTGCCTGAAGGCGTCATTGTCAAACCAATTTATGAACGAACCGATCTCGTGGAAGAAGCCGTAGGCACAGCAGAGAAAGCCTTAATTGAAGGATCAATTCTGGTTGCCATTGTTTTGTTTCTTTTTCTCGGAGAAATTCGCTCAGCAATTGTCGTGATTACGGCATTACCACTCGCCATGCTGATTGCCTTTATCATGATGAACCAAGTTGGCCTATCCGCCAATTTAATGTCACTGGCAGGACTTGCCATCGGGATTGGTATGATGGTGGACGGAGCGGTTGTTATGGTCGAAAATTCATTTCGCATAATGGCAGAACGAAGATCAGAAGGGGATGGGCAAGTTGATAAAACAGCTGCCGTATTAACAGCGGCACGTGAAGTAGCAAACCCAATGACCTTTGCCATCGCCATTATCATCATTGTCTTTATGCCGCTCTTTAGCCTGGATGGCCTTGAAGGAAAATTATTCAAACCAATGGCATTTAATATCAGTTTTGCCATGGCAGGATCATTAGTCTTGACTCTAACGCTTATTCCGGTTCTGGCTTCTTTGATCCTTAAACCCAAAGAGGAAAAAGATACGATATTGGTCCGCATTTTAAAACGCGGATACTTGCCAATGCTGGCCTTTGCGCTCAGACGCAAAGCTCTGGTCATGTCGAGTGCCGTTGTATTGTTAATTGGTTCCTTGATGTTGTTTCCTTTGCTTGGCAAAGAATTTATGCCGCAATTGCAAGAAGGCTCCATTATGTGGCGGGTATCATCGATCCCTTCTACTTCACTGGATCAATCTATTAAAATATCCAAAGATATTGAGAATGCATTATCAGAATTTCCAGAAGTAGAAACAACTGTAGCGATGATTGGCCGTGCTGAAAAAGGAGAAACAGCAGACGTCAATTATATGGAAATATATACCGCCCTTAAACCCCATGAAGAATGGCCGGGGGATCGGGATATTACCGAACTTGCCGAAGACATGCGCGAAACCCTTGAGGTCGTAGCACCAACATCTGTCATTGCTTTAACCCAACCCATTCAAATGCGGGTTGAAGAACTCATCTCGGGTGTGCGAGCAACCTTGGCTGTAAAACTCTATGGTGAAGACCTTGAAGAGCTTGACCGCCTAAGCGCTGAAATCAAAGAAATTCTCTCTGGCGTCGACGGGGTTGCGGATTTGTCTTTGGAGGCAAATATTGGCAAACCACAAATCCGTATTGAGGTAAACCGCGAAGCGCTTGCGCGTTACGGTTTAAATGCTGATGATGTCCTGACAATCGTCCGTACGGGTATCGGAAACGAGCCGGTAAGTACTTTGATTGATGGAGTGAAGCGTTTTGAGATTACAACCCGCTATCAAAATAGTGCCAAAGCATCTGTCGAAGCCATTGGCAATATTCCCATGCAAACAGGGGACGGCGCAATTATTCCGCTCTCTAGGGTTGCGAATATTACAACGGCGGAAGGCTATTCATTCGTTAGGCGCGAACAATTACAGCGTTATGCCGTTATTCAAATGGATGTTCGAGGCCGGGATGTAGACAGTTTTGTCAGTGACGCAAATGCTGCGATCGAGGCAGGGCTCACCATGCCACCCGGGTATTGGGTGGAATGGGGCGGTGCTTTTGAAAACCAGCAACGCGCAATGAAGAAGCTCGGGGTCATTGTTCCCGTGACAATCTTCTTTATTTTTGTCCTCCTTTATACGGCATTTAATTCACTACGTTACGCGGCAATGATTATCGCCAATGTACCATTTGCAACCATTGGCGGACTCATCGCTTTGTATATTTCCGGACAGTATTTGTCTGTACCCTCAGCTATCGGATTCATCGCCGTATTTGGGGTCGCCATGCTTAACGGGATTGTGTTGCTAAGTTTCATCAATGAACTTCGGGACAAAGGACTGAGCGTGAGTGAAGCCGTTCGTAAAGGTGCAGAAATGCGCTTGCGACCTGTAATGATGACGGCAAGCGTCGCCATCTTGGGCTTAATCCCGATGCTACTTTCTAGTGGTGTCGGCGCGGAAACCCAAAGACCACTGGCGGCTGTTGTTGTCGGAGGGCTAATTACCTCGACACTTCTCACTCTTATTCTGCTACCTTTGATTTACGAGTTTGTTGAAACACGCGGAGAGAAGAAATTATTAGCTAAGCAAGCCAAATCCAAGGAGAGTAGATCATGAAAGAAGTAAAAGCATATATTCACGTAAATCGGGCGGCAGATGTCGTCCGGGTATTACGCAAAGCTGGATATACATCCCTGATGATCGTTGACGTGAAAGGAACTTTCGAAGCCTTAGACGCCGAGGAGCAACAATACTCAACGGAGCTTGGCACCCGCATCATTACTGAGGCCAAGATAGAATTGGTATGTAGGTCTGATCAAATGGATGAAGTAGTGGAGCTAATT
Source organism: Alphaproteobacteria bacterium (assembly GCA_024278915.1). Lineage (GTDB taxonomy): Bacteria > Pseudomonadota > Alphaproteobacteria > Caulobacterales > Maricaulaceae > Robiginitomaculum_A. The sequence goes on from JAJRSG010000182.1 coordinate 4,603, forward strand.
AAAGATAATGCAAAAACTGGCATGGAACGATCCGGTGCAATCTATGTCAGTGATATTCAGGCCTATCACCAATTTTAGGAGAAGTAGATGACCAAGGAGATTTCCCTCACCATAGAAGGTATGGACTGCCCCACTTGCGCAGGCCCAATCGAAAAGGCGGTGTGTAAACTCCCTGGCATCGACAATGCCAATATTAATTATAGCAATGGCAAAATAAAAATGACAATTGCAAAAGACGGGGCCGATGCAAAAATGATCGAGCAGACCATTAACAAGCTTGGTTATAAAGTCGCCCCACCTGACCATAAACCGCAAAGGGTAGGCACCGTGCCTTGGTATCAAACCAAGAAAGGGAAATTGGTTCTTTTTACTGGCACCATGCTAATACTAGCAACCTTGGTCTTTATCCTTGCCAAAGATGTTTTTATACAGATCAGCGGGTATAAAATTCAAATATATGAGCTTGGGTTTGCAATCGCCGCACTGGTAGCTTTATGGCCTTTGGCCAGAAAAGCTTTTTTATCTGCCCGCGCCGGTAGTCCCTTTACCATTGAAACGCTGGTTACATTAGCAGTCATCGGTGCCATCGCCATTGAGCAATCCGCAGAAGCTGCTGTCGTTGTATTTTTATTCGCAGTCGGTGAAATGTTGGAAAGCATGGCTGCGGCTCGAGCCCGTAAAAATGTAGAGGCGCTCGCAGACTTAGCTCCTAAAACGGCATTTTTGGTTGTTGGAGAAGAGACCCGCGAAGTAAGTGCTGAAAATTTGGCCGTCGGAGACATTGTTGAAATACGAGCAGGGGGGCGCATACCTGCTGATGGAACCATCTTACAAGGCTCAACGAGCCTAGATGAAAGTTCTGTTACTGGCGAGAGCATACCGGTTCGTAGAAGTGAGGGCGATATGGTATTTGCTGGTACAATTAACGCAGATGGCGTCATTCGTCTCCGCGTTGATACGACCTCAGAAGATAATATGATTGCCCGCATTATGACGCTAGTCGAAGAGGCCGAAACAGCCAAAGCACCAACCGCACGTTTTATAGATGATTTCAGTAAGTATTATACGCCGGGTGTTTTAGCTGTCGGTATTATGGTCGCCTGTGTTCCGCCATTAGCCTTCGGTGCGGCATGGATGCCATGGATTTACAAGGGGTTGGCAATCTTGCTGATTGGTTGCCCCTGTGCACTTGTACTCTCGACCCCTGCGGCCATTACATCTGGAATCGCCGCAGGTGCACGGCGCGGTCTTTTGATAAAGGGCGGGGTCGTATTGGAAGCCATTGGCAAGGTAAAAACCATTGCCTTTGATAAAACAGGAACCCTGACTGAGGGAACGCCCAAAGTAACAGACATCAAAACCTTCAACGGCACAGAAGATAACATGCTGAAACTTGCTGCCGCTGTTGAGGCCACCTCTTCACACCCGCTTGCCGTTGCCATTGTCGAAGCCGCCAAAACACGAAATTTACAATTTGCTCGTGCCAGTGAAGCCAAAGCCCTAAGCGGTCGCGGCGTACAAGGGCAAGTCGGGAAATATCTCATCACAATAGCTTCACCCCGTTACGCAGCGGAACTAGCAAACCTAACCCGTGAGCAATTGGACGTTTTCACAGATTTAGAAGAGCAAGGAAAAACCTTGGGCATTATTCTAAAGGACAAAACACTTCTTGGCGCCATCGCAATGCGTGATGAACTACGTGATGATGCAGCCAGCGCAATGGCGAAGCTTGCCGCGATGAATATTAAAACCATTATGCTCACCGGAGATAATGCTCGCACAGGCAAAGCCATCGCCGCACAGCTTGGCATGAGTGTTAAAGCAGAACTTATGCCTGATGAAAAATTAAACGCAATTGAAGCTCTGAGGGCCAACGGCAATATAGCCATGGTCGGGGACGGGATTAATGACGCCCCAGCATTGGCTCGAGCAGATGTCGGAGTGGCAATGGGCGGCGGGACAGATGTTGCTTTGGAAACAGCTGACGCTGCATTGTTACGAGAACAAGTAAGCGGCATCCCTGCCTTGGTCGTTTTATCACGCGCAACGCTTCGCAATATTTATCAAAACATTACGTTCGCACTCGTCCTGAAAGTGGTGTTCCTAATCACGACCTTACTTGGAGCCACCTCTCTTTGGATGGCCATTCTTGCAGATACAGGCGCAACCGTGATCGTAACCCTCAATGCGCTTAGACTTTTGCGGTTTGATCCTTATCAGTAAGCCCACCAAAGACAGTGCTGAGAAAACCTACAAAGAAAAACACCATTATTTGAGGGCAAGGGCTTTGAACTACGTATTACCCATTATAACTTTGTGAACAGGGGTAATTGCACATGCGTGTCCGGTATTTAATCTTTATTTTTACAGTCTTTTTAATAGGCATTTTTGGTGCGCAAATGTCATCGGCTCACCCTCCAAATCTACATAAAGAAAAAGTGCAAGAACAAACACAAACGACCGAACCAACAGCTCAACACGAGCATGACGGACAGGCAACCGAAAGCCATCATGAAGAAGGCGCAGAACCAGCAGAGCATAGCCATGAAGGCGGAGATCACGATGAGGCGGGCGGCGACACTGGCGGCCATTCCCATTGGGGCATTAGCCCTGATAGCTCTCCTTTTTCAAAAAAAATGGCCGCACTTGGTAACTTTCATCCACTCTTGGTTCACTTCCCCATTGCCTTGCTACTCACTGCCGCTTTTGCTCAAGTTCTTAACATTAAAAGCCGCGACAGCTCCTATGACCGAGCGGTGATTTTATTAGTTTGGTGTGCCACCTTGGGCGCGGTTATCGGCGGCCTTCTTGGTTGGGCCCATTCAGGCCCTGTCCAGCCCGGAGAAAATAGTATCATGTCATCACACAGATGGGTCGGCACGTTACTCTTGGTCGGCACCCCTGTGCTAGTGTGGCTCATGAAACGGGGCCAACGTACAGACGGTGGTATCGTAAAAAACACCAAATTCAATATTGCTTTATTTAGCTTTGCGCTTGCTGTAGCTGTGCAAGGTTTTTTAGGCGGGGCGCTTGCTCACGGCGGCATGAAGCATCTTATGCCCGGAATGATGTAATAAATTTCAAGGAGGAAAAAATGAAAATAAATACAAAAATTATAGTAATGGTCGCCGCTCTGGCGTTGCCTTTGGCGGCTTGCTCAGGTGAAACGGAACATATGGATGACGGACATAGTCACAACGAAATGGCAGCACCTGCACAGACCAATATATCCATGGAAGCCAAAAGCGTAGAAGCTGTCATGGAAAACTATTCCAAGCAAATTACGGCTAAAGACTTAGAAGCAATGGAAGCATATGTTTTTACTGATGCTGAAGACTTCACCATATTTGAAGGTAAGGGCACTAATATCGGTTGGGCGGATTACCGTGATAACCACCTAGCCCCTGAACTGGCTGACGAAGATTTAGTATTCACAAAATATGATTTCATAAACTTCAAAACTTTTGTTGATGGTAATGTGGCCGCCATAACGTTTTCAATAGATGCCGCTTATAATTATAAAGGCAAAGAAGCTTCCCATATGGGGCACGGGACTGCTATTCTTAAAAAAGTTGATGGTAAGTGGAAAATTACCCACATGCAAACCTAACAAGACGCAAGAAAGAAGTAATGATTATGGATAAATTAGACACCTATTTACAAGAATTGCCCAAACCAGATGAAAACAGGCTTGTCGGACTAGAGGCCCGGGTTTGGCAACGTATAGAAACCTCAAAGCCATATGCCTATGTTTCCGGCCTCCCTCTCTGGCTGAAGACCCTTCCCGTTGCCAGCGCCCTTTTATTTGGCGGCGTAATTGGGGCTAATGCGAGTCCGGTAAATAATGATATGGATGCATTTTCCACAATCCCTGCTTATAGCGTCAGCAAAATCATGGTGTCTTGTTGTGGATCGTAAAGGCCTGCGCAGTGCATTCTTAACCATCGTTCTCAGTTTCCTTGCGGGTGTAGTCGGTATCTTACTCGGCCATAAATACATCATGCCAAATGCGGGTAAAACCGTTGGTTTGCACGACCAAATTCACACCGAGCTTGTTTTAGACAAAGCACAAAACGCGCAGTTGCATGAATTAGAAGAAACATTTGCAGAGAAAAAGTCTGCCCTCGAAATCCGCATGAAAAAAGCAAATGCCCGCCTTAGCGCGGCCATGCAATCATCACACAAAATGTCACCTGAAGTCATGGCAGCAAAAGAAGAATATGTACAAGTACTGGACGAATTGCAAACCCAGACAATTGCCCATATTTTTGCTATGCGCGGCCTGTTAAATAAACAACAAGCAACTCGATTTGATGAAATTGTTCAGCGCTCGTTTCACAATATTGCACAGTAAGTCCAGCCCATGTTTGGATCGGTTGCTGATGATGAAAAAGATAAAGCCCTTGTCACAAGGGCTGTAGACGGTGAAGACCCCGCCTTTACTGCCATCATGCACAAATATAAATCCCCTCTATACCGGTTTGCTTATCGGCATATGGGGGATGCTGATGATGCCGAAGATATTGTGCAAGATACTTTCATTGCCATGCACCGAAATTTAGCCCGCTTTAACCCCCAGTATAAATTTTCTACTTGGGCATTCCAAATTGCCATGAACAAATGTCGAGACCTCGGCCGCAAACGTAAAACCCGTTCCTTCATGCAACGTATAACACCGGCTATGGAAGTAAAAATCACCCAGATTCAAACGGACGAAAATCCTGAAACCCGCATCGATGATAAACGAAAACTAGCGGCCACACAGGCAGCAATCGCCAAACTACCAGACAATCTTCGGGCTCCACTCATATTATGTACATTAGAAAACATGAGCCAAAGGCAAGCCGCTGAAATTCTAAAAATTAGCACCAAGGCGGTCGAGACTAGAGTCTACCGAGCACGAGCACAATTGGCCAAAGAATTACAAATCAAACGATAAGATCCAAAGCCTAATATACCCA
>JAJRSG010000183.1 GCA_024278915.1 Alphaproteobacteria bacterium
AAAACAACGGGTAATAAGCATAGCCACATGCGAAGCATTAGTCATGAAAATCTGGACATATTTTTATATGAAAACTCAAAAGGCAAAAAATGAAATTTTTACATACCATGGTGCGAGTAAGTAATGTTGATGATAGCTTGCAGTTTTACTGTGAAGGCCTTGGTTTACAACAAGTCCGTAGGATAGATAATGATCAAGGCAGATTTAGCCTGATTTTTTTAGCTAGTGTAGATGATATTGAGGTGGCAAAACTAACTGGCAACGAAACAGGGTTTGTAACTGGCCTGCCAATGCTGGAGTTGACATATAATTGGCCGCCTGAAGGAAATAGCGGCGACGATGAAATATATACAGGTGGCCGTAATTTCGGACATTTGGCTTATCAAACCCAAGATATCTATGAACTTTGTCAACGCTTAATGGATATGGGATATACAATTAATAGGCCCCCGCGAGATGGCTATATGGCCTTTGTGCGTTCCCCTGATGATATCTCCATTGAACTCTTACAAGCCGGTGAACATCTGGACCCGCAGTCCCCATGGAAAGAGATGGAAAATATAGGTGAGTGGTAGTTTATAAAGCTCGCGACATGAACACACTAAATTTATTTAGCTCATAGTCGGCGAATGGCCCACAGGTTGTGAACCCAAATTTTTGATAAAGGTTGCGGGCGGGCGCATATGCATCATTATTTCCAGTTTCCAAACTTAACTTGTTAAACCCTTGTTGCCGCGCCTGCTTGATGATGTGCGTAAGCATGGCGCTTCCAACACCTTGTCCAAGGGCATCTTCATGGGTACGCATGGATTTAATTTCGCCGTGACTTTCATCCAATTGTTTTAAAGCGCCACACCCTAATAAATTTCTATTTTTCCAAATGGTCCAAAAAGTTATTTCGGGGTGAAGCAGTTCTGAAACATCCAAAGCAAAGACACTGTCAGCCGGGGAGTTTTTATAGGCGTCTTCAAGGTGGGTTTTTAATAATTGCTGAACGGCATTTCCCGTTAAATCGTCTTGGCGTATGAGCATTTATAAATCCAACACGTCTTTCATATCATATAGCCCCGTAGGCTTATCAACAGCCCAAAGAGCGGCGGTTAAAGCGCCAGCTGCAAATACGCTGCGGTCATTGGCGGTGTGGGACAGGGTTAGGGTTTCAAGTTGGCTTGCGAGGGATACATGATGCTCCCCAATGACACCTCCAATGCGTTGGGCGGCATGTTCGACGGACTTTGCGCCACCGTTTTCTAGCGCTCGCCCGAGCATAAGAGCTGTGCCAGACGGCGCATCTTTTTTGTGGTGATGATGGATATCTAAAATGCTGGCATCCCATCCGGCCCCTAGGGTTTTGGCCGCTTGTTCGACTAAGCTTTCCAAAAGGCAAATTCCGATAGAAAAATTACCGGATTTCACTAATGTGATAGCCTCTGAAGAGGTGGTAAGGGCGGCATCCTCGGTAGATGAATATCCTGTAGTTCCCGTTACAAGGGTTTTGCAGGGGGTACCGTACATCATCAAGGCGGCGTCAATGGCGGCCTGGGGATGGGAAAAGTCGATGAGAACATCGCAAAGATTTAAAGCTTCGCGTACATCTGCGCTTAAGGTTACAGACCCGTATTCGGCTCCAAGATTTGCAGAGCTGGGCGCGGTTAACGCCGCTACAAGCTCTGCATTCTTGTGTTTTTGTATTTCGCCGCGTAATGCCCTGCCCATTCGGCCTTCTGCACCCAAAATGCCGATGTTGACAGGGCGATTCACAATCTAGTTGATGGCTGCGTTTTCGCCTTGTTCGGCGGCACGGCGCATCATTTCATCACGGAACATGCCAGCAAAGTCAGGTGGCTCCAACAAGATTGGTGGATAGCCGCCGTTTTGTGTCATCTCAGCCATAATTTGACGGGCAAATGGGAATAGCAGGCGCGGGCACTCAATCATAATCATTGGTAGAAGATGATCTTCGGCTATATTCCCAAATCCAAATAAACCAGCGTATTCGAGTTCGCATAAAAAGACAGGTTTGCCTTCCCGTTGAGCGTTAGCTGTTAGCATAAGAACAACTTCAACAACATTGTCTTCCAACATTTGTCGCCCGATCTCGATGCCAATATTGATTTCAGGTGCCCCTTGGTCTGCGCGCAGGCTATCTGGGGCATTTGGGTTTTCGAAACTGGCGTCTTTCGTATATTGTGCCAGAATGCGAAGCATCGGCTCTTGTGCTGGCTGTTGTTGTTCAGGAGCTGGTGCTGCTTGTGGCTCAGGAGCGGCCGCTTTTTTAGGCACCGCTTTTTTTGGTGCCTTTTTAGCGGGTTTTTTTGCCGCTTTTTTTGTAGTGTCTTTTGTGGCTTTTGCCATAATTGCCTCTTTGTTTTGTGAAAATAGTGTTTTAGTGAAATTGCTTTATATGTTAAGAGTGAATATGGCGGTATATGTGCTGTTTTTCAAGTCTTGTCCAATGTAATTTTTTTACAATAATTTATCGAAAGCGATCATGGAACAATTAATCTTATATGCAGTATTAGCCCTGATTGTGGGCGCGATGTTGTTCTCTGTCCTCGGTAAAAACATTGGCGAGAGTTTTGACACGCCACTTGATCCGCAAGATGCCTTAAAAAAACTTTCAGCGGAACAAAAATCACTGAACCAACCCGAGCAAAAATTCGAAGGCCCAGCCGCAGAAGGGCTGAAAGCTATCTATGCAGCTGACCCTAACTTTAATGCGGAAAAATTTATTGATGGCGCAAAAACAGCATATGGCATGATTTTGGAAGCTTTTGCGGATGGGGATAAAGAAACCCTAGAAGACCTACTTAACGATGAAGTACGTGAAACCTATTTTGCGGCCATCGATGACCGGATTGCAAAAAATATTAGTCAGACAACGGATTTGGCAAGATTAATAAGCGCTGAAATTATAGGGGCCTCGCGAGAAGCAAAAACAGGCAAAATCGATGTTCTTTATACAGCGGAATTGGCGACGGCTTTGTTAGATGCCTCCGGTGAAATTATTAGTGGTGATTTGGATGTGCTATCGCGTGTGGCAGAAGTATGGACCTATGAACGTAAGCTAGGCTCTAAAAACCCAAACTGGGTGTTGTGTTGCGTCAAACCGCATGAAAATTTAAATGGCGACGCAGAAGGCCCGGATCATTCACCCGATACGGTTTAGGGTTTCATTGTGAGTTTTCCCCCTCGTTTGTATTTAGGAATATTGGGCATCTTCATTCTGGCTGGATGTACGACGACCAAGCCACCTGTAAAAACGGAAACACCGCCCCTCATTATTGCAGATATGGAAGAGGCACCGCTGGCGGCTCCAGACCCAATACCGGTTCCCCAACCAGAACTTGAACCCGAAGAAGCAGAACCCCTACCTCCTATCCTTATGCCAACCCCTGAGCCTGTAGCGGAAGAGGAGCCCATTGCTCCTCCTGCATATGTAAGCGGGTTTAAAGATTTAAAATTTTGGCAAGGTGCTGATCCACGACCTGCTTTGACGGCCTTTCAACGCACATGTAAGTCTTGGCGGCAGCAACCCCAAGATAAATGGTTGGTCAAATCGCGCCCCATATTTGGCCAAATCAAAGACTGGACACCCGCCTGTTTAATTGCCTTGGATATCTCCGCCCCTTCCCGAGGGGATGCTGTGCATTTTTTCCAGACAAATTTTGAACCACATGTCGTGGAGGAGACGCCACAAACAGGTCTGTTAACTGGATATTACGCACCTGAAATAGAGGTGAGATTAAAAGCAGATAAGGAATTTAGCGAACCGATCTTAGCTCGCCCCCCTTTGCTTGATACGCAAAACCTGCCGAGAGAAAAAATAAATGCCCAATCTGCCAAAGTGTTGGCCTATGGTAAGCCGATCGACGTCTTTTTCTTGCAAATACAAGGATCAGGGCGAATTAAATTTAAAGATGGAACAACATATATGGCCGCTTTTGATGGCCATAATGGTCATAAATTTATACCAATTGGTCGTTTGCTAATAGAGCGCAAGGAATTGAAAAAGGATAAAGTATCCAAACAGGCCATCGAAAAGTGGATGCAGGATGCGGGCGTAGATAAAGCAAGCCAGTTAATGAATGAGAACCCTCGTTATGTTTTCTTTAAAACGGAAGAATTGCCAAAAAGTGGGCAGCCCAAAGGGGCGGCGGGGGTTCCTTTAACGCCACTGGGTTCAATCGCGGTTGATGATATGCAAACGCCGTATGGAACCCTCGTATGGTTGGAAACTAAACTTCCTGTTAAAGGTGGGGATTTCAAAGGTAAGCTCTCTGGAATCTTGGTTGTCGCTCAGGATACAGGCGGAGCAATTAAAGGAAAATATCGTGGGGATTTATATTTTGGCGCGGGCTTGGCGGCTGGGGCAAAAGCCGGTGTTATGAAACATAAGGCGGCTTGGACACTGTTTCTTCCTCTTCCGCTTGCCATTCAAGCGCAAGCCCAATTAGCAGTGCCGTCACCATTATCATAGAGCGGGGTTGGCATGAAAAAATCTATTCCTTCTCCATTTCAACACAACAGACCGTTGACGGTTGAGGATACACAAATTTGGCAAAGAGTTACTAAAACCGTGCAGCCCTTATCTACCCTTCCGAGCCTCCCTCGTTCGGATGTGCGTTCCTATATCCATATTCCGCCAACACCGAGTCCTGTCTTGCACCACACAGTTTCTGAAATTCAAATCCGTGCTGATAAAAATACACGGCGCGGTAAGGTTGAGATCGGAAAGAAAATTGATTTACATGATCTGACGAGAGATCAGGCCTTCCCCGTTTTAGAAAGAGGAATTTCCCGTGCACAAGCAAAGGGTGTTCGTACCGTATTAGTGGTGACAGGAAAAGGAGCAAACCTTGAAGGGGTCTTACGCAAGAGCTTGTCAGCTTGGCTGGCGCATCCCAATATACGGGCGTGTGTGGCGGGATATGCCCCTGCTCATATTCGCCATGGTGGGGGCGGCGCTTTTTATGTGTTCTTAAAGAAGAAATAGTGTAAGCTGACTTTATGAGTAAGTTGGACCGCATCGATATTGCTTTGTTACAGGCATTGCAAACGGACGCATCAGAGAGCCTGTCATCAATTGCCGAACGTATTGGATTGTCACAAAATGCAGCGTGGCGGCGTGTGAAAGCGTTGGAAGATTCTGGCGTTATAGAAGCACGGGTGGCACAATTAAGCCCGGATAAATTGGGATTAAAATTAACCGTATTTGTCGCTGTAAAAACAAATCAACACACAAAAGAATGGCTACAAAAATTTGCTAGTGGTGTGAAATTATTACCAGAAGTCGTCGGGTTTTACCGCATGAGCGGTGACGTGGATTATTTGCTAAAAATTCTGGTTGCCGACATGGCGGACTATGACCGTGTTTATAAAAAACTTATTGCGATTGCGCCGCTAGCAGATGTGTCTTCATCTTTTGCCATGGAAAGATTAAAGGACACTTTTGTATTGCCCTTGCCAACAGACAGTTTTTAATAGGAAAATCCGTTTTCTGCAGCTTGCTTACGTACAGCCGTGACCATGACATTATCTAGCGTTTTTGTTGCACTCATTTCTTTGCGTTTAGCACTAACGAATGTTTGTTGTTGGGCGGTAAGGGCGGAAATTCTTTTTTGTAAAGTTTCGCGCTCAGCAGTTTTTGCTTCAATAAAAATTTTGCGTTCGGCTTCATTTTTACCTTGAAGTTCTTTTGGAAGTTGGCTTTCTTCCATTTCCAGAATGCCTCGTTGATCCTTTTTATAGGCATCAATCACATCCCACGCTTCATTACTATAGGCAACAGATGCTTTTGACTTTGAGCGCTGAAGCATGCTTTTAACACTCATACTGGCGGCGTTTTTGTCTTGAACTTCTTGGCGGGATTTATATTCCGCCCCACGTTGACCATATCCATAATAGGTATCATTGAGTTTTTGGTTAAGACGTAAAATGTCATCATCATATGGAGAGGGAATATGCACCATTTTTTCGTCTTGATTAATGGTCATATAAATGCCGCCCGCACAATCCGCGCCGTCTTTCCATTTGGTATTAATGCCTTGTTGTTCATCACCGCAATGAATGGTGTCAATGATGATGCCGCCTCGTCTGGCTCGCCCGCAGGCATCTTCATATTTGACGGGGCCTTGGGTGAAGGGCTCATTTCCCGCGATAATGATTAATTTCATATCTTCGTCATTATCCGACCATTCCAATTCTTCTAAGGAAGTCATGATGACTTGGCCTGCATATTCTTGCCCGCCATTGGTAGAGAGGGCAAAGAGTTTTTCAGAGACAGCGTCCAGATCAGTAGTGAGCGATAACACTTGTCTGACATAACCCTTCGAGACAGAAATATTACTATTGCCATATTCGTACAGAGCGAGTTCGATCTGGGGGGTTTTTCCGTATTTTTTGCCTTCGGATAATTCATTGACCAGTGTCCACAATTGGGATTTGGCTTGGGAAATAAGCCCGTCCATAGAGTTGCTGGTGTCAAGTAATAATGCGATTTGAATGCGGGACTGTCTTGGCATGACTTTATGAGCCGGTGTTTGCTGTAAGGTTTGCGCTGTCACTAAGGCAGGACTAAAGGCGCACATGAGCGCAAATGTACTTGCGGACAAAAATCTAGGAAATTTCAAAATAGCCTCCAATATGTGTTATACTATATCACTAGTATTGGAGGCAATGTGTTCAAACTATGGCGGTGCCATTACAATTCAGACAGGTGAAGTTATTTTAAAACGACTGGGGGAAGCTTAAAGCCTTGGGCGCGAACGGCCTCATGTAAGGCCAAATTAATATTGGAGGTATGTCCACGAACATCCTGTGACGTTATCCACGCCCGCGCTTGTAGGGTAACACTTTGTGCCGTTGTGGTCGTAATGGCAACGGATGCTTTATCTTTGTTGATAACATGTGGGGAGGCCAAAAGAGCGGTATTGATAACACCAAGTGCTTTGTCCAAATCATTGTCACGGGCCAGCTCGATATTAATATCGATACGTCGTTCGGTCACCCGTGAATAATTGGTGATTTGCGCGGCCCAAATTTGTGCATTTGGTACAGTGACTAACACACCATTTGGCGCGCGAATTTGTGTAATGAATAAACCAATTTCAAGGACACTTCCCTCTACATTTGGTGTTGCAATATACTCTCCAACACGGATCGCCCGTAGAAAGATTAACATCATCCCTGCCGCAACATTGGAAAGGGTTCCTTGTACTGCCAAGGCAATCGCCAAGCCAGCGGCTCCGAATACGGCTAATAAAGAAGAGGCAGGAATACCGGCAATTGTTAATGCGGCATATAGTGTTGCTAATAAAATAGTATATCTAGCTGTTGTCGCAATTAGGGGACGAAGCGTGTCATTGACTTGCAAACCTTTGTTGTTCCCTAATCGATAACGAATGGTTCTATCAACCCAACGGGAAATCATCATACCGAGAATAAAGACACCAAAGGCTTTCAACACTTTAAGGCTGATAGTCATGATGGTGGTCCACTGCTCATCAGTCAAAAATTTAGATAATTCTTCCATTTATGTCTCTTTATTAGGTAATGAATATGACAGTAAAATTGCCGTAATAGTTAAGGTGGCAAGCTCTATAAAAAATGTAATAGCATCATAGTGCGGCGTGCCTGTAGAATACAAAGAGAATGTTTGATCAAAATATTCTACATGGGGTGATACAAACAAACTATATACCAACCCATTAATAATCCCAATACCAACACTGGCTTCTATGCCGCCAAACATGGAAGTAATAATACAAGCAAATATACCATATATGAAAAATTCACTCAGATATGCTTCCCACCCAAATATTATGTCATATGCATATGTAAAACTTAGGGCGTATAAAGTGCTGCTAATGATAAAAACAATAAATGAATTTTTTATCCAAAGGGACAGCCCTTGCACAATAAATGCTCGATATAACATCTCTTGAACCAAGACATACAATGGGAGGCATACAATAATGATGGGCCATACAATGAGCATATTCTTATCAAATACCCATGTAATGTCGCCTGGTTTCGCGAATAAACCTTTGATAAACCAAGCTCCGCATAAAACAAATAAATAAATAATTACAGCTTTCCACAACACGCCCCATCTAAACTTAGCAGCTGAAGTTATGATGTCTTTAAGCGGTCTCTGGCGTATTTTTGTTTGGCAGAACCACAAGCTAAAGGCCAAAAAAATGAGATATGGAATATAAAGAAATGCCTGAAAAATTACTTCATTAATGGCCCCGACTTTATTGTAGCCCAATAAAATATCTCGACCCACATTCGTTGGTAAGTAACTAATGATTCTATTAAGCCGATCCGGTAGATATGACACTGCAAATAAAAAGATAAAAAAAGATGCTACCCACACCCACCATAAATTATTACCTTTTTTGCCAAAGCTGTAAAATATGACGGCTGTTTTTTTATATTGAAGTCTACCATATCGCCTTATCTCTTTCGTTTGGCTGCGTAGGCAGAAAGGCTGAGGAGGAGGCGACCCATGAGGCTTTGGGCGGGCATGCCGGTAGACTTCATTTGCTTTTCAACTTCGAGACTAGAGGCAATCGCACGGGAGAGGGCGGTTTCGGGCCAAATACGGAGCTGTCCGGCAAATGCCGATTTTTGCATCATAAATACAGGAGGGCGTAAAGCACGCATGGCGTCTTCGCTGCTACGGCCAGAATTCATGAGGCAGGTGGCTTGGTGCAAGCGTACAAGATGGCGTTGCAGAGCAGCCAAAACAGAATGGGGGGTAATTTTACCAGCCATCGCACGGTTAAAGGCAGCATCTGCGGCGAGGGTATTGCCGCTAAGGGCGCCCATGACAATATCATCCAGCCCCGAGGCACCTGCGCCAGCGGCTAGGGTTTTGATGTCGTTTAATGAAAGCACGGCGTCTTCTTGCGCCCCATATCCTTTATAGAGGGCTAGTTTTTCAATTTCACTTCTGGCCATGCGGCGATCCCCTGCCAATAACGGCACGAGGGCATCGAGGGCATCTCGTTCAATTTTAATGCCGAGCTCCTCAAGTTCTGATTTCACTAAACTTGCAAGCGACGCTTGGGTGTCGGCGTAACAGGCGATGGCGGTAAAATGTTTAGCGCCTTCAAAACATTTACGCACGGCGGAGCGTGGGCTTAAATCCCCCGCTTCAATAATTAATTTTGCGGCGCTGGTGTGCGGGGCGGCGTCAATCGCTTTGATGGTTTTCGCAATGGCCGCGCCATTTCTTTCATGAGACAGCCGCAGACGAATAAGGCGTGTATCGCCCAGTAAAGATAGCGCAGACATTTCGTCACTTAACTTAGCCGGGTCATTTGCAATATCATCGGCGGATAAAGCTGTAACAGCAAAGGGGTCGTTGGGGTCGGATGCCCAGTGTGAAGCCACGCTGCTCGCGCGTTCAGAACATAAGCCTTGATCTGGGCCAAAAAACAAAACACCAAGTTCTTGCGTCGGTGGTTTTTTGACGTAACTTTCGGCTCTGGTTCCGCTCAGTTTCACGAGAGTTATGTACGTGGTTTATAGCGGGAAAGGGCGATTAAAATACGTTCCGCCGCATCGCGTGCGACAAGTTCATTGGCATTACTTTGTGCGGCGATGGTCGCATATGGATCTTGAGGAGCGCTATAGGTTGAAATGGATTTTACTGTATTCGTCCATAAAACATCACCGCTTTTGGCGTCAATCAGTTCGACATATGTGCTGAGATTGACATCATAACGAGACGCAATATCATCACCTTGAATCCCAATGCCGTTACGGGAAAGATTTGGTTTAATCTGTAAAATATAAGCTGTGTTTTGATTGTCGCCAAGGCGGTCACGAAGGGCTTGCTTTACGAGAAAGTCAATTTTCTGATTACCGGGGGTCCGCACAGCAATATCATTGAAAGCAACACCGGATATACCAATGCCATTTGCGGCGTGCATGGGCTTAAACCCGCAAGCGCTCATGAACACAAGTGCAAAACTGACGAGGATAGTTTTGGCAATGTTCATAATGCTCTCCTGATTTAATTGGCTACTATATTGATAATTCGGCCTGGGACAATGATGATTTTGCGGATGGTTTTTCCGTCAATATGGCTTTGGACATTCTCAAGCGTCAAGACAAGTTTTTCTAGCTCGTCTTTGGGCATATCTTTTGCCACTTCAATTTCTGCCCGTTTCTTACCATTGACCTGAATAGGAAGGGTAATTGTATTATCTACCAATAAAGCAGGATCTGCTTGTGGCCATGTGGCGTCACAGGCAAAGCCTTCACCGCCAAGGTGTGTCCAACACTCTTCAGCCAAATGCGGCATGAAAGGCGCAATGACACGGGTTAAAATACTTAAACCCTCGGTTTTAGCGGCGTCATTATCTGGGTATTTTTTTAGGGCGTTCGTGAGTTCGTAAATTTGTGCCACGGAGGTATTGAAACGAAACTCATCAATGCCTTCTGTAATTTTAGCCAGAGCTTTGTGAACCATTTTACGAAGCGCAAGGGCATGATCATCCGTATTTTTAGGAACAGCCAGTAAGTTTGCTTTTTCGATATGGCTGTCTGCGACGGTTGCCCACACTTTGGCAGCAAATCGCCACGCACCGATTGCACCAGCTTCTGTCCATTCCACGTCTCGCTCAGGCGGGCTATCTGATAGGACAAACCAACGGGCCACGTCTGCGCCGTAACCCTCGATGATATCCGCAGGATCAACGACGTTTTTCTTGGACTTGGACATTTTTTCAATGGCGCCCTTGATGACTCTTTTACCCGTGCCAAGTTCGAATAATTCGCCGTCTTTTTCGTCCACATCCGCCGGGATAACCCATGCGCCTTCTTCTGTTTTAAAGCTGGCATGGGTAACCATGCCTTGTGTAAACAAACCGTCAAACGGCTCGCCGCTTGGCAAGTCCAATAGACCGCAATCTCGCAAGCCACGAGTAAAGAAGCGCGCATAAAGAAGATGCAAGACCGCATGTTCAACGCCACCAATATACTGGTCAACGGGTAGCCATGAACTAGCTTCCTGATTATCAAATGGTTTGTCTTCAGTATTCCCACCCGCAAAGCGAGCAAAATACCAACTGGAATCCGCAAAGGTATCAAGTGTATCGGTTTCGCGACGGGCAGGCTTGGCGCATGTTGGGCAATTGACATTTTTCCACGTCGGATGACGATCAAGTGGATTGCCGGGGGTATCGAACTTCACGTCGTCGGGTAATTCAACTGGTAGGTCGGCAGTGGGCACGGGAACTGCGCCGCAATCCTCACAATAAATAATCGGTATCGGACAGCCCCAATAGCGTTGCCGGGATACGCCCCAATCACGAAGGCGGTAGGTGACTTGTTTGGTACCTGCGCCGAGTTCTTCCAATCTGGCAATTGCGGTTGTAATTCCGTCTTGAATACCGAGGCCATCAAGAAAGCCCGAATTAAATAAGGTGCCGCTTTCCGTATAGGCTTCGGTGCCAATTTCAAATGTGTCGGCATTTTCACCCTTAGGCAAAACAACAGCTGGTACAGGCAGGTCATATTTACGAGCAAAATCAAGGTCGCGTTGATCGTGGGCAGGGCAACCAAAGACGGCCCCTGTCCCATATCCCATGAGTACAAAATTAGCCGCATATACAGGAAGGGTTTTGGTTTCATCAAAAGGATGCTTCACCCGCAGATCTGTATCCACGCCCAATTTTTCAGCCTTCTCGATCGCTTCTGCCGTATTGCCAATAGATTCGCATTTTTTGGCTAGCTCCTGAAGAGCGGGATTATTTGGAGTCATCGACTTTATGAGAGGGTGGTCATAGGCAAGGGCAATAAAACTTGCGCCAAATAAGGTATCGGGCCGTGTCGTATAAACTTCAATTCCGTCAAAGTCTTTTGGAGGATTGCCATCAAATGCAAATTTAAACTGCGCACCTTCGCTACGACCAATCCAATTTTTTTGCATGGCACGAACTTTTTCGGGCCAGCGATCTAGATCGTCGAGGGCGTAGTAAAGATCATCTGCGTAATGGGTGATTTTGAAAAACCATTGGTCAAGCTCGCGGGTTTCTACTTCAGCGCCACTGCGCCAACCTTTGCCGTCAATAACTTGTTCATTGGCGAGTACGGTATGGTCCACCGGATCCCAATTTACCTTGGCCGTTTTTTTGTAGACAAGACCTTTATCCATAAAGGCAAGAAAAATAGCTTGCTGTTGTTTGTAATAACTAACGTCACAAGTCGCGAATTCCCGACTCCAGTCCAGCGCAAAGCCAAGCCGTTTAAGCGGCGCGCGCATGGCGTCAATATTTTTATAGGTCCAGCCCTTTGGGTGGACAGATTTTTCTATAGCGGCGTTTTCGGCGGGCATACCAAAGGCATCCCATCCCATAGGATGTAAGACATTGAACCCGCACGCGCGTTTATAACGTGCGATCACATCTCCCATGGCGTAATTACGCACATGGCCCATGTGGATATTGCCGCTTGGGTATGGAAACATTTCAAGCGCGTAGTATTTTGGCTTGTCTGAATTTGCACTTGTTTCAAAAGACTTGGCAGCGTCCCACGCGGCCTGCCATTTGGGTTCGACCGTGGCCGCATTATATCTGGACATGGGTGTCTCTTTTTTAGTTGTTATTGATATTACCGGCTATCGACTGTAGCGATATAAAGTTCACGCGCGCGGGTCAGAATTGAATTTTCAATGGTGCGGGCAGTGTCTGCATCAGTTGATGCATCGTTCCAGCCATTCGCACTCCGAACTTGTTTAAAAATAGATACTTTTAGAGCATCGGCACGTAGGTTGGTGTCGAGAATATAGACATTGGCTTTAAAGCGTTCATCAGGGGCTTGCGGGCTAGCATACCAATCAGTAGCAATCACACCGCCAAATGGGTCAACATTGTCCATTGGCATAAAATTTAGGGTTTCCAATGTGGCGCGCCATAAGAATTCATTTACGCCCATACGGGGTTGCGCTTCTTTTCTGGAAATACGTGTGCCCGAAGATGATGTAGCTTTTGCTCCCGGAACGATTTTACGTACGGTTTGACAGCCGGAGAGGCCTCCCAGAAGGCAGGCGCCCAATGCTGCACTAAATATAGTTTTTGTCAAAGTTGATGACATATCGCGTTCTCCATTTGACGTATTGCCCAAAGCCATACTGTCATTTTTATATCCTAAGGCCGTTCTATAGCATAGTGTTCGCACACTTCTAGTGTTTGCTACATGAATTTTTCCCACAATGGGACGAAAAACCGCCATGTAATCTATAAATTTTAGTAAGGCGGCTAAAAAACTGCATTTAAGGCCGTAAAATATGGCCTGTTACCATTTTGTTAACCATATATTAGGTGTCAGCGCAGATACAGATTCTAGTGCAATCTGTTCAGGAAACGGTCATGACCAAGCTAAAAATGATTACTATCGTATCGACCAGTGCAATTTTGGCGGTTTTATCTGTTGTTGCTGTGGCTGGCCCCAGCTCAAATTCACCCTTTGCATCAAAAAAGAAAAAAGCATGGGAAACAACGCCGCCAGCACCCCAGGCCCCTGCGCCGGCTTGGGCACAAGGTAATGACCAATACGCTCAACCCGGGACAGCACCAGTACCCGATTATTATAACGTACCGCAAACGCAACCTTATCAAGCGCCAAGTGGTGGCGGAAGTTACCAATATCCCTCTTCAAATTATCAACCGAAACCTAATGATCCGAATGCCAGATATGTAACGGGGGGCGGTACTTCGCAAATGGCACCGGTTTATCCGCCGACACCAAACACGTATCAAAATCAGCCTGTATTGCGCGGTGCTTCCAATGGTGGATACGGGGCGCAAGGGCCAGCGAAGCCAACTTACCAAGAAAAATTTGGTTGGGGAAATGTACAAACTGATTTCAGTGGTGCTGCTAAACTCGGCTTTGCTGCTACGGATAGACCGGGATCTGGTTGGGGAACCGAAGCGGTTTTTGATGTCGACGTTCGTGGAGAGATGAGTGCGATTACAGAAGGCGGGCTCGAATACGGTGCAGGCTTGCGGGCTCGCGCACAAAGAGATCGGTTCCGCCGTGGATTTGGCGGACGGGTAGGAGATTGCCCTGTGACAAATCCGGCATGTGCCAGTGCTGTTGTTGGCGTAGATACTCGTCCCGTGAAAGGCCATACGGGACAATTTTATACGGCAGGCGCCGCAGATGCTACAGATACACAAGTTTCACTTGAAGGAGCATATTTATTTTTGCGGTCTTCATATGGTGATTTTGTTGTTGGGCGAGATGATGGTGCCGCTTATTTATTTTCTTTGGGTGCGCCGTCTTTGGTGGCTGTTGGGGCGTCTAATTCCAAAGTTGATTATACGGGCCTTGATAGTGTGAAAACCTATAATGATGCCTCAGGGTTTGCGACGAAACTGGCCTATACCAGTCCGCGCCTTCTTGGCGATACCGTTGGCGTAGGTGTGCAAGTAGGGCTATCTTACGCCCCCAATTCAAAGGCCTGCGGTGTTGATTATTGTGTAGAAGATAATGGTGTGGGCATTGCTGATGTTTTTGCTCCAAAGATCGAAGATGTATTCGAGTTAGGCCTCTCCCTAGACCGAAAATTTGATAATGGCTTGTCCGCTGAATTTACAACGACTTATGCAAGGGGATCGGAAAAAACCGGAAATGTCGTATTTGAAGATCTTTCAAGTTGGGGCGCGGGGCTAGAACTTAAATATAATGATTTTGTTTTTGGAACATCTTATTTGAAATCCAACAATGGCTTTGCAGGGAATGGCGATTATACGGCTTATGACATTGGCCTTACGTGGCAACCATCCAATTGGGGGTATAGTGCTTCATATGGTCACGCCACAGATGATATTGCGCAGTTGAGCTCTGACCAAGGTGTGCTGGCGGTCAGCTATGATTTTGGCAAATTTAGACTTGGTTCCGGCATTCAATATATTGATCGCAAGACACCCGTAAATACGTTGGGCGGTATTGTCTCACAAAGTGATAAGGCGACCGCAATCTTCATTGAAGGTGGCGTGAAGTTTTAAAGCTAATTAAAATCCCAGAATTTATAGACCAATCATCTTTCCTCTGTGCGAACTCGAATGTCCCAGCACAGATATCGCCGCGCTTTCGCGTTGCGGGTTTATTTTTGGATATTTGTGCGCATCGACAGGGCTAGTCTGGCCATTCTTTCGCTGTGTGCTTGCCTGTTTGCGAGGTGTCGGTCTCTGTATTTTTTTGTAGCCATTCTTCGTGTACGATTATCGGGGTGGGGCGACGGAGAACCTTCTTTTCTGGTTTAGCTTGCGGCACGTCCCTGTGTTCATCATCCAAAGTTAGTTCAGCCGGCCAAAACACGATTGACGGGATTGCACGGCGCATGCCGCCATTGGTGGGTAAGACCCAACCTTGCTTGACCGCACCTCGTTTGTTTGTGCAATTTTTCATGCCTAAATGCCGCATCCCTAAATGGCTTTTGTTGATATGTGGCCGTCTTGGGTGATGTGGGTTTGGCTGTTTGCAGATAGGTGGCAAACGGTACCAATTTCCGACTTCTTGGCGGTTTGTATTTTTGCGATTATAATCTGGCGGCGGAAGCCCGTAAGGATCTGCTTGGGGGGCGGTGGTTTGGCCACGTTTTGTATTTGGGATTGATGGAAGCTGTAATCTTGCCTTGAAGGCGAGGTTTTTGGCGTGCCATTTTTTGATCCGTGCTTCGCCAATTAGGCGGCGAATTTTCATACGCCGCTCAGGGTTGCTCAACACCCATTCCCGCACACGTAAACAAAAATTAGCGATTTCTCCTTGGCGGCGTTGCTTGTTTAAACACTGATATTCTCGTTGATTAGCCGCCAGACGTTTTGCATACAGGTCAATTCGTTCTTGTTGTAACCAACAGACTTTAATTTGCCGCGCCTCTTCCAATAGGCGTGTAAATTTATGCACCAACTGCAAATACACTCCGCTTATGGAATCAATCGTTTCCACATCTACCCTGTTCCGTGGTTCCGGCATGTCCATAATTTCTTGATAATCAAGCTTCATGAGGAAACTATATGCCCAACAAGAAAACCGTGGATAAGGTTCGTTAATTGTGTTCCTCTCCTGGCGTCGGGGTGAGTGGTAAGGAATGAAACATTGCCAATATTAATGTTTTATCCATCAGGTATTGGGTTGTTTATTTCTGCCTAAAGGCTTTTCATGTATTTGATGAAATGGGTTTTGGTGGCGACTTTGTCATATAGGGCGTGGGCGCGTTCATTATAGCTTTCTGTTAGCCAGTAAACTTGATCCGCATTCTCTGCTCGGGCGGCGCTTTCTACCGCTTTAATCAGAGCCGCCCCAACTCCTTTTCCCCGCGCTGATTGCGAGGTGTATAAGTCTTCGAGATAGCACCGTTTCGTTTTTGCCCAAGTAACTGGATGAAACAGGTAATGGACAATACCAACTAAAGTTCCGTCATCATCTACGGCACAGAGACCTTCGATACCTGAGGTAGGATCAATAATTTTTTGCCAGCTTGCTTCGGTAATATCATCTGCGAGTTCAGTCCGATAATATTCTAAATACCCTTTCCAGAGAGGTAACCATCCAACTTTATCATCTTTGGTTAATGGGCGAACATTGATAGACATTTTGGCTCCTACAAAGTTTTACCACCAGGTAATTTTGCATCCGGCGGACGGTGATATAATGGCACAGCGGGGTCATCATGGCTATTTTTTTCCATCCCGATCCAAGCTAGTATTTCAGGGCTCACATAGGTGGATGTGTTCACCCAGCCACCAGTTTTAGGCATATTGCTAAATACGGTGTTAGCAGTTTCATATTCCAATAGCGCAGGGGCGTCATCGGCAATCCCTGAGATCCAATTTTGGTAGAAAATTTGTCCGCGCTTGACATCCGCGGCAGATATGATTGATTTTTGCCCTTCGGGGTCATCTGTTTTCGCCCAGACTTCAAGTGCAGAAATGCCCACAAGGGGAATATCGTGGGGAAGAGCAAGTCCTTTTGCAAATGAAAGCCCTACGCGCAGGCCGGTAAAACTACCGGGGCCAACACATACAGCTATTTTGTCAATTTGCTTGGCTTTGATCCCCGCTTTTGTCATGAGGTCTTGCACCAACGGCCCTAAAACTTCTGCATGCCCGAAACCAATTTTTTGTGATGCGCGTGCCAGCACGCGCTCTCCTTGGATCAGGGCAGCGCTACAATACTGGCCAGTCGTATCAAGCCCCAAGCACAGCAATTATATAGCCTGCTCAACGCGGGTTACTTCCGGTACATAGTGTTTTAATAAATTTTCAATGCCGGATTTTAAGGTCATGGTTGATGAAGGACAGCCGGCACAAGCGCCTTTCATTTGTAAGTAGACGGAACCGTCACTGACATCAAAACGCTTAAAGACAATGTCACCGCCGTCTTGTGCCACAGCAGGGCGAATGCGGGTATTGATCAGTTCTTTAATTTGATCGACAATTTCCAAAACATCACCTTCATAAACTTCTTCTTGATCGTCGTCGCTGGATGTTGCGCCTGTGAGGACATCGCCTCCTGCCACATAAAAATCCATGATGGCGCCAAGCACAGCAGGTTTAAGTCTTTGCCAATTTATTTTGTTGTTTCGGCTAACGGAGATAAAATCACCACCAAAAAACACGCTGTCGATGCCGGGGATGGAAAATAGCATCTCTGCGAGGGGGGCGTCACTTACATCATCGCCTTTTTCAAATTCCATTGGCGGCATGCCTTCGGCAACAACATTGCGCCCCGGTAGGAATTTTAATGTAGCTGGGTTCGGTGTATCTTCAGTTTGGATAAACATTGGCGGCTCTTTAAAATAAAATTTATATAGTCTTTAAATGGGGGATGGGATTAGTCTTTGCAAGACCGAAAAACAAGTTACATAATACAAGCATGAGAAATGCTTGGGTAATGATGATGGTCGGTTTATGGATTTCCGCATGTGCGCATGTGGAAACACGTTTACCTGTACCGGATGTTGACCGTCTGCACCGAGAAGCGGCCACTCAGGAAAACCTAGCATTTAAGCGCTATACTAGCATGTTGACACGCTTGGACAGGGTTAGCGCCATCATTCTTGCCAAGAATGCAGATATTTGCGCAAAAACAAGACTCGATATTGGGGTGCGAACGCATACATTAAAATCATACCCGAAGCATTTGCGTGAGGCGGCAGGGCGGCAATTAGGAGCCACAAAAACGGCTTCTATTCTTCGCGCAAATCCTCAGACAGCATTTTTGCCAGCGGATATACTTCTAAATGAGGAACGGCCCGCTATTTCTGATGGGGATAAGGTTTTTCAAAAATATCTGCAAGACGGTGCGTCCTCGGTTTTTGTGCGCCGAGGTGATGAAATAATAGAAGTGCCAATTACGCCGCGCGCGGTTTGTGACTACAGGGTGAGTTTAAAATTTAGCGGGGCGGTTAATGCATATGCTACTGGCAAGTCCATTATTGTCACAACGAGCATGATGGATTTTACGGATACCGATGAAGAACTCGCTCTCGTAGTCGGTCACGAGTTGGCGCATAATACCATGGGGCATGTACGAAAAATTATTCAAAATACAATATTGTCCGGCTTTGCTACGCGCACCACACGTCCATTTGAAGCGGAAGCAGATTATGTTGGTTTGTATTATATGGCGAGGGCAGGGTATGAAATCGAAGGGGTAGAAATGTTTTGGCAAAGGCTCGGGGTTGTAAATCCGAAAAGTATTTTTCGCGCCAAGACCCACCCGATCACGCCTTCTCGTCTATTATCCATCCGTCTGACCGCACAAGAGATTAACCACAAACGTGAAAAGGGCGAAGATTTAGTACCCAATAAATTGCGACAACCCAAGTGATCAAGTTATTGTTCACGCTTCTTCTGGGGAGTCTGCTTGGGAGCTGTACAAGTATCCCGCCGTTAAAATCTCATCGAGAAATATTACAAAGCACAATTGCAATGACGGGTCGTTTGGATCATTTAGCCGTGAAATTGCGACGAGCCGGCGCAAGTTTATGTGGTGAGCATGTTGGCGATAGTGGGGTGATTCTTCATAAAATTTCTGATTATCCTGAGCTTTATCAGCCAGTTGCCAAATCTATGTGGGCGTTAGATCGGGAAAAAGTTTTATACGTTCGTCCCGAAAGCAAGGCGCAGCAATCAGGCTTGGTTTTTGGGGATATGGTTACCTCTGAAAACATAATGAGTTTTCGGCAAATGGATACGGGTTGTGATTATGAGGTAAGGGTAAGAATTGATTCTCGGGCAAATGCTTTTGCGAATGGCGAGAAAATATTTGTCACAACGGGCTTGATGGAAAATATTGACGACCTACCTTTGTCGCTCGTGATTGCACATGAGCTTGCCCATAATGTGTTGGGACATGTTGCCATGGAAATTTCCACAAAAAATGAACGAGAAGCCGACAGGTGGGCGGTCTTTTTATTGGCGCGTGCAGGGTTAGATTATGAGCAAGCGGTTGCTGATCCTGTGAGTTGGTATCGTCACACGAACAAAGGTGATGACAAACGGAAGGGGGCTGCAAGGGCCCGCCATTTTGAAACTGTGATCTCAGAAGTAAAACGCTTACAGGCGCAGGGATTACCGCTTATACCTTAGTGTTCCATGCCTTCATGGTTCATGTTCTCATGATCCATCATTTCGTGGTTCATCTTCTCAGGATCCATGCTGGGCTCATCAATAATAACAATGATACGCTTTTCGCCTGTACGGGCAAAATTAAGTGTGAGGGGAATGGATTTCGTATTTGGCGGAATGGAAATATCAAATAACATCACATGCAACCCACCAGATTTAAATTGTGTTGTATCTTCTCCCATGATTTTGACGCTGCTGACTTTGCGCATTTTCATCATGCCATTTTCTTGCAAATGTGTGTGAAGTTCCACTCGCGGACTTACGACACTGGTTGCAGATAAGAGTTCGTCTGCTCCCCCCTTATTGATAATATCAAAATAAGCAGACGCGATGTTTTGCCCAGGTGCGGGCAAACGCAAATGAGTATTTTTGACGGAAATATCCGGCATGGCGGTGGCTTTGTCGCCGCTCAGATAATAAATCGTCATCGCGCCAATGAAGGCAAATATGAGGAGGGCGGGGTAGATTAATACTTTGCGGATCATCTTATTTTCTCCAAAATCCCATAATCTCTCTAACTTCAGCTAAAATTGGCTCGGCAATCTGATTTGCTGCATCGGCACCATTCGCCAAAATTTTATCAGTTTCGTCAGGATTTGCCAGATAATCATTCATACGTTCGGTAATCGGCTGTAAAATTTCGACGGCCAAATCGGCAAGAGCAGGCTTGAATACACCAAATCCTTGCCCCGCGTATTTGTCCAGAACCCCTTGGTCAGACAGTCCGGAAAACGCGCCGTAAATACTGACAAGGTTGGCAACTTCTGGCCTGCCTTCTAATTCTTCCAAGCTATCAGGAATGGCGCCAGCATCGGTTTTCGCTTTACGGATTTTCTTGGCAATCATATCTGCGGTATCCGTTAGATTGATGCGAGAGTTATCTGAAGGTTCGGATTTAGACATTTTCTTTGTCCCGTCGCGTAAGGACATGATCCGCGCGCCGGGGCCTTTAATTAAAGGCTCGGGAAGTGGGAAAAAGTTGGGGGCTTTAAAATCATTATTGAACTTTTGTGCAATATCTCGCGATAGTTCCAAATGTTGTTTTTGGTCTTCTCCAACCGGTACATGTGTTGCCTTAAACAGCAATATATCTGCGGCTTGTAAGACCGGATAATCATATAGCCCTACCGACATTTTCTCAGAATTTTTCCCTGATTTTTCTTTGAACTGGGTCATGCGTGATAACCAGCCAATCCGCGCCACACAATTAAAATACCATGCCAGTTCCGTATGCCCACGTACGGCGGATTGCGGATAAATAATGGCTTTGGCGGGATCTACGCCAGCCGCCAAATAGGCGGCGGCAATATTACGGGTTTGGCTTGCCAGAATTTTAGGGTCTTGCCATACGGTGACGGCATGTAAATCGACAATACAGAACACACATTCATGGTGGTGTTGTAGGTCGACGAATTTTTTCAAGGCACCTAAATAATTACCAAGATGCAAATCTCCAGTCGGTTGCATGCCAGAGAATACCCGATCAGGGCCGCTATATTGTTTTTGTTGGTTAGACATTTTATTTCTTACCTAAAGAAGAGCGAATTTCAGACATACTATAGGCGCGAAGACCATAAGCGATAAGCGCATAAAGACAGAGACCAAGCGCAGACACAAGAGCCAACAGCAAATAATTTTGTACAAAACCATGCCCCATGCCTTGCCTGAAATAATCCGAGAGATAATAGATACCAACCCCCATGCCAAGACTGGCCAAGGTAATGCGTGGCAATCTAGCTAACAAGCGGGCGTCGGGGGTAAAATTGCCTTCTCTTAAAAGTGTGCGCGTCAAGAAGAACACATTCACCCATCCAGCAAAACTGGTGGCAATGGCCAAGCCCCAAAACCCTAAATTTACAAACAACAGATATCCTAGTACTAAATTTATGACGGCTGACATCGATGCATAGACCATGGGTGTCTTCGTGTTTTCGCGGGCAAAGAAGGCCGGTGTTAGCACTTTGATTAAGATAAATGCGGGAAGACCAAAAGCAAACATACGAAGGGCTTTGCTGGTTTGTAGTGTATCTGACATCATGAATTCGCCGCGTTCAAAAATCCCGCTCACTAGAAATTCAGGCATTACAGCGAGAGCCACGGCGGCAGGTAGGGTTAAGAAGGCCGCAATTTCAAGCGCTCGGTTAAGGCTATCTTTGGCCCCGCTTTCATCCCCTGCCCGTAAGTGGCGTGACAACGTTGGCAAGAGGGCGACGCCCATCGCAATGCCGATAATGCCAAGCGGAAGCTGATAAAGCCTGTCTGCATAATTTAACCAGGACGGCGCGCCTTCCTGCATGGTAGAAATATTATGAGAGACCATAATGTTGATATGTGTGATTCCTGCGGCCAGTGTGCCGGGCACCCCAAGAACGAATAGCCGCCTCACACCAGGGGTCATGCGTGGTCGCTGAAATTTTAACCGTACGCCTGCTTTATGGCAGGCCCAAAAAACGAGACTTAATTGCAAGATGCCGGACACGGCCATGCCAACACATAAGTACAAAACCAAAAGAGGCTTGCTCCATTCCAACCCGCCTGCCAGAAAAAAGATCGTGATTAAACTGGTGTTGAGTAAAACAGGCGCAAAGGCGGCGGCCACAAAATGGTGTCGCGTGTTTAAAATTCCTGAGAACATAGCCGTAAGGGAAATGAGTAATAAATAGGGCATTGTGAATTGAGCCCCAATCACGGCTAAACCGTATGTTGATAAATTTAGGGGAAATTCTGCATTTGGAGTTAAGGCCTCGCGCCCCAATCCTGCGCCAAAAAGATTAAGGGTCCACGGCATGGTGAGTTCAAATAAGATAACGACGCTGGCGACCATAACAAAGAGAGCCGCAAGGCTTTCAGAAGCAAATCTATCTGCCCCTTCCTCACCTTCTTCTTCGATCCTTCGGGCGTAAAGAGGGACAAAGGCGGCGTTAAATGCGCCTTCGGCAAAAATACGGCGAAATGTATTGGGAATTTTATAAGCTGTCACTAATGCATCATTAATCGGCCCCGCGCCCAAAAAATTTGCGGTTAGTGTATCGCGCACTAACCCTAAGACCCGACTCATCAGGGTTAAACTGCCAATAATAGCGGTTGATTTAATCAACTTCATTGAGGGGTTCCTGACAGCACTTTGATTAATTCTGCGTTTAATTGTTCCTCTTGTATATTTGCGCTCTTGGCGAAGCCAACATAAAATACATCAATGGCTTTGGGCCCCAACACTTCGACGTGGGCTGAGAGAATAGAAAGGTCGTGGGCATCCAATACCCGCCCTAAATCGCACAACAAACCAGGGCGGTCGCGTCCGGCAACCTCGATAATGGCTGAGGTTGAACTGGTGACCATAAAAGCGGCGCGTGGGTGAATGGGAATTGCTCGTGCCCGCTTGGAAGCCTGCCTTGTCGGTACGACAATATCGCCTAACTCTCCTCGCAATGCTTTGAGGGTTGTTGTTTCTAGGTTTTTTAGTCGGTGTGGGTTCTGGCGGCCAAATGCCAGGCCTTCCGGATTTTGTAAGTAAAATATATTAAATACTAATCCATTATCGCCGGTGTGCAGTTGGGCTCCTGTCACCGATGCCCCGCTTATGGCGATGGCTCCGGTAATATCGGCAAACAAATGCTTGCGGTCAGAACTTAAAATCCAAAGCTCGGTAATGTCTTTTGCTCGGTTAAGGTGGGTGACGACAAAATGTTGAGCGTCTTGGTTTTTGGCAAAAGCTTGAGCGGCATCTTTAAAAAACCCGGCGTGTAAAATTTGCACATCTTTTGGCGTGGTGCTCCAATACCCTGTCCCTTGGGATATGAATAAGGACTGAAAAAACGGGTCAATAATATTGTGGATCTTCTCGGGGGTATTGGCCTTTAATTCTTCATATGAAGATTGGGCCATTTGTTTGGCAGGATCAAAACTGCCATCCATTAGCCATTGTCTTGCGCTGGCATAGAGTTGGCGCATTAATTCACCCTTCCAGTCGTTCCAAATACCGGGGCCGACGGCTTTGATATCGACAACGGTGAGAGCAGTTAGCATTTGCAAACGAGCGACAGAACCAACAATGCGGGCAAACCCTTCAACCGTTGCCGGGTCTGTAATGTCGCGTCTTTGTGCGGTTTCGCTCATCTCTAAATGGTTCCGGACAAGCCAACCTATGGTGTCACATTCTGTATCGGAAAGCCCCATTCTTTGTGTCACTTGTCTTGCCAGTCTTGCGCCGTCAAGACATTGGTCGCCTTCGCTTTTCCCGACGTCATGAAATAGGCAGGCGAGATAGAGACATTTTCGATGACCTGAGGTGAGTTCTTTAATAAACCCTGAGGTGATCGGATGTTCACGGGTTAATTCGCCGCTTTCAAGGTCATGTAAAAATTTAATCAAAGAGATCGTGTGATCATCGACTGTATATGCATGGTGCATATTAAATTGTGTACGGGCAACGATCGCGCCAAATTCAGGCAGATAAGCGCCCAATACACTTGCCTCATTCATGGTTTGTAGCACAGCTCCGGGAGCGACACTTTTTAACAAAATATCTAAAAATATCTCGCTTGCTTTTGGATTATTTCGGAATTTGTCATTGATCAAAGACATGTTCTTTAACAGCGTAGCAAAGGCATCGGGATGTATATCCAAATTTCGTAGTCCGGCGATTTGAAACAACCGTAAAATTAATAGAGGGTCTTTTCTCAGGTTTCTGGCGGTGGCAAAATTAAGCCGACCATGTTCTAAAACAAATCCCGGTTCTTTCAAGCCGCGCCGCGCCGTTGGTAAAAATCGATCAAGACCTTGTGGGAGAAGAATGGCGCTTTGACTTTCAAGCTTGGCACAAGCAATTCGGGTGAGGGCACCAACTTCGCGGGCCGTCATAAAATAGGTATGCATAAAATCCGCCACACGGGCTTCGGGGGTGTCTTGGGTATATCCCATGCGGATGGCGAGCGCATCTTGACGGTCAAAGCTTAAACTCTCACTTGCGCGGCCTGCAATATAGTGGAGATGGTGCCGCACTTGCCATAAAAATTCGGCAGCATTGGTAAAGCGTTTGGCATCCTGTGCATTCAATAACCCATGACGAATATAAGCGATCACCCCATGTGGAGTTAACGGGGCATCGGTTTTGGTATTCCCCTTTTTGCCATAGACAAATCGGGCAATCCAGTAAAGTTCGTGCAAGTCTCGTAGGCCGCCTTTTCCTTCTTTGATATTTGGCTCGATCACATAACGGGAGTTACCCTCCTTTTTATGTCGACCATCACGGGCGGCAAGTTTTGCAGAAATATAGCTACGAATTTTTGTCCGCGTTCTTTCTTTTCTTAACAGCCCGACCAATTCTTGGGCTTGCTCAGGCGTGCCAGCGATGATCCGTAAGTCTAGTAAGGCTGATAAAACGGTATCGTCTTGGCGGGCAAGCGCGATGCATTGCTCAGGGCTGCGGATGGCGTGCCCTACCTTTATGCCCAAGTCCCACAACATGTATAAGGTATATTCAGTGATCGACAGTGACCGTTTGGTCGGTGTTTTCGTGGGAGTTAAAAATAACAAATCCAAGTCTGAATAGGGCGCCATTTCCCCGCGTCCATACCCGCCTACCGCGCACAAAGATAAAGGATTAGCTTGTTTGGTTGTTTGCGGAAAAATATCATTGCCGGCAAATTTGAAAATGGCCTG
The DNA here is from genome assembly GCA_024278915.1 of Alphaproteobacteria bacterium. Lineage (GTDB taxonomy): Bacteria > Pseudomonadota > Alphaproteobacteria > Caulobacterales > Maricaulaceae > Robiginitomaculum_A. Next base: position 25,317 of record JAJRSG010000183.1, read on the forward strand.
TAGGAGGTTGTCATGAATATCTGACATGGCTTTAGCGGTTTCAATACCGCTTAATTGCTTTGCTTCAAATTTTTCTTTTAAATTTGCCCGCCAATTCTCCAAGGTAGATTTGGCAATTTGCAATACTTTGGCTTTATCTTGCGGGTTATCAAACGCATGTAATTTCTGATAAAGTTCTTTTGCTGGTTTGCCAAAGGAGGGCATTATTTTCCTCCCTGCTGCAAAGATTTTAGGTCATATAAGAGTTCAAGCGCGTCGCGAGGAGACAGGGCGTCAACGTCAAGCCCGTCGATGGCTAGGTCAATTTTGGATGGCTTGGCTTTGGTTGGCGGTGGTGGGGCACTAAATAAGGGTAATCCACCTAGGCCGTCATGATGATTGCCACTTTCTGTGTTTTTCTTCTCTGCATCCGTTTCAAGTCGTTCTAATACTTCTCTGGCACGGATAACGGCGGCTGCGGGTAAACCTGCAAGCTTGGCGACTTGCACCCCGTAGGATTTATCTGCTGCACCGGATCTGACATCATGTAAGAACACCAAATCTCCATCCCATTCTTTTGCGCGCAAACAGGCATTGCCCGCCCCGCTTAAATTTTCTGCCAGTTCGGTTAGTTCATGGTAATGTGTCGCGAATAGGGCGCGGCAGCGATTTATTTCGTGCAAATGTTCGGTTGTCGCCCAAGCAATGGAGAGGCCGTCAAAGGTTGATGTACCTCGTCCAATCTCGTCTAAGATAACAAATGTACGCTCGGTTGCCTGATTAAGGATGGCGGCCGTTTCCACCATTTCTGTCATAAATGTGGAGCGTCCACGGGATAAATCATCAGAGGCACCTACCCTAGAAAATAGCGCGTCTGCAATGCCAATTTCCGCTTTTTGGGCGGGGACAAAACTGCCCGCTTGTGCCAAAATAAACATGAGGGCATTTTGCCGTAAATATGTGGATTTACCGGCCATGTTTGGCCCCGTGATCAGGGTAATGCGATGATTGTCACTTTTATCATCCGCATCCAGAAGGCAGTCATTGGCGGTAAATGGCACGGCTCCGTCGCGGCGCAAGGCCGCTTCGACCACGGGATGCCTGCCGCCTTCAATCTGAAACCGTAGAGAGTTGTTTACTTTGGGACGTACCGCTTTGGCATTTGCGGCCCATTGTGCCAATCCACTCATGACGTCAATTTGCGCCAAGGCTTGCGCAGCCGTTCGAACCTGTTCGGACACTTCATTTAAGCTCTGGCAAAATTCATCAAATATAGCCAGTTCCATTGCCAAAGCTTTTTCTGCGGCCCCTGAAATTTTAGCGTCCAGATCAATTAGTTCAGCCGTTGTAAAGCGAACGCCGCTAACCAAAGTTTGACGATGGATAAATTCGTCTTGGTGTTTTTCTGACAATAAGACATTGCCGTGTTTGGGGGTCACATCGATGTAATATCCAAGTACATTATTGTGCTTTATTTTTAAGCTGGGCACACCTGTTTGTGCCGCATATTTGGCTTGAAGGCCTGCAATGACCCGCCGACTATCACGGCGGAGTTCCAAGACTTCATCCAAGTCGACTTGCCAACCTGCATTGATGAAGCCGCCGTCACGGGCTTGCATTGGCGCATCTGGTTTAATGGCTTTACCGACATCTCTGACAAATTTTGCCAGCTCGGCTCGTTTTGCCAAACTTAAGTCTGAAAGAGCACAGGATAAATTAGTCGGTAAGTTATCTGTGTTTTGCTTTGCAAAATAAGCGTTGAGCAGCTCACCTTGATGTAAGGCGTTGGCAATGGCGGTGAGATCCCTTGGCCCGCCGCGGCCAAGCATTAAACGGCTCAAACATCTGGCCGGATCCCCTATACGCTTTAAATTGGTACGGATGGTTTCGCGGGTTTCGCTTGCTGCAAAGAAATAGGAAACCGTATCTAAACGCGCGTTGATTATGGCTGGATCAAGCAGGGGGCGGGATAAGTGTTCTGATAAAAGTCTGGCTCCCGGCCCGCTAACGGTTTCATCAATAATAGAAAGGAGAGAGCCTTTTTTGCCACCTCCTGATGATGTCAAAGTACGGTCAATTTCAAGACTGGCGCGGGTGGCGGGATCTATGGACATGTATTTGGACGCAAGCTGTCTTTTGGGTGGGCTTAGTTGTACCTCCCCGCCGGCTTGAGTGAGCTCAAGATATTCGAGCATGGCGCCCGCTGCGATAATTTCCGGCTTTGAGAAATCGCCAAACCCGTCAAGCGCGCCTACTTGGTATTGGGATTTGATGCGCGCCTCTGCGCTGCGGGCATTGAATTTTATATCGGCAAGGGGGGTTAGGCTTGCTTTGCTATTTTCTAAGGCGGGTCGATACCCCTCGTTTTGAAACAAGGTTTCACTTACGAGAATTTCGCGCGGGTTTAAGGTCGATAGCTCTGTGCCCAGTCGGTCATTGGCGATGGCACAAACTTCAAAATTGCCAACCGAAATATCTGCCCAAGCGAGAGCCATCTCTCCCGCACGGGTCATGCCAATGCAGGCAATGATGTTATGACTGCGGGCATCCAGCAAAGTGTCTTCGGTGAGTGTACCGGGGGTGACAAGGCGCACAATTTCTCGTCGCACAATGGCTTTGTATCCCCGTTTTTTGGCTTCTGCCGGATTTTCAGTTTGCTCACAAACAGCGACTCGAAACCCTGACTTAATTAACCGTTGTAAGTAGGTTTCGGACGCATGAACAGGAACGCCGCACATGGGGATATCTGCGCCGTCATGTTTTCCTCTTTTGGTGAGGGCAATGTCGAGAGCGGCCGCCGCATTCACAGCATCATCAAAAAACATCTCGTAAAAATCACCCATGCGGTAAAACAAGATGGTTTGTGGGTCAACTTCGGCCTTGATGGACAAATATTGCGCCATCATCGGGGTTGGCCCGCTCGGCTTTTTGGCAGGTTTGGTCGTAGATGTGTCGAGAGGCTTGTTCATGGAAAACAGTTTTGACGTTCTTGAGGCGAAGGTGCAAGTGTTTAAGCGCTTGGGATATCATTTTCTGTATTTGGTTTGGGTTTTTCTCGTATTCCTTTTGCTGCATCTGGGCCAAAGAAAATTAAAATCAGTGTTAAAATAATTGCCGGTATACCGAGGGCTGCGGTAAAAATAAAGAAACTTACAAATCCGAGTTTTGCCGCAATGATTCCGGTAAACCCGCTTAAAGTCTTACCAACTAGGTTAAATAGAGAGCTTAGGAACGCGTATTGAGTGGCTGCGAATTTTAATTCGGTCAAAGATGATAAATAGGCAATAAAGACGGTAGCCGCAAATCCTGCCGCTACATTATCAGCGCCTACCGTAACAAATAAATAGGCGGTTTCTGGGCTGGAAATAGTTGCGAGCCATGCAAAGGCGGCATTGGTAATCACCATCAAAGTCGAGCCGATCAACATAGATTTCATGAGGCCGAACCGGATGGAAACAAGTCCACCGACAAAGCCACCGGCAATCACGGCCCAAGGCCCAAAGAAGCTGGAGACAATACCAACTTGTATTTCTGTATATCCGATTTGTTGATAAAGCGGCTTGGCCATTGGCCCCATGGTTTTGTCACTAATTAAATAAGTTGCTACCAGTAAGAATACGATTGGCGTCCACTTCCCTAATCGCGTAACAAAACCACCAAATGGCATAACGATATTTTCATGTAAGGCACGGCTTAATGTGAGCGCTTTTTCTCGAATTTCTCGTGAGGGTTCTTTGATGAAAAAAATAATCAATCCATTTACAGCCATAATGCTCGCCATAAACAAATATGCGATGTTCCAATTCGTATATTCAGCAACAATATAAGAGAGCCCTGCGCCGATAATAGCTAATCGATAGCCCAGAACATAACTTGCAGCCATATTTGCCTGTTCATCATTTGGGGCGGCTTCGATCCGCCACGCATCTACGGAAATGTCGAATGTAGCCCCTGAAAAAGCAAGAACTAAGGCCCCTAAAGCGGTGATTAATACGGTTTCTTGTGGGTTGGAAGATGCGATGATGAGCATACCGCCAATTGCCCCTAAAACGGCCAAAAGCATCCAAGATCGCCTTTGCCCCATTTTACGGGTAAGAAATGGAATTTTCAGGCGGTCAACAAGAGGTGCCCAAAGTACTTTGAGTGTGTAGGCAAGGCCAATCCACGAGAAAAAGCCGATAACAGAAAGATCAACGCCTTCTTTTTTCATCCAATATGCCAGCTCGGAATAAATTAACATATAGGGTAAGCCAGAGGCAAACCCTAAGGATATCATGGCCAGCATTTTTGGCTGACGATAAGCGTTGAAAGCGTCAATCCATGAGCGCATGTCTGGTAATTGTATTTTTTTTGCAGATTTTATCATTGTGATTGTCACAATGGGTTGCCAGAGTAGGTACGTCCAGAAATATTTAGCTTAACTTGCTAATTTTTCTTGCTCGCCCGCATTTTTTACCCATGTGGCGACCATTTCAGATAACTCTTCGGCAGAGACAGGTTTGGTCATGAAATCGTTCATGCCGCTATCAAAGCAGGCATTACGGTCATCATCAAAAGCGTTGGCGGTAAGGGCGATGATGGGCATGGTTTTTCCGAGCGCGCGGATTTTACGGGTAGATTCCAACCCGTCCATCACAGGCATGCGCATGTCCATGAAAATGAGATCATAAGTACCTGATTGTACGGCATGTACAGCCAAAGAACCGTCCTCAACTGTTTCAACAACGGCCCCGTCTGCTTCAAGTAAGGTACGGGTCAATAAGGCATTAATGGCATTATCTTCGGCCAGAAGAATATGCAGGCC
>JAJRSG010000184.1 GCA_024278915.1 Alphaproteobacteria bacterium
CCGGCGGTAACACGACAGCACCAACCTTAATGGTTGGTGAAAGATGCGCGGACTTCATTCTATCAGAACAACAGACTTCTATAGCTTAAGGCGTATACCAAATTGGTGAGGTATAGGCGCGCTCTTGCGAAACAAGAATGGTATCTTTTGGGGCAGGTTCATTAAATCGCTTCATGTCATAGACTGGCCATCTTGGCGTCGGTATTTGCAAGACACGTACATAATAAAATGCCGACTGAGAAGGATTGAAATTTGGATCTTTCCAAACAGCGGTGAGTTCAGTGGCACCAATAGTATTGGTGTAACTCGCTTCCCCAATATCAACAGTTGAACCTATAGCCGGTAACTTTCCATCAGTGCCTAGCTGTCTGTTTCCAGCCCAGCTTACGTCATATACCTTTTCCTGAGCAACGCCATTTTGATCTCGCCAGCCCTTAATAATTTGAATGCGGTCAAGGTTAGCACCATCAGGGTCTTTGCTGGCTGCCACCAAAAAACTAGGGGATTCTTGCCCAACAAGTTCTAAATCCCCTCCCATTGGCACACCTTTAGCATAGCCAACTTCTGCTACATTTGTAGTTTTTAGATCCGCATCATCATAATGCCCTCCCCCAAAAAACCTGACTTGCATCCTTGGGCCTGTCGTACCGTAAACTTCTTTTCGTTTTAAGGCATCCCAAATTTCTTTCCGCGTATTTTCGCGTGCCCAAACCCCTGCATAGCCACCAGCTAAATATTGCCATCCATATCTTTTCACCCCTTTATAATTCCGGTTCAAGGCCTCTCCAGAAATGCGCCCTTTTTGAGGTTCATTATTCGCATGTTTGCCAAAAAAATTATCTTCCTGCCCCGTAGACAAGCCAGTGTGTGAATCTGTCGACCCGATCACTCCATATTTAAATGGGTTCACACCCGTTTTGTCTTGCACGACCAAGCCTCTCTTGAGACCTTCGCGAACATAATCACCTGACAACATTTCTGGTGTTTTAAGTTCTTGCAAACTCAAATTCCCCAAGTCCCAACCCGCATCACCGAAACCAGCGAATTCATCATTAGGAGATAAAAAAGGATGGGATTCACTATCACCTTTAAACTGGGTAATTTCCACCAAAGGTTCCCACCGTGCCCGTCGACTTGCATAGTCGGCATCAAGCGGTTCATTATTAAAGTCAACCATGGAAAACATACGCCCATTTGAAACATTACTATTATGAGGAATGGCAAGAACTTGCCCCCCAGTTTTATTTTCATACTCTGCGAGAGCAGCCCATAATTTTTCAGGATTATCACTTTGGATCGCAGAAAAAGGCAAAATTTGATCTGTTTTATCCGAACCATCACGAAACACGACAACCCGATGTAAATTATTACCATTTGGCACAGATGTGTATTCATAACCTATGAGGGTCGTGAACGTGCCGGGGTTGTTGAACTCTTCCGCTGTTTGATTTGCCCGCCTCCATGTTGAGTATAAAAGAGGGCCGACTATTTTGGGGTCTGTAAATGGTTTGGGCAACGTCCTGTTTGACAATGCTTGTATCATTTCCTTACCAACCATTATTGACTGCGCCCCTCCTTCATTCAACATATCATGCCAACGCTTTGCGCGTTTGTTTTGGAGAAATGCAGGATAACCATCATACAGGTTATTAGATATACCAAGACCTGACGCATGATCTGCGACCACTAAAAAATCTAACGGACGTTTTAATTTTGCCTTTTGGCCAGAAGAAGAAATCACAGCATCCCCACGAGCAAACCGGTAAGCATCTGCTGGGGTCATCCGAGTACCAAAAGAAAATGCATCCGCAGAATTTGACGAATGAAGATGTGTATCACCCCATAACACTCTATCTGGATGACGATCCGCTTCAATATGGGAAGAAACCGGCGCTTTCACATCGGTATGGGAAGGTGGATTAGCTTGCTCGCAACCGACAACAAGGCTGGAAGCGATAGTAAGATATATAAAGGCTATATTATTTATTCTCATAACGACCCTAAGTTTTCCATCAACATAGCTATTCCCACTATTTCAGTTTGACACTTCATGTCAAAAAAGTAAAATCTGTCGCCAAGGCTCAACATGATCTTGCGACTTTAAGGGCACGTTTTCCGCCATTGCATCGGCGAACTCCCTGTATTGCGTTTAAACGACCGCGAAAATGCGGCTAGCTCCGAATAGCCAAGCATATCTGCAATTTGAGTCATCGAGATATCAGATAGCTGCAAATATCTTTTTGCCATGTCTATTCTCGTCTCCTCCAGAACATCCGTGTAGTTCATGCCTAAAGAACTAAGTTTCCGTTGGAAAGTACGGCGTTTCATGAATACCCCCGACGCAACACTATCAATTGTGCACTCGCCATCAATCAAATCTTTCATTATTTTCGCGCGAACAGAACCAATAAATTCATTCGCCGTATCAACAGATTTTTGCGCCAGATAATCACTCAATATTTCGTACAAATGGCTATTTGATGTTGTGATTTTTTGATCCAAAAGTTTCACATCAAAGACAATCGCATTTATCTCTTGATTGAAATGAATAGGGCATTTGAACATGCTAACGTATTGCGCTACATTTTCTGGCGTTCGGCACTCTAAATATGCAGATTCGGGGCACCATTTCTCTCCTGCAAATCGTCGGATTAACCGTACGCCTATGCCCATAGCTAAGCTAAGCTGTTGACGGTAATCAGGGGGCGACGGCATCAAAATACGGTAAGACCAAATAGCCAGCCCATGTTCTTCAGAGAGATGCGCCACAGCCCCATTCATATGAACCTTGAAAAAATTGCAAAGATCCATCAGAGCAGCACGAATTGTTGGCGCCTCTTTCATTGTAAATCCAACCGCCCCCAGCATGCTGAATCCTTGGGAGTTCGACAATAACAACCCAAAATCCTCACGCTTGGTGACCTGCGAACAAGTGTTCAGCAAGTCTAAAAACTTACGGTAAGAAATTTTTAAATCAGGAGTTTCAAGCAAGTTTAAATCCAAGCCTACTTGGGCAAAAACATGGTCAGGCTTTACATCAAAACGTCTTAATAAGTCAGCGATACCAATCAGACCACCAACACGAATTGTGTATTCCATCCCCCCTTCCATCCTATATCCTTTTTCTCTCTTATAAGACATATTTACAAAAACTGACACCGCAAATCAAATTATATGTTAAGAAGTTATATTGCCTCTTCACAAACCAATGAGCAAATTCAGAACGGAGAAATCACTCCAAATATTCGTATTTATACATGCCCAATTCCACAATCACTTTAACCACGAAAGACATTTAAACCGCAGAGACATTTTCAAGAAGTACCTAAATTTGGCGTTAATCGAATGGAGACGAATTGCATCTTAACTTTACACCAAAATCATATCTTGCAAACTACTGACTTTCCTCTGACAATGCCCCTATTGCTGTAAAGCAACATTGAACCAACAAAGATGCATAAAAGCCCACTGCCAAAATCGCCTTCAGAGACAATTTGAGAAAATGGCCATAAACGCCTCTATCTGAGGCGCCTCAGTGGTACTTTTACCCCGCTATACTCGGCTAAGTCCCCGTTACTAGGGCACTCTTTACGAGAAGTGGGTGTAGATAGGTTTGTGCTAAAAGGTAGTGGCGGAGACGAAGGGATTCGAACCCTCGATGGGCTTATGACCCATACTCACTTAGCAGGCGAGCGCCTTCGACCACTCGGCCACGTCTCCGAGCGGGTAAATGCACCGAATTTCAACAATTGGCAAGCCCAAAAAACGTATAGAACGGTATTTTTTATTTTGCCCCTAAAAACACAAAACTCAATAAAAGAAAGGAAAGGCAAAAAATATTAACCCCATGCTAACCATAAAAGCGGCCAGACGTATCAAAGCGATACACATTAGCATTAATCCTTAAGATTGCGACAATAATTACCGCCCTCATGTTTACCGAATATTTTTTATCTTCGGTTAGGTTTGTAAAAAAACTGGTGGGTAAAATGGTGAATGTAAAAACTCCGGATGTGGATTGGGGACAATCCTCTGTTCGAAAATTAAAGCGCAGTACGCAAAAAAACACGGCAAAAAAACCTGCGCGTCAGGTCGAAACCGTCGAAGCTTTTGCCAAGCGCACGGGTCAGCCTTATAAAGGTCAAAAAGACGCGGTAACCAAACGGGTGCCACTGTCTGATATTCGTTTCCCTAAAAATATTCGCAATATGAGCGCCCTCCGGTTTGCCTTGCGAATGAGCGACGCCGTTTTGGTCACATCCGTCATCTTAGGTGTGATGATGAATGCTTATGTAGGTGTCAACCACAAGGCTCTGATTGCGCCAATTGCAGCGGGGATATCAGGAGCCATCGGATTTTGCTTTGCCATGTATGTGGTCAAAGCCCACCAATTCTCGCCCAGCGAGACCTATGCCAAACATATGGGCAAGGTATTTCTCGGCTCCACCGCGGCCCTTGGTGTATGGTTGTCGGTGGCATTAATTGCCAAGCCCGATACCTTTCTGCCTGATTTTTTGGCGATTGCGGGACTTCTGGCTACGGCAACATTAATGCTAATGCATAGCGGGTATTACGCCTACCTTCATCATCACCATAAAAAAGGTGAATATATCCCGACCATTGTTATGTTGGGTGCCACCGAAGCCGCTCGGCGGTTGATTGAAGAAAATGCCCGTACGCGGGAGCTAAACATCCTTGCGATATTTGATGAACGACTATCGCGGGCTCCTCATGATATTCACGGTGTGCCTGTCGTGGGTAAAATTCAGGACATGCTTGGATGGGAAGCCCTGCCCTTTGTTGACCGCATTGTTGTCACCTTGCCGAAAATGGCAGAAGACAGAAAGAAAGCTTTTGTCGAACAGGTTCGCAAACTACCGAACCGAATTGCCTTTGTGGTTGATGAATTTGAACATCTCGACCATGTGCAACAACGCCTAAGCCAAATTGCGCAAATCGGGATGCATGAGGTCACGGGCAAGCAACGTTCAGGCCTGCACTTCTTTATCAAACGTGCCGCAGATATTATCATTAGCGGTACAGCATTACTCTTGGGCGCACCTTTATTGATCCTGATTGCCATCCTGATTAAGCGGGATAGTAAAGGGCCTGTGTTTTTCAAACAAAAAAGGCATGGCTTTAACAACAGCATTTTTGAAGTGTATAAATTCCGCTCTCTTAAAGTGGAAGACGAAGATAAAGATGCCAAATCACAAGTTACCGCTGGCGATACACGCGTCACCAAAGTCGGGCGCTTTATCCGTAAAACCAGTATAGATGAATTGCCACAACTGATTAATGTGCTCAAAGGAGACATGTCACTGGTCGGGCCAAGGCCTCACGCCGTTGGCATGCATACCGGCGACACCGAAACCTATAAGCTTGTTGACGATTATGCCCACCGCCACAAAGTAAAGCCTGGGCTAACTGGCTGGGCGCAAATCAACGGTTCTCGCGGGCCGCTACACGACGCCGAAAGTGTCGCAAGGCGGGTGCAACTGGATATGGAATATATTGCACGTTCCAACATCTTCTTTGATTTAATGATTATGCTCAAAACAGTGCCGTGCTTGCTCGGCGACAGTGAAAACATTCGTTAGGATATTCAGATGATCTGGCGACAAATGCTTGGTTACATACCGGTCAATCTGGCTAATATCATAGTCAGCTTTGGTACGATTGCTATTCTGACACGTCTGTTTGACGGAGCAGAATTTGGGCGTTACGCCCTTGCGATTGCGACCATGCATTTCATGCACATGGTCTTTTTCACATGGATTGAAGCCGCCATGTCTCGTTTCTACGCCCGTGCGGAGCGTAAAGGTGAACTCGCATCACATATGAAAACGGCTTATGTGGTCTGCATTATCATGGCTATCATCGGCCTGCCCCTATTTTTGGGGTTCGTCTACTTGCTTCCCTTAGACACGCATATGAAAATGATCTTGGCCTTTGCGCTAAGTTCAACGTGCTTCACACTCATTTTCAATATTGGCATTGAATCCCATAAAGCCGCAGAGCGCATCGGTCGCTATAGCGCCATTTTCACCTCACAAAGCTTACTCGGTTTTAGTGTTGGTATCTTGCTTATCCTGATGACACCCTTGCGGGAAGTTGCGCCGTTTATCGGCATCTTCATTGCCAATATCGTTGCCATTTTAATCGACATTCCCTTCATGAGCAAACAAATGCGCGGCGGGAAAGTCGAACGCCCGCGCGTACGAAAATATTTCCTGTACGGCATGCCTATTTGTTTATCATTGATGCTGACCTATATCCTGTCTCAAGGGGATTTATTTTTCATCAAATATTTCATGGGCGACGTAGCCGTTGGACAATATAATGCGGGCTATAACCTCGCCAACCGCAGTTTGGATGTGTTGTTTATCTGGCTTGCTATGGCTGTCACTCCCGTCGCTATAACTACACTCGAACATAACGGCATTGAAAAAACCCGTGAAGTTTTGAAAAACTACGGAGCAACCCTCTTATTGATTATCTTGCCTGCCGCTACGGGGATCGCTTTGGTGGCGGAACCTGCCGGGTTTATATTAGGCGAGTCAGTACGTACAGAAGCCGTAAAAATTATGCCGTGGATCGCCTTTGCCGGCGTGATGAACGGCTTTATTACCTATTATGCCCAACGTGCCTTTATACTCTCAAAAAATACAGGTGTTTTGGCAATGACGATGGTTGCGCCAGTTCTGATAAATGTGGGCCTAAACCTATATATGATTCCACTATATGGCCTAAAAGGTGCAGTATGGGCAACCTTGGCTGCTTACGGCACTGGATTAATCTTATCCTTAATCGTCGCCCGCCGATACTTCCCCTTACCTCTCCCTTTGAAAGCTCTCGGCCAATGTACATTTGCATGCCTTGTCATGACAGGGATCGTATTAGCACTCCCGAGCAGCCTTAATACATTGCCCGACATTGCCGAACTTCTAATCAAGGCAAGTGTCGGAGCTGCAGTTTATGCTTTCGTTGCCTTTGCCATTAATGCATCTAACTGCCGCGACCTGATCAAAGATTTGATTGCTAATCTCAAAGACCGGTCACAAGCTTCACAAGTGGAGGCTTAAATGGACGTATTTATAAACAACGCAGCCAAACAGAACCCACCTCCCCTTCTTTCCGTCCTGATCCCCTATTATCATGACAATCCCAAAGATTTACTCGTAGCCCTCTCTCATAGCAAAGATATCGAAATCTTGCTCTATGATGACGGTACAGGGGACACGGAGATAAATGAAGCCTTGAGAGAGGTTGCCAAACAAGCGGATGTTTCTATACGCCTATACTTTGCCCCTAAAAATAAAGGTAGATCGACAGCGCGTAATTTTTTAATGGAAAAAGCAAAATCTGAATGGGTACTGTTTCTGGATGCAGACATGTTGCCACAGTCGGAAAGCTTCATTGCTGACTATTTAAACGAAATCAACAAAGATAATGCTGATATTATTTTCGGCGGTTTTAGTGTGCAGGATAAGAAAGTCTCCAACGACACGGAACTCCACCGCGTATTTTCCCAAACTTCTGATTGCCTAGATGCTGAAGAGCGGACAAAAAACGGGCCGCAATATGTGTGCAGCTCCAATTTATGCGTTCGTAAATCCGTCTTGAAAACTGAAGGCTTCGATACAAGTTTTCAAGGTTGGGGATGGGAAGACAGCGAATGGGCCGCGCGGGTGGCAAAGTCATACACGCTACGCCATGCTAATATCCCTGCCCTACATTTGGGGCTCGAAAATACAGAAACATTACTGAATCGATTTAAAACCAGTGGAGGAAATTACGTAA
>JAJRSG010000185.1 GCA_024278915.1 Alphaproteobacteria bacterium
AGTTCCTCGTTTTGCTCAACACACCATGCCCAAAAACACGACGTCCCGGGTAAATAAGGAGACCCAACAGGGTTCGCCGCAATCAGCGCGCCAACTGTATATCCTTCCGAAGTGTCAGAAGCACTACCGAGCCCCCCGGGATAGAGTCCCGCCGTCGCCCCGTAACCCGCACCGGCTTTGCCCAATTTAAAATCAGATCCCGTATTTGCCAAAGCTTGTTTCGCCAATGCTGAATAGGGTGGATGATCCCCCCAAGCCTTATTTCCGCCATTCGCATTATCAAACAAGATTGCTGACGGTACGATTGGGGATACAGGTACAGGTGCTGGAGCCGCTCGGTACCCAATGCCCTGCGCCCCGAGAATGGCGGTCACCGTGTCTGCGGCACCAAGCCCATACACCGACCCCCCGGACAAAACAATGGCGTGTACCCGCTCAACCATGCTATCCCCGCCGAGCAAATCTGTTTCCCGTGTACCTGGCCCGCCGCCGCGCACATCTACGGCGCACAATGCCGCCTCATCAGGCAAGATAACCGTCACGCCGGTTTTTACATCTGCGTCATGAGCGTTACCAATTTTCAGTCCATCAATATCAGTGATCAGGTTTTTCATGCCCGTAGTCTAACTGCCGATTGCATCTCCGCAAAGCCTTATTTCATCTAACAGGTTTTGGACCGTGTCCAAGGTAGTGAGCGGGTTCATCACTGACAGTCGCAAATAACGGACACCATTAATTTCTGCCGTTGTGACATAAAAATTACCCCGTGCCAGCAGGTTTTCACGTAAAGCCAATTGCGCCGCATTACCGTCAACGCCGTCATATTTAAAGCATAAAATATTAGCTTCGGGCCGATAGGGGCAGGTGAAATCATCCTGCGCGTCGATCAACGCATAGAACTTCCGCGTATCCTCATATTGCTTCTCTATGAATGTGCCCATACCTGCTTCGCCTTCTATGGCCAGCACCCAAAACAACTTGGCACCAAGGGCAGATTTAGTGCACTCGACCGCATAGGGGCCGACATCAAAACCAATTTGATCTTCGCCGTAGAAAATATAGCTGGCGTCTTGATGGAAGGTACTTGCCATTGATCCTTGATCTTTGAAAAGGATGGCAGCACATAGAGCCGACGTGCGCATCATTTTATGAGCGTCCCATGTCAAGCTATCTGCGCGGGACACACCCTTCATGAGGGGACGTTCTTTTGCTGACAAAAGAGCGGAGCCACCGTGGGCGCCGTCCACATGGAACCATAAATTATGGCTCGCACAAAAATCTGCCACCTCATCAATGGGATCGTAAAGCCCTGTCGCCGTGGTACAAGCATTGGCAGAAACCATAAACACCTGCTTGCCCGCATCAATGGCGGTTCGGTATGTGGCCTCTAAATGTTCAGGCTGTAAAACATCCAACGTATTGACTGGAGCATAGCACATGGCATCTTGACCAAGTCCCGCAATCGATACAGCTCTTGCCAATGAATAATGGGTAGCCGCCGGCGCAATCACGCCAAGGTTTTGCGGTGTGCCCTCTCGCCATGAATTCGGGAATGCATGCGCACGCGCCGCCAAGACGGCGGTGAGGTTGGCGAGCGAACCACCATGGGTGAGGACCCCTGCACCGTTTTCTGGGTTTTGCTCAAATCCGTCGATAGGGCCGTGAAACCAACCTGCTTTTTCCAACATCCAATTTACCACAACCCGTTCAATCACACTGGCGGTTGGTCCCATTTCGTAAACTGCCATGGGGTTATTAATCACCCCGTGAATCATATCTGCAATGGCCGAGCCTGTGTGGGGCACGGCAACCTGATGACCAATATAGCCCGGATGATGAATGTGTTGAGAATTTTCCAGATAGGGAGTCAAAAACCCGTCAACATTATCCGCATTCAGCCCGCCTTCTCGTATCCATTTCGCAATTCCCATTTCTGCCGCCAAAACATCTGGGTCTTTTTGCATCAAGCAATGACTGTCCCCCAACTCGCCTTCCTTACGGTAAAGCCTTAAGGCTTCTAAAACATGTTCTGGCAATGGGTTACGCATTTATTTTCACCAACATTTCAGGCGTTTCCTTCTCTGTACTTAATACCAACATAGATTGCGTACGCACAACTGCTGGTAAAGGCTTTATTTTCTCGCTCATCAAGGCTTGCAAAGCTTGCGTATCTTTGATGCGAACTTTCATCATATAAGAATGGGCCCCGCTAATATGGTGCAACTCTTGTACTTCATCTAACTTTGCCAGCTCTGCACATGCTGCTGCTTCTCCTTCAAAATCCATATCCAGTAATAAAAAGGCACATAGGCCAGCCCCGACTTTTTTCGGATTCAGCACGGCTTGCCAAGCTTTAATGTGGCCCGAAGCCGTTAACTTGCGCACCCGTTCATTCGCCGTCGAAACAGATACGCCGACCGCTTTCGCGATTTGCGCACTTGATTGGCGACTATCGGTTTGCACAATATTAAGAATTTCTTTGTCAATGACATCAATAACCATAATAATTCCGTATAATCTGCAATTAATCAAGATTAATTATCGTATTTATAGCTATAGTCAATAATAATTATGAACTTTACATTATTTATCCAGATGAGTATATCAGTTTAACGGGAGTATTATGAAGACTTATCTACTAATGTTATGTGCGCTTTCCGGCAGCTTTGCTGGATGTCAAGAAACAACAGCACCAACGCCCTCCGCAGGCATTACTTCGCCGGGTCATATGCCGTGCCAAACGACACCAACCGCCCTTGATATACGTGACAATGGAAAAGGGCGTATACTTACAGATGCCATTACCCTAGAGGAGATCACCCTCACTCCCAACATGGTTGGCTACGGCCCTGCATTAAACCCAAAGGCCGAAATTACCATTCTTGACGGTAAAATGTATTTAACAAAGCCTGAGGGAACAGAAACAATAACAACGACAACCCCAACTAAGGATCAAGGTGCCAGCTTCATTGTTTATGAAAGTGTGGACGCATGGCAAGAGGTAGGGACATTTGCCGCAATCGAAGACCTTCTCGCTCTAAGCCAAAGCATTGGGAAACAGGCGCAAACCTTAGGCTGTACTAAAGCCGCCGTATTCCCTTACAAAATTAAAGGCCGTGCCAAAATAATTACGTGGAGTATCACAGGCGCTCCCAAAGGAATGAAAGGGACACTTGAAAACGTGGATGTGGTTGTTGTGGGTCTCTATGACAATCGCGATGTCCCGCGCAATGCAATCATGCCTAACCTCAATATTCACCCCCATGCCGTGATCGACAACGGCACCTTATCAGGACACGTAAACGCGATTGAACTCGCTGCCGGCGCAACCCTATATGTTCCACAACAACAAGGAAATTAATATGACGAAAACCGCAATACTTCTCGCCACTTGTGCCTTTTTTGGCCTAGGCGCCTGTGCCACAAAAGAGCATATAAACACACACTCAATATCTGTAATCAACGCCGAAATGGCGCCAGCTCAAGCCCCTTATGCAAAGGGCATGGTGGTAACAGCAAACCCTCATGCTTCCCAAGCTGGAATTGAAGTGCTTCGTGCGGGCGGCAGTGCTGTTGACGCGGCCATTGCCGTACAAACCGTTCTGAGCCTCGTCGAGCCTCAAAGCTCCGGTGTAGCAGGCGGGGCATTTATGATATTTTACGATGCCAAGACTGGTAAGGTTACTGCTTATAATGGTCGAGAAAAAGCTCCTGCTGCCATTGACGAGAACTTGTTTATGGGTACGGACGGCAAACCGATGCGCTATCTCGACGGCATTATTTCTGGAAAGTCCACAGGGGTACCCGGCGTCATGGCTATGTTGGATATGGCTCACCAAGAGCACGGGAAATTACCATGGGCAGGGAATTTCGACTTTGCTATCGATCTTGCTGAAAACGGATTTGAAGTTAGCCCTCGCCTAGCAGGCCTCATTATCATGGCGTCAAAATTTGGCTTAAAAAATCAGGAAGAAACCCGAAACTATTTCTTCCATGAAGACGGCTCCCCACTCGAAGCCGGTTTTTTACGGGACAACAAACCCTATGCGCACTCTCTACGTTTGCTCGCCAAAGACGTGCGGGTCATGTATGAAGGTGAACTTGCACAAGCCATCGTTGACGCCGTACACGAAGACCCTCGCCCAGGCCTTCTCACCATGGAAGATATGCGTACCTATAAACCAGGCAAAACCGAAGCCCTGTGCTCTTCATACCGTGACACAATTTTATGTGGTGCCACGCCACCATCATCTGGCGGTATTGCAGTGCAAAGCATCATGGGACAATTGGCGAATTTTGACATGAAAGCCCTCGGCCCCACCCTTGCGGGCTGGCATGTTTTCAGTGAAGCCTCCGAACTTGCCTATGCTGATCGCAACCTCTTCGTCGCGGACCCAGATTTTGTGCCCGTTCCCAGTCGCGAGCTTCTCGATCCTGCTTACCTAAAATCAAGAGCAAACCTCATCTCTATGGATAAAGCCCTCAAAGACGTGAAGGCTGGCGACCCGATTGGCTTCAAACCAGGGGTTGACGCAACCCCTGAAAAGAAAGGCACATCGCATTTTTCCATTGTCGATAAATGGGGTAATGTGGTCTCCATGACCACGACTGTCGAAAGCGTATTCGGTAGTGAACGCATGGCAGGCGGCTTCATGCTCAACAATCAACTGACGGATTTTTCTTTCATGCCTCGCGACAAAGATGGCAAGTTAATTGCTAACCGTCCACAAGCGGGCAAGCGCCCTCGCTCCTCCATGGCACCACATATTGTCTTTAATAAAAATGGCCAATTTAGCTTTGCTACAGGCTCACCTGGCGGCTCGTCCATAATTGCCTATACGGCCAAAACTATGATCGCCATGATTGACTGGGGCATGTCCCCGCAAGAAGCTGCCGACCTAGCCAACGTCATTTCGCGCAAAGGTTCCATCCGTCTCGAAGAAGCGGGCTTGACCGAAGAAATTATAATCGGCTTGGAAAAATTAGGACATACTGTCAAACGCTCTAAAGGTGAAATCAGCGGCATCCATATCATCAGACGCAATACTGACGGCACCTACACAGGCGCCGCCGACCCAAGACGAGAAGGTGTTGCAGTCGGAGAATAAGGAAAAAATCTATCCTTTTACAAGGTGCTGGTAGACACTTAACCTATCAGCAACTTGCCAATGCCCACATAGTCTGAGTTTTTGAAAATCGTATATCGTCAAACCTGACATAGCGATCTTCTTACCTGTCGCTGGAAAGCCTGGAATATCTCCGAGATGACTGCCTATCCATGTCCATCCAACAGCAACACTATCTTTGCCTTCAAGGGTTTTTTGCAAGGTGAAAGCTTGGTCAGGTGCCATCGCACGCGATTGCACCAATCTATCCTTATACCCTGACATCGTGAGCGTTTGCCCCTCCCAAGGATCACCAGGATCATGATTAATTGTATAATGGTCTGCCAAATATAAGTCGACAGCATCGAGGCTTCCCTCATTCCAAACTTTTTGCAAAAAATTTGTAACGATTCTTATTTTACCCATTGATCCGTGTTGCATTTACAAATCCAACACAAGGTGTGGCTGACCATTCGATGTTTTGGAATAGGCATGACCGTTCCGATCTACTGTGCACCTAATACGCTGACGAAAGGCCGAGAAGCTGTCAAATTTTGATACATCGACAGGTTCCGCAAGATGCAAGCTAACATCATATCTACTTCCCCCACCAAAAGCTCGAAGGCCAACGACCTCGCCACTAATGGGTATGCCTAAATACTTACCTGTCACGATTGAACCAAGCATGAGCGGACTTATTTCAGGGCGATTGCCAATCTTTACATGTAAGGTGTTCCAATCCTTAAAACCCATGTGATGGGAAATTAATTCTAAAGAACGACTGTGGCTAATAGGTGTATTGCTGGCCGCTAGATCAGCTCTCAAAATTTTTGCCCGGCTTTTGATTGTATCAATTGACGGAAGCGGGTGTTTTACTGAATTCATTTTTATCCTCTTAGTTCATATATACGGATATAAATGGGGCTTGCATTACCATCCTCGTATCATATTGACTTTAGAGAGATGTGTGTATTTATAATTAAGAGGCTTCACCAAAGCGATTGTGCTTGCAAGCGGCAGGTGCCTTCAACCAAGACTTTACCTAGACCAAAATGACTTGATGTCAATAGAGATTTATAAATGTGGTCTATTAGTGTTACGTGCTTGGCAGCTCGACAACGAACACTGTTCCGTCCTCATTTGTGCTTTCCAGTCGAAGGTTTCCGCCTTGGCTTCGCGCCAGTTCACGGGCAATGGTGAGGCCAAGGCCAGTACCCCCTTCACGTCCTGCAGAGGTGAAGGCTTTAAATAAATTATCTTGAGCCTTTTGCGGCAAACCTGGACCGGTGTCGATGATACGGACAGATACTTTCCCGTCCTTCTCACTGGCCTCAACCTGCAAAACAGGCACAATATTGTTTGGATATTCAGTCTGCATTGCCTGCACAGCATTACGCAATAAATTATGGAAAATACGGTAACTATGGGTTGGATCCGCCTTCACTTTTAAAGTGGTATTAATATCATTGATAAATTTTATCTTATGCTGTCGGGCACCGTTCTCAACCATGCTATCGGCTGCGGCCTCTCCAACCAATGTTGCCAAACGAATGGCTTGTGGTTTGGGGCGATCCTCTACACTTTGTGAAAACCCGAGGGTTGCTTCACAGAGCTTTACGCCGCGGTCTACGGTTTTTACCAAGCGTTTACCCATGGTACTAATCCGTGGATCAGGATCATCCGCGAGCCGATCTGAAATCAGTTGTGTTGAGGTCAGCACATTACGCAAATCATGATTGATCTTTGCCATGGCCATGCCAAGGGTCGCCAGACGTTCTTGCTGTTTAAAGGCACCGCGCACCCCCTCTTTCATCGCGACAAACTCCCGCTCTAACTGGCCAATTTCGTCTTTACGTAAAGAGGTCATTTTAGCCTCTTGTAATCCGGGCCTTTGACGAGGTGCATTTCTAAAATCAGCCAGACCTTTGGCAAGTCTTTTAATGGGGCGCGCAATCATGCGACTAAGCGCCAAATAAATCATGATTCCGGTCAGTAATGATATAGCCAATGACCACAATAGCACGCGCCGGCAATAATCGCGCAAGGCCATTTGAAGGGCGCTTTGGGGTACAAACACTTCTAATACATCAACACCTTGAACTGTCGGTTCTGACAGAATGCGAATAGTGCCTTCCCCTGCCCCAAAAAAATCCCGAAAACTATCCCGAAATAAAGGTAGTCTACGTTTTATCCGCAAATCCTCGGTAATGATGTGTTTGGTATTAGGTTTCGAACCAAGCACCGTTTGCCGTAAAATTTCACCACTAGCAGATGTTCGCTTTTGCACTACCATCGAACAACCTGTGTCTTTCATGAACTGCTTGGAAAGCATTTCACCGCCCATGTAATCAGGAACCCCTTCAATGGCGAGAGTGAGAAGTCCTGCCGCTTCCGCCCGTTCTTCTAGCCAGCTATGGCGGAACATGGCGGCAGAAGGAATAAAGATCAAAACTTCGGCTAGCATGACGAAGACAATCGTCATGATCAAAAGCTTACCGGAGAGTCTATTAATGAACATCGGCTGTGACATTCCTAAAACATAGTGTAATTACATAGCTAAATCCACTAATGAAATTTAGCCATCAGGGCGGCGAGTTTTCTCGATTTCGGGCTAAAGACTGCATCTGTGTACCAAGAAGACGCGGCCCGTTTAACCGCTTCTCCGCGACTTGGGTAGGGCGATATTAACTTGGTAAAGGCGATAATTTTCATTTTGTTTGACATGGCAAGTCCAATAATTTGCAACAACTCCCCCGCCCCTTCACCAACAATGGACGCTCCTAAAATTTGACCATTTTTGCGGGCGATAATTTTAACATCCCCCCCCGTTGTTCGCTCTGCAATGGCGCGGTCGTTTTCTTCAAATTCCCAATGGACAGTGCGGATATCGCCATATTTTTCTCTGGCTATTTTTTCGGACATACCAATTGCAGCAAGTTCTGGCTGGGTATAAATTACCGCTGGCATATTTCCCGTCTCGGCGCTGGCTTTAAAAAACGGCACGAAATAAAAGTTTTTGATAATAATCCCTGCATGATGTCCGGCGGCGTGGGTAAGACCACCTCTCCCTGACACATCCCCAACTGCATATACCCGCTTATTTGATGTGCGTAAGGTGGAATTTGTAATGATTCCGCGCCGGCCCGCTTTAATGCCGGCAGCTTCCAAGTTGAGTCCGTCTGTAACCGGTTTACGTCCTGCCGCCACAAGTAAATGGGAACCAGTTATTTTCTTACCGTCTTCCAAGTCAATGGCCACACCTGTCTTGGTTTTCCGAATTTTTTTGGTGTTAACGGGAGCGTGAAAAACAACACCCTCCTCTTCTAAACTTTCCACCAAAGCTTTCACATGCTCTGGCTCATTGCGCCCCAATGGCGCTGCGATATCGACAATTTCCACTTTGCTTCCCAAACGGCAAAAAGCCTGCCCAAGCTCAAGACCGATTGGGCCAGAGCCGATAATGAGAAGCTTTTTTGGTAATTCAGGGACCATAAAAATATCTTCATTGGTCAAATACGGTGTGTCTTTTAATCCGGGAATTGGCGGGGCAGACGCACGGCTCCCTGTGGCAATGACAATGCGCTTAGCTTTGGTGATTGTAGTGGAAGACTCAACTGTGTTCTTGTCTTTAAATGAAGCGCGTTCCCGAATGACAATACACCCCAAGCCTTCAAATCTTTCTTGACTGTCTACAGGAGCGATCGTCTCAATGACGCCTTTAATGTGTGACTTGACGGCTTCGAAATTTACTGTGGGAGTGCCTGGCAATATTCCGAACGGCCCTCCTGAGGTAAAAGCGTGCGCGTGTTTACCCGCTGCGATCAAAGCCTTGGAGGGCACACAACCGTAGTTCAGGCAATCACCGCCCATTTCTTCAGCTTCATATAAAACCACAGAGCGACCAAGTTGCGCCGCACCGGAGGCAATAGATAAGCCCCCTGAACCCGCCCCAATGATGCATAGATCAACTTCGTGAATTGTTTTCGTCATAACGCTCTCTTTAGCTCGCCGCCTTGGCTGTGTATTTTTTGTAAATAATCGGAATTGTCGACAGTAACATCAAACCAACTATCGGTAGAATAACGGCAGGTCGAAACATAAGACCAGATAATGGCACATCTTGCCCCGCCGACAAAGCATCACCAATACCATTGCCAACACTTACATAAACCAGCCCCCCTGGAATAATACCAAAAAGTGTACTCAACACATAGTTTCGCACCTTCACATCAAACAACGCGGGAACAATGTTCACAATAAAAAATGGAAAAATAGGCACTAGTCGTAAAATAAATAAATAGGATAACTCGTTCTCTTTCAAACCCTTTTCAAATTTTTGCATAAATGGGCCCGCTTTGGCAGCAAGGCCAGTTCCAAAAGCCGAACGCGTCACCAGAAATATAATCGTTGCCCCTGTCGTCGCCGCAACAACCGCAGCCATGGTGCCTGGTACAATTCCGAAAAGAAAACCTGAAAAAATACTGAGAAACCCAGCGCCCGGAAAAGAGATTGCCACGAGGCTCGCATAAATGACGATGAACCCAAGAATAGCCAAGGCAAAATTATCTGCCACAAAGGCTTTTAACATATCCTGATTTTCTCGTAGCGCGTCCAGCGTAATGTATTTAGGGCCTCCAAGCGCAAAAAAAGCAGCCAATGCCCCCACAATGACCAATAACGGCCAAATACGTTTTAACATAAAATATTCCTAATTTAGGGTGCGTTTAGCGCCCAATCATATTCGTATTTACCAATTTTGGTACGGGTTTCCAGCTTTTGCTGTAAATCAGCATCTGCATATTGCCGCAAATGCGCTAAAACCCCTTTCTCGGAATTACCAAAATCCTTTTTAAACCAACGATATATTTTCGATACTTTCATCTTGCCCTTATCAAACCTGACCCCTCGCGAAGAATTAATATAGGCGCGTGCGGCAGCCTCCATATCTTCTTGCAAAGTCTCGGCCCGCCAAGGACTGGCTTTTAAATTCGGGCAGCCGACCGAAGCACAATTGACCATATAGTGTACAAGCGGCGATTTATACGTCGGTCGCAAGATATCATGCTCTATATTGTCCAATGTTAGCGGCTCTCCTTCTACCGTCACTAATTTACGCCTCCACGGCCCCTTACGGCGGCCTGACTTGATTTCGCGAATCGATTTTACCGGGTAATTTTGCGCGACTACTTGCACCGTTAACGCATTATATAAATTAGCCCAATAAGCCATTGCTTGTTGCCGTGCCATGGTGGACGGCTTTTGCTGTGATAGTTCTTCGATGTAACCAGCCAGCAAAGCCATGTCAGCCTTGGAAGCCTGCAAAGCCCCATAATCAAAACGTACTAAGCCCTGTGCGTCCAAAGATGCATATGTTGCCAATACATGCGCCCAATGGTCAACGGGAGGCGGCATCATCGTAGCTGTTTTTTCTATTTCAGACGCCTCTGCCTCTGACGGTAAAGACGCCATTTGTAAAAGAGGTTCCATTTCGCCTGAATTGCGCCCATAGTTTGGGTCAACGGGGGGGGCAAGCGGCGAAATGGAACCAGACCGAATAGCCTTAGTTTTATCTGCGAACGGGGGCGAAGCAGATAATGGCTCACTTCGGTGTGTAAGAACCGACACAACATCGGTATTTTCGACAACGAATAAGGGTTTACTTGCAAAAGTAACAATATGAGAGCGCGCTTGGTGAGCACTAGAATCGATTCCAAGAGATTGAAACAGGCTCGGCCCGCTTTGTGGCGACCAACTTGCTGGTTCTTGCGCATACGCATAGGCGTGACCGGATGCAGACAGGCTGCTAAAAACAACGCCTCCAATCAATAATTTCACATTTATCCGCATTTTTGACTCCAATTTCTGATTTTGAGCATATTCCCGCCCCAATCCCGTTGCACTACAAGTGTGTTCACAAAACCGTGCATTTTCCGTAAGCAAGTGCAATTCTGTCTATAAACCTGTACAGACATCACTTGACTTGCATAGATTAGCAGATTACACAGCCCGTCTTGAACAATTTTAGCATATTTACATGGTAAATTTGCATCCCGTTAATAGACCAGACTTAATACAGAGACCGAAATGAAACGTACATTCCAACCTTCCGAACTTGTCCGCAAACGCCGTCATGGCTTTCGCTCCCGCATGGCAACTAAATCAGGTCGTCAAATTCTAGCCCGTCGTCGGGCAAAAGGACGTAAAGTTCTGTCTGCATAAGACTTTACCTCCTAGTGGCACCATGCCGCTTTAGGAAAAATATGTCAGAAACGACACAAACATTTCACAAACTCGGGCGGTTAAGAACGCGGCCCGAGTTTTTGTTTGTGGCGAATCGAAATGGGCGATCAAAATATGCGGCCCACCCCACACTCATTGTACAAATGCGTAAACATGCAACACGAGAAACCGGTATTAATTGCGGGTTTACGGCCACCAAAAAAATTGGCAATGCCGTCGTTCGAAACCGGGCAAAACGCCGTTTGCGAGAATGTGCCCGCAGCTATCTTTCACACTTAGGGCAAGACGGTCATGACTATGTCTTTATTGCCAGACAAACAACAGCTACCTGCGATTGGCAAACTTTATGTGACCAGACGCAGAAAGCCCTTTTAAGGCTGAAATAAATCCTTATAACACCCAAAGCACAACATCATTTAAAAGGCCGATGTCATGGACGAACAAAAACGATTTTTACTTGCGATGGTATTATCCGGCTTTATTTTAGGTGGATATTATCTTTTCTTTGCCAAGCCAATTCAACAAGCAGCGCAAGAACAAAAGAAAATCGAACAACAAGTTCAACAGGCAGAAATTGAAAATCCGATTGTCGCCCCGGTTGACCGGGAAACATTGATTTCACATGCAGCCGAAGTCCGCATCCAAATTGATACGCCTTCTCTATCAGGGTCTTTCTCTACCAAGGGTTCGCGTTTTGATGATCTGCATTTAAAAAATTACAAGCAAACGATCGAACCAGATTCTGACACGGTCATCATGTTCTCGCCGCAAGGTTCTAAACACGCTGCCTATGTTTTTGACAATTGGGTCAAAGAAGGTGGCGGCAATGGCACAGATGTTCAGTGGCATGTTGTAAATGGTGAAGTTCTTACTGTCGATACACCAGTCACCCTTGCCTATGCTGGCGAAGATTATACAATTCAGCGCGTAATCAGCGTCGATAAAGACTATTTGATCACCTTGAAAGACACGCTGACCAACACGTCTACCAAAGACATTTCAATGGTACGGAAAGGGGCAAGTCGTCAGCACGGCCTTCCCGACGATTTAACCAATTTCTTCATCTTACAAGAAGGCCCAATCGGCGTACTTGATAATAAATCCTTCAAGATGAAATACAAAAAATTAGAAAAGAAACGTAATGTAGCCTTCCAAGGCGAGAGCGGATGGGTTGGTCTCACCGATAAATACTGGCTTGCCGCCACCATCGCACCGCAAGGGCAACAAATGTCAGCCAATTTCGGCTTTCGCAATTTAAACGGCCAAGATGTTTATGAAACCTCATATTCTCTGGCCCCGACAATTCTTAGCCCCGGTATCTCCATTGAATCCACTGGCTATATTTTCGCAGGCGCTAAAAGACGAAATGTATTAAAAGCCTATGAGCAAGACTTAGGCATTGCACAAATGGAACGTGCGATTGACTGGGGTGCTTTGCGAGTACTTACCCGTCCCTTCTCATGGTTCCTCACACAATTAGGGCATTGGACAGGCAATTTCGGGGTTGGCATTTTACTTCTTACCCTATTTTTGAAATTGATCTTATTCCCGCTTAATAACAAAGCCTACTCATCCATGGCCAAAACCAAAGCCTTGGCACCAAAACTAGAAAAAATCAAAAAACGCTACAGCGATGACCGGGTAAAACTTCAACAAGAAACCATGGCACTCTACAAAAAAGAAGGGGTCAGCCCCGTTGCAGGTTGTCTACCGATGATCCCACAAATGTTCATTTTCTTTGCCCTGTATAAATCATTATTCATCACGCTGGAAATGCGCCATGCGCCGTTCTTTGGTTGGATAAAAGATTTGTCTGCCAAAGATCCGCTATCCATTTTAAACGGGTTCGGCTTGTTTCCGTGGGATCCTGTACCGGTCGCGGCTCTCTCATTTTTCGCGATTGGCCCGCTTGCTCTCCTCTACGGGATCACAATGGCAATGATGCAAACCTTGAACACACCTCCGGGTGATAAAATGCAAGCACGTATTTTCCAATTCATGCCCCTGTTCTTTATGTTCATCCTTGCCCCATTTGCCGCCGGTTTATTGGTGTACTGGGTATGGAATAATATTCTAACCTTTGCCCAGCAATATATCATCACCCGTAAATTCAAAGTCGAAACGCCGATGGACAGATTTTTTGATAAAATCCTCGGTAAGAATACGGCGAACGCCAACGATAAATAATGACAGATGATGAGCAACAAGCAGCCCTGATTGAACGAGGAAGGCTCCTGTTCGCAGGCCCCGTCGAGTTCATGCTCAGCGTTGTTTCCATGCAAACTTTGCCTGCGCCCGACCTGCCAGAAGTTTGTTTTGCTGGCCGTTCCAATGTAGGTAAATCATCCTTGATAAACGCCTTGACCGGGCGCAATAAACTAGCGCGAGCTTCCAACACCCCTGGACGAACGCGAGAGTTAAATTATTTCAACCTCTCTGACCGCATCCGTTTGGTTGACCTACCTGGGTATGGGTATGCGCGTGCCTCCAAAACCGACATTGCAAAATGGACGCGTCTGACGCGGCAATTCCTACGGGGACGTGCCACACTTCGCCGTGTGTTTTTATTAATCGATTCACGACGCGGCATCAAAGACCCCGATATGGAAATCATGGATATGCTTGACGAAACAGCAGTGCCATACCAAATCGTACTTACCAAAATTGATAAACTAAAAAAGGGCGAGCTTGAAAAAATAATCGAGCAAGTCACTGGCAAAATTGCCAGACGACCTGCCGCCCATCCAGAGATGATTGTAACTTCATCCGAGAAAAAAACCGGTCTTGAAATGTTGAAAGCTGAAATTGTGGGTTTGGCGATTGAGAAATCTGCGCTATAGAGCTTTACATATAAATTCTTTAAGGCAAGTCGCATGTTAAAACGCCGTCAAAATGAAACCGGTTGGGCCAGTGCTAAAACACTGTCCGAAGCCTTACCCTTTATTCAGCGTTATGCAGATAAAACCATCGTGATTAAATTTGGTGGTAATGCCATGGGAGATGAAAGCCTTACCCGCGCCTTTGCCAATGATGTGGTTTTGCTCAAACAATTCGGTATTCGTCCCGTCATCGTCCATGGCGGCGGGCCACAAATCGGCTCCATGTTAAAACGGCTCGATATACAAAGCGAATTTAAAGACGGCTTACGCGTATCCGACCTTGCGACGGTTGAAGTTGCCGAAATGGTGCTGTCCGGTGCCATTAATAAAAACCTTGTGAGTGCCATTAACCAAGCTGGCGGACGTGCCGTTGGTCTGTCGGGGCGGGATGCAGGCCTCATTACGGCAAAAAAATTACGCGATGACCTTGGGTTTGCGGGTACACCAGAACAAACAGACATCTCCGTGCTAAATGTGCTGGCAGGTGCGGATCCGGGTTTTATCCCGGTTGTCTCGCCGATTAGCTCTGGCGCAAATGGTGAGATTTACAACATTAACGCAGACACCGCTGCAGGAGTCCTTGCGAGCGCATTGGGCGCTGCACGTTTGATGCTACTTACCGATGTAGCAGGCGTAATGGATAAAGATGGCGATTTATTGACCAATTTATCTCCGTCAGAAGTGGATACATTAATCTCGGACGGTACCGCAAAAGGCGGCATGATCCCGAAATTAACAACAGCAAATGATGCCCGCAGGAACGGGGTAGAGGCCGTTGTTATTTTGGACGGGCGTCGCTCTCATGGATTGTTAGTCGAATTGTTCACGGACCAGGGTGCGGGAACATTAATTGCCTAAAATGTTGAAACTCATCTTCTCATTATTATTGGCCGCAAATATATGCACACTAGCGCAAGCACAAGCGAGCGTTTCGCCCCGCACAAATGTTGCCAACCCCGCCATGACCCCACGAAGCTGGCAAGTATGTAATGAAACCTCATATATTTTAAACATTGTCATCGCTTCCGTTTTTGAAGGAGATGACGAAGGCCAATTACACGCCAATGATTGGGAAAAGCTCCGTGCGGGACAATGCCTGTCTCCAAAGGTGAAAAAGGGTGCACCTAGATATATATATGCCCGTAGTGATCCTCTGCACCAAGGTAGCATTCAGGAATGGAAAGGCCATCATGCTTTTTGCATCACGCCCTATGATCCCTCCCAACCCACAGAAATGCAATTTAGCATTTTGCCAGAACAAGGGTGCGGCCCTCAAAATTTGTTGCAAGCAGAATTTTTAAGGGTACTCCCAACGGAGAAACGAACCGCTTTTATCGAGCCCAGTGGCTATGGAAAAAAATCAGAAACCGCAGGATTACAAAGATTATTACTGGATAATAATTACGGCGTGAAACGCATCGACGGTATTGGTGGCCGCCGTACCTCGAATACATTAAAGGCCTTCCTAAATGACAAGGGGTTAAAACCGGATATTTCTACGGACGCTAAGTTAGACGCCCTTGAAGCGGCTGCCTTAAGTTTGAAATCAAGCATTGGCGTAACCTTATGTAATGATAGTGATGCCCGCATTTGGAGCGCGTTGGCATGGCGCACCAGTCAAAACTGGGAATCTCAAGGATGGTGGCCAATCGAACCAAAAACCTGTACCCATCCCTTTACACGCTCGTTAAAAGACGCCGACGTTTTTCTCTATGCCCGTTTAGAAACCGGCACACCTCAAGACCTTGTTCTTAAGTCTGTAAGTGCTAATGAAAAAAGTAAAACCGAAGAAAAAGAATTTTGTGTTGGTTCTTCCAGTTTCTCTGCCGTATCCCATGAGTTTTGCCTTGATCAAGGCTATGTCAGTGCCAAATTCCGCCCTCTGCCAAACAACCAAGTGGGCATAAAGCTTAACCTTACCCATGCAGATTTTACCAAGCCTTCTTTGGATGGTTTGCGCTAGGATGGGACCAGCGGACCTTAACCATATCGATTGCTGGATATTTGATCTGGACAATACCCTCTATAGCGGAGACGTGAACTTCTTTGCCCAGATCGACAAAAAAATGACGGCCTTTTTGAGTCGGTATTTATCTCTCCCGCCAGCAGAAGCCCGGATTATTCAAAAACAATATTTGGTCGAATACGGCACAACTTTATCAGGCTTAATGGCCGTGCATAACATGGACCCTGCTGAGTATTTACACTATGTACACGACATAGATCTGGATGTATTAGCACCGGATCCAAAATTATATACCGCCTTGGAATCTTTACCTGGTCGAAAATTTATTTTTACAAATGGCTCTCGCACCCATGCAAAAAATGTTGGCGAGCACCTCAATATTTATGGATTGTTTGACGGCATATTTGCGATTGAAGATATTGATTATGTTCCCAAGCCCAAGCGTGCGCCCTACGAACAATTCGTCAAAGCCTTTGACATTGACCCTGCTTATGCCTTCATGGCCGAAGACAGCGTTCGCAACCTTGAAGTTCCCAAAGAAATGGGAATGGCGACATTGCTGATTACTTCTGATGAAGACTGGAGTCATGAACCAAAAGAAAGCCGTCCTCATGACGGCGAAAATGTGCCCGACCATGTAGATATGCACACCAATGATCTTGCGAGGTGGTTACTTGCCCTGCGCTAAAAACGCTATATATACACAAATCGAATTCTCTTTTTAAAGGCCATCATGACTAATACTCTACAAAATATCATCGAAGCCGCCTGGGATAACAGGGGCAATTTATCCATAGACACCCAAGGGGAAACCCGTGACGCTGTCGAAACGGCCATTGTAGGTTTGGATAACGGTAAATGGCGTGTAGCCTCCAAAAACTGTGATGGGAATTGGGTCGTTCATCAATGGCTCAAAAAAGCTGTACTCCTTGGCTTTCGCTTAAACCCGATGCAAGAAATCGCAGGCGGCCCGGGCGGGGCTATGTGGTGGGATAAAGTTGCCGGAAAATTTACAGGCTGGGGCGAAGAAGGTTTTAAACAAGCTGGCTTACGAGCCGTTCCCGGTGCCATTGCCAGACACGGGTGTTATATTGGCAAAGACGTGGTCCTAATGCCTAGTTTCGTGAATATTGGCGCCTATGTCGGCGACGGCACCATGGTTGATACATGGGCCTCAATCGGTTCTTGCGCCCAGGTCGGCGCCCACTGCCATATCTCTGCGGGGACAGGCATTGGCGGCGTTCTTGAACCTTTACAAGCCAACCCTACCATCATCGAAGATCATTGCTTTATTGGTGCACGTTCTGAAGTCGTCGAGGGCGTCATTGTCCGCGAGGGGAGTGTCCTCGCAATGGGTGTCTTTATTTCCCAGTCTACAAAAATTTACAATCGGGCTACTGGTGAAATCACCTTTGGTGAAGTGCCTGCTTATAGTGTCGTTGTCCCGGGAAATTTACCCAGCAAAGACGGAAGCCATAGTCTTGCCTGTGCCGTCATCGTCAAAACTGTTGACGCGAAAACCAGAGCCAAAACCGGGGTGAACGAATTACTGCGGGACTAAGCGCCTCTAGCCAAGTTTTGCATCCGAGCGAAATAAAGCTTTCATGTCAATTTTACGAACAGGGCTTATGCCTGCCAACACTAAAAGTCCCGCTAAAACACCGAGATTTTTTACGAAATTTTGCAGTTCATGACCGCCTTCCATGCCTGTAAAATTCCAAAAGTCATGTAGGGTGAAATTGATAATGATAATATAAAGCACAAAACCAAGTGCAATTTTGCGAACATGACGGTTTGACAATATCAAAAAGGCTCCAATTACTTGAGCAAATCCGGCAATATATAATAAAGGCAAGGCGCTTGGAATATTGTGATGTTCCATCAAAGCAAGTTGCATGTCAGGGGCCAATAACTTACCTAACCCTGGCACTAAAAAGTATATGGCTAATAATACGCGTCCACTTGCGATTAACATTCCAGAAGTCTTATGTGTCATTCCAATCCCCTATTGCTCTTCTTCTATGCATAGCTTAATTCCAAGGCTATGTACACTTTAGACCCCGTTCAATTCGCTCAAGACCTTATTCGCTGTCCATCGGTTACCCCGAAGGAGGCTGGCGCTCTTGATTTATTACAAACCGCTCTCGAAAGCTTAGGGTTTGTGTGTACTCGCTACCCATTCGAAGAGGTAGATAACCTCTATGCCCGGCTTGGTACATCTGCCCCGAATTTATGCTATGCAGGTCACACAGATGTTGTGCCTGTCGGTAATGCTGACGACTGGGAATTTGATCCTTTTAGCGCCACCATAACAGACGAGAAATTATGGGGACGCGGCGCTGCCGATATGAAAGGCGGGATTGCCGCTTATGTTTGTGCCGTTGCACAACAACTGGAAACGGGGTGGACGCCAAACGGATCACTCAGCTTCCTCATCACAGGCGACGAAGAAGGCCCCGCTCTCAATGGAACCAAAAAAGTTCTAAAGGCGATTACCGAAGCAGGTGAAATTATTGACCACTGCATTGTCGGCGAACCGACCAACCCGAATACCCTAGGCGAGATGGTAAAAATTGGACGGCGCGGTTCCTTAAATGGAGTCATCACCGTAACCGGCACCCAAGGCCATGTGGCATACCCCGGCCTTGCAGGCAATCCGATGCCAGAGCTTTTAAAAATCCTTACCGCCTTAACCACTAAAAAACTGGATGACGGCAATGAAAATTTTCAACCTTCAAACCTTGAAGTCACCACAGTAGATGTCAACAACCCTGCCCATAATATCATCCCGCAAAGCGCTGCAGCTAAATTTAATATCCGTTTCAACACCGAACATACCGGCGATGAATTGTTATGCTGGATTGAAGAAGTAATTACAGAAGCAAAGCAAGGGTTTGACGGGGTGATTGAAACAAATTTAACTGTTCCTGGGCATCCATTCCTTACGACACCTTGCCAATTTAGCACCCATCTGTGCCACGCTATCAAAGACGTCACTGGCAAAACACCTGAGCTTTCAACAAGCGGCGGGACATCAGATGCGCGCTTTATTACCCATTACGCGCCCGTCATTGAATTTGGCCTCATTGGAAAAACCATTCACCAGGTTAATGAATTTGCGGCTATAGACGACATCAAAAATTTATGTAAAATTTATCAGGCATTGCTCACAAGGTATTTTGGATCATGATTATCAATGGTATTTTTAAAGCTCTTAAAGGCGAAACAAATTGGCGGGATGAATTAGACCTGAGCGCGCCAGCCTTGCCACGTTCTTTTCTTGCCATCGTACTTTGTATTCCTCTTTATATGATCATCATTACGGCCGTGGTAAAATATAATGATAATCCGGGTATTGTACCGTTTTTACAAATTAATATTGTTCTCGGCCTTATGGGGCTTTCCTTTTCCTGCATTGCCTATGTGTTGTGCCTTGCCTTTAACAAACAAGTAGAGTTTCGCCCTTGGGTCATCGTCCGAAATTGGTCATTTTTGGGGATTATCGCTATGATTGCCGCAGGCTTTGGCTTGTTTCTGCTTGGCCTACTCCCTTTCTCTATTGCCTATATAATTGGCCTCGCTTTATATTTAGGAACTCTCGCCCTAGACATTGCGCTCGCGACCCATATTGCTAAATTTGATTGGGCAGGGGCAGTATTTAGCGCCATTCTCATCAGCATGACCAGTATCATGATTTTGTATCTTGGGCTCATGCAAGCGTTAAGCTAGTTAGTATTCCACTTTCATAAAATACAAACCTTCGGGCGGTGCAACGGGGCTGCACTTCCTGCGGTCACATGACTTTAGCATGGCCTCGATGTGGGAAGAATTTAATTTACCTGTCCCGACTTCTGCAAGTGCGCCCGCAATGGAACGAATTTGGCGGTGGAGGAAAGACCGTGCCTTAGCGTGAATATGAATTTCGTTGCCAACGCGCGATACTGAAAGTTCGTCCAATGATTTGATCGGTGATTTAGCTTGGCATTGTTTATCACGAAAAGTGGAAAAATCATGCGCCCCCAATAAAACCCCTGCTGCATGGTCCATCATGGCAGCGTCCATTTTTACCGGGATACGCCATACACGCTCTCTATCCAACGCAAGTTTCATCCTGCGGTCAAGTATACGGTATCGGTATGTTCTTGATTTCGCATCAAAACGGCAATTAAATTCAGGGTGAACAATTTCGGCATCCAACACCGTTATCGGAAGTTCACCAAGATGAAAATTTAGCGCGTCCCTTACTTTGTCCGCACGTAGATCTTTTTTCAAATCCATATGGGCAACTTGGCCAAGTGCATGGACCCCGCTATCGGTACGCCCTGCCCCAAAGACTTTCACTGGCGCGCCGTCCACGGCTTCTGCGGCCGTACAAAGAGCCCCTTGCACACTTGGCTGGTTCTTTTGAACTTGCCATCCCATAAATGGAGAACCGTCATATTCAATAGTGAGCTTATATCTGGTCATGAAAGCTGTGTTCCGGGCGTACATGGGCGTCCGCGCAGATAATCATCTGCGCTCATTACCGCTTTTCCTGCTGGTTGCAGTCGTAATAGCCGAAGAGATTTTTCACCGCACCCAATCAATAATTTATCGTCAATTACTATGCCCGCATCTGCCGACTGATTTTCAACACAAGCCAAATGAATTTTAACTCGCTCAGATCCTTTACGAGTAGGTAGTTCACACCACGCCCCTGGAAAAGGTGACAGGCCACGAATAAGGTATTCAAGTTCTGTCGCTGGTTTTGAAAAATCCAGTCTGGCTTCTGCCTTGTCGATTTTATGAGCGTAAGTCGGTTCCCCGACTTGCGGCGAAGGAACCAGTCCCCCGCGCTCAAGCGCT
Organism: Alphaproteobacteria bacterium; assembly: GCA_024278915.1. Lineage (GTDB taxonomy): Bacteria > Pseudomonadota > Alphaproteobacteria > Caulobacterales > Maricaulaceae > Robiginitomaculum_A. The sequence goes on from JAJRSG010000185.1 coordinate 21,036, forward strand.
GCTAATGCTTGTGGCCAGAGAGAGGCGCCAATCCGGGATAATTTATCATGCAGGCTACCCGCTGTATCTTCCTCATTAATCGGCACGACTTCTGATAATAAAACGGGACCAGTGTCTAACCCCTTCTCCATCTGCATGATCTGGGCTGCGGTTTGGGTATCCCCTGCCATAATTGCCCTTTGCACAGGGGCAGCTCCACGCCAACGAGGTAAGAGAGAACCATGCAAGTTTAAACTGCCATATTGCGGGGCGTTTAAAGCGCGTATTGGCAATATTTGTCCATAGGCGACCACACAGGCCACATCTATGTCTAGATCTTCCAGATCATTAATGACAGATGGTTTACGAAAACTTGCTGGCGTTTCCACAGGTATGCCCATAATTTCTGCAAATTGATGCACAGGACTTTTGCGCATTTGCTTACCTCGTCCTGCTCTCTGTGGAGGTTGGGTATAGACCCGCACCACATCATGACCACTCGCCAATATTTCAGATAATGACGGCACCGCAAATTCTGGCGTGCCCATAAATGCTATGCGTAAACTCATGCACCAACCGCATTTAGTTTTTCCGCTTTCTGCACTTTTTTAACAGCTCGGTTTCGTTTTAGGCGGGATAAGTAATCAATAAATAAAACACCTTTTAAATGGTCCATTTCGTGTTGGATGCACACGGCATACAAATCATCGGCCCATTCGGTAATTTCCTTACCATGATAATCCAGATATTTTAATTTCACTCTTATCGACCTATCCACGTCTTCATACACATCGGGAACAGACAAACAGCCTTCTTCATATGGTTTTTGCTCGTCTTCCAATTCTAAAATCTCAGGGTTTACAAAATAACGGGGGGCAGGGTCTTCGCCTTCTTTTGCCAAATCCATTACAATGATATTTAAAGGCACACCGATTTGCACTGCCGCCAAGCCAATACCTGGCGCATCGTACATAGTTTCCAGCATATCATCCATCAAGGCACGGGTTTCATCCGTTACTTTCTCCACGGGCTTGGATACCTGTTTTAAAATCTTGTTTGGTACAGTTAAGATTGGGCGTATTGTCATAGGCTTCATGTAGGTTGGCGCAATAGTTTAGTCAAGTAATTGCCCGAATCGCTTGGCTGTGACAGAGTGTAAATATGGAGCCAATTTTATCATATTCAGGCCTAGAACTTACCCTTGTCGAATTCATCCTCGGAGCGGCTCTGTTGTTGCTGGGAGCATTGATCGCGGTTGTTTTTCTACGGCGCGGGAAAAAATCCCTAAGTGCCGAGCAAATGCAAGGCTATCTTTCGGAAATGGCAGAACGCCAATCCTCCTTGCAGGGACGCCTTTCCCAATTTGCCGAAGACGCCAGTACCCGTGAAGAGAAACTCCGTCTAAGCCTTGATCACCGTCTTGATCAGGTATCTCATAAAGTCGGACAGTCCTTAAACGAAACGCAAGAACGTAGCGCTAAAAATATGAAAGACTTACATGAGCGTCTCGCACTCATTGACCGCGCGCAAAAAAATATCGAGACCTTATCCGGCGAAGTCGCCAGCTTGCAAAGCCTGCTTTCTAACAAACAGGCCCGCGGAGCATTTGGCGAGAAGGCCATGCAAGATCTTATTGAAAACTTCTTACCCCCCAGCGCATATAGTTTTCAGGCCGTACTTTCCAATGGCAAGCGGGTGGATGCCCTCATTCATCTCCCAGGTGAGCAAGGTGACGTGGCTGTAGATAGTAAGTTTCCTATGGAAAGTTGGCGACGATTAACGGATAGCGAAACAGCGGCAGACAAGTTAACCGCCTCTCGAGATTTTCGCCGCGATGTCCTTATTCACATTAAAACGATTGCCGAAAAATACCTGATCTTTGGCGAGACCTATGACATCGCCATGTTGTTTTTACCGTCCGAAGCCATTTACGCAGAACTCCATACAAATTTTATGGATGTCATCGACAAAGGGTTTTCCCAAAAAATCATGATTGTATCGCCAACAACTTTCATGGCGACCTTACACACCATGCGGGCAGTGATGAAAGACGCTGCCATGCGCGAACAAGCCCATATTATCCAAAAAGAAGTTGGCGCACTGGCCAATGATGTACGTTTATTATCCGAGCGAACCACAAAGTTACAAACCCACTTCAACCAAGCGAGTAAAGACGTGGAAGGAATTTTGACATCCAGTAAAAAAATCACGAACAGATCAGATAAAATTGCCAATCTTGACGTAGTAGAAAAAACGAAAAACCCGCCTGATCTTCTGGACAATCCCCCTGACTAAATGATAAAAACCAGCGACCAAACCTAAGGAGTTTTCATGCCCTCATTTGATATTGTTTCCGAAGCGGATTTATCCGAAGTCGATAATGCCTTACAAAACCTCACCCGCGAAATTTCTGTTCGTTATGATTTTAAAGGTAGTAAATCCACTTGTGAGCACAAAGATGGCGTCATCACAATTTTCGCAGATGACGAGCTGAAATTGAAGCAAATGCAAGAAATATTACGTGGTAACATGCACAAACGCGGTATTGAACCTGGCCAGCTGGATTTTCAAAAAACCGAACCTGCCGCCGGCATGTCTGTTCGACAAAAAGTATTAGTAAAACAAGGCATTGAGAAAGAACTTGCCAAAAAAATCGTCAAGCAAATCAAAGCCGAAAAAATGAAAGTGCAAGTCGCTATTCAAGGCGATGAATTACGGGTCAATGGCAAAAAACGGGATGATCTTCAAGCTGCCATGGCCTTCGTCAAAGGACTTGGACACGAGCAACCCTTCCAGTTCAAAAACTTTCGGGACTAATTAATTAATAGCCTTTCCGTTGACGACATTGTTGCTCGGCTTCCCGTCGGGCTTGGCGAACACGGCTTGGGCAATTATCATCCCGAATTTGCGAACGTCTTTTCGTATAGTTTTTTAGCAAATCAGGCATGGAAATAATGCCGTCCAAATCCCCTTGTTCGTCTTTATCTAGGGTTTCGGCAACACCTGACAAAACGGCTGTAAATGTGGCACGCGTGACCGTGCGGGCGAAATTAGGTGCAAAAGTAAAATTTGTTGGTGTAGCATTTTCATACCCCAGCGCGTCAACACGCCAGCGTTCCAGCTCGACCAAAGACAAGACATCATTCTTATCCAAATCCGCATAGGAAAATGCAGCCTCGATGCCGCTTGCCACTTCGGCGCGATCGATTTTATAATCACCATTGCGGTCAAAGCTAGCAAATAAAAGGGCGCCTGTACGGGGTGTTTTCAGAAATTCACCTGAACGTCCAATCGTTGCGGTTGGTTTGAGGGTTTCAACTTTCCCCACTTCAGGCGCTTTAACTTCAGGCCCTTTAGTTTGAGAGATGATTTGCGCCCCCGCACTCATCGACAAGCTCGCACATCCCAAAACACCAATTATCAACTTCACAAACATAAAACCTCTTTTATCAATACCCTTAAAATCACCAAGTCGGCGTAAATAGCAAATTAAAAAAGCATAAGAATACAGTAGCTGCTGATTAAAAATCTCGGCGACTCTGCATGGCCGCATTGATGGTGCCATCATCGAGATAATCCAGTTCGCCGCCAACAGGAACACCATGAGCAAGACGAGATGTTTTAACCTCGCATTCCCGCAGATGGTCTGTAATGTAATGAGCCGTTGTTTGCCCATCAATTGTTGCGTTCATGGCTAAAATTACTTCGGTAATTTCCGGTGCTTGTGCCCGCGTAATCAACCCGCCAATATTTAGGTCCTCTGGCCTAATCCCGTCCAAAGCTGAAAGGCAGCCGCCCAAAACATGATAACGGCCACGAAAGGCACTCGCCCTTTCCATAGCCCATAAATCCCCAACTTCTTGCACTACGCAAATCACGGTCCCGTCCCGTCCAGGAGCCGTACAAATATGGCACGGATCGCTGACATCTACATTACCACAAGTTTGGCATGGACGAATTTTCTCGCCAGCCTCTGCCATTACATGGGCAAGCGGCAGTAATAGCTTCTCTCTTTGTTTCACCAACGCCAATGCGGCCCGCCGTGCCGAACGCGGCCCCAGACCCGGCAATTTAGCCAGCAAGGATATCAAGCGTTCGATTTCTGAGCCGGCAGGGGATGCGGGCATATACTCTCCATTGATGATTCGCTTAAAGACTAACTATTCTACACCGTAGGCGCCAGAGGTAGGCGAACGTAAATCTGCAGCTCCGTAAAAGAACCCATCTTTATACATGATCGCATTAGCCCGCCCCAAGGTACTGCGTTTGTATTTTCCGTTTTTGTCTTTGCCAAAAATAAAGCCGCGAGCCGCCAAAATATCAACCGTATCCGCCGATATACCCGGCTCTGTGATCACGACATCTGGCAACCACTGATGATGGATACGCGGCGCAGTTACTGCCCCCATAGCATTCATATCGAATTCAATCACATTCAATAGATTTTGCAAAACAATGGTAATAATCGTACTCCCCCCCGGTGATCCCGTCACAAAGAAAGGTTTCCCGTCCTTTTTCAAGATCGTCGGTGTCATAGAAGAAAGAGGCCGTTTTCCCGGCTCAATTTTATTGGCTTCTCCACCAATGAGGCCGTATCCATTGGGTGAACCCGGCTTGGCCGAGAAGTCATCCATTTCATTATTCAAAATGAACCCTGTCCCGTCGACACTATAGCCACTACCAAAACCAAAGTTAAGCGTATATGTTACCGACACTGCATTCCCAAACTTATCCATCACAGAATAATGTGTGGTGGCGGGGCTTTCATACCCCGGAATATGCCCCGGTAAAATGTCCTGAGAATTACTGGCTTTTTCAGTGTTGATTGTCTCCCTTAATTCCGCTGCATAGTCCTTGTCCGTTAATTGTGCAATCGGTACATCAAAGAAATCAGGATCACCTAGGTATTTAGACCTGTCGGCATAAGCGCGGCGCATGGATTCGATCAATAAATGTAAATAGTCCGCCGAGTTATGCTCTAGTCCGCGCAGGTCATAACCTTCTAAAATATTCATCATTTGCACAACATGCACGCCGCCGGATGAAGGCGGCGGCATCGAAAACACTTCATAGCCCCGATAGGTGCCTTTGACAGCTTTACGGGTGACGCTGTGATAATTTTTTAAGTCTTCGAGACTAATCAACCCACCACCTTTTTGCATTTCCGCCACAATCAGATTAGCCGTTTCACCTTCGTAAAACCCTGCTCGTCCTTTACGCGAAATCCGCTTTAAGGTCTTTGCCAAATCTTTTTGTTTAAACACATCCCCTTGCCGGTAAAGTTCACCGTCTTGCTTGTAAAAATAGGTGAGTGTTGATGGGTCTTTAGAGAGATAGTTCTTGGAAGAAGCCAAAGTTTGGGTAAACCCGTAAGAAGCGACAAACCCTTTATTTGCTAATTTAATAGCAGGAGCCATCACCTGCTTGCGGTTCATAGTCCCATAAGTTTCCAGCGCATCCAAAAAACCCATAACCGAACCTGGCACACCTGCCGATAGATGCGAGAACTGCGCCAATTTATTGTCAACATTACCATCTGCACCAAGGTACATATCGCGGGTAGCGCGGGACGGTGCCATCTCACGAAAATCAATAGCGATGACCTCATCACGGTCCGCCAGAGCAACTAACATAAATCCGCCACCGCCAATATTGCCCGCTTGTGGGTGGGTGACAGCAAGAGCAAATCCGGTAGCCACCGCCGCATCCACAGCATTCCCGCCCTTGGCCAAAATATCCCGCCCAACCTCGGCAGCAATCGCATCTTGGGCTGCAACCATGCCGTTTTTGCTCACCACAGGATGGAAAGGCACCCGGTCATATCCGGCAAATGCATACGAACCCGTTGCATCCACTGGTTTCTTGGCTTTTTCTTGTGCTGATACCAATGGCGACGCGGCGCAAAGCAAGGCGACACCCAACATAGACATAGCTAATTTATTCATTTTCAGTCTCCGGATTGAGGGGAATTTGGTTTAGAAAAGAGGAAAAAACATAAGGTGAAGAACACAATGAAACAAAGGTTTATCCAACCACCAATAATCACGCTGCCCGCAGGGTATGGAACCAAAGGGGCAATCGGACGGTTCAACAATGTCCAAAATGTCGGCGTGAACAACACAATCCACTTTGGAAACCGGCTGTCATAGCGGAGCACCAAATAAACAAATAATAGGGAACCCGCCAAACCGGCAATAAAGCTCACCTGTTGCAAGGTTCCGATCAAAGCGGTGATTTTATCGGTAATGCCATTAGGATCATTATCTGGTACAAAGCCATAAGTCGTAAAAATACTATGATATGCGCCACCGACAACAAACATCACCACAAACAAAGTCGTCACAATTCTCGCCAGTAAACGGTTATGATCTTTAAAGGCAAGATAGAACATTACCGCGCCAAGGCCGTATAACATCCCTGCCATAGGCCCGGCCACCCCCCCCATAATTAAACGGTTCGTCGGCATCTTATTCATGACAGAAGCGCGCAAAAACTCTTCGCCGCTGACTGGAAACATATAAAAACATAAATCGCCGAATAACATCAACAACCCGCCCATAATACCAAAAGCCGCCATTCTACGAATTAGATTCATCTGCATATCTATACCTCCGATTCCATATTATATAGATATCCGCCGTTGTCATCAGTACAGTTAAATTTAACAAAAACTGACCACCAGACAAGAACCGACACACAAAAGGTGGCGCAGAGTAACTCTCTCTCGCGTGCTGTATTCCTAAGCCCTTTAAACAAGGCTTGGCCGCGTGGCCCCAACATTGCCGGATACCCGTGAACACGCCGCCGCCGGTCAGGCGGAATAAGGCAGGTGAACGCGACTGGTACAAATTAAGGAACCATATATTTCGCAAGGCCAAAGCCACGCGGTGATATCCTTTTTTATTTGTTCAAAAATGTGTTTAAACTTACACATTTCCCCGCCTCAAACTTATACTAGCCTGACGCCTGTGACGAGAGAACTAGGCCATTATAAATTAGGTTGAGAGGGCGTGGATAAAATTATTGCCGACCCCCGGATTAAGTCTGAACTGATAGCGCAATTTAAGTGGGACTTAAAACCCAATACTCTAAAACGGCATATCCATGCCGGGAGGGAGTTGGATATCGCCCATGGCATTCTTCATGGTGTCTTGTTGTTTTTGGTCCATTTTCACTTTGGCATCATGAAAAGCCGCAATGATCAGGTCTTCCAGAATTTCAACTTCGTCTTTGTCAACCAAAACAGGATCAATTGTCAGAGATTGCATGTGCCCTTCACCAGACAAGGTTAAGCGTACAAGACCACCACCGGAACTACCTTCTGCAACCAAATCAGCAACTTGTGCTTTGGCAGTTTCCATTTTTTCTTGCATTGCTTTGGCTTGTTTCATCAGGCCCATAATGTCTTTCATTGGTCTTCATCCTTATTAAAATTTGCTTCTATAACGTTAGAAGTCGTGGGCCGATCTCGAAATTCAACCTCCACCCCCGGAAACAATTCACGTGCTTTGGCAACAAGCGGGTGGGCTTGCTCATAAGCTTCACGTTGCTTGAGCGCATTTCTTTGTTGCTCTATCAAGCTGGCACGACCTTTTGCCTCCGCGTCAGGACTGACAAGCCATGAACTTCCTGTAGCCATTTGCAAGTATTTCGAAATACGCATGGCCAAATTTGCAGGCGCGTGAGGCGCGGGTTCAAAGATAATTTTCCCCGGTTCAAACAAAACTGGTCGAACATATTGTCGAATGTCATATTTTAGCGCCGTTTCATTTTTAGGCATGCCTGTCACCAATTCTTCCAAACTGCTGATAGTCGGATTTTCCTGTTGCACTGGCTCGGGACTAAGTTCAAGCACAGGCTTTGCTTGTGTATTCCCCATTGCCGCAGAGGTATCTGGCGAAGTATTTTTCCCTGTTGATGTTGGCGGTGTTGGCGCGCTTTTAGCCGTTTGTACAGGCGCGTCTTTTACATCTTTCAATCCTGCCAATAATTGTGCCGCCAGTTCAGGCGGTGGTAAATCCCCAGCTACGGCCATGCGTAGCAGAGCCATTTCTGCCGCCGCCAATGGGTCAGGCGCACTACGTACATCTTCGTAGGATTTTAACAACATTTGCCACAACCGTGTAATTTGTCCCATAGTCAAATCCGCCGCAAGCGCGTGCAGGCGTGAAATTTGGTCAGGCGCTGCGTCAAATTCACAGGTCTCACCCAGAATTTTCGCCCGGGATACTTCGTGGCAAATGTCGAGCAAATCACGAACAATTACACTCGGCTCGGCTCCGTCTTTGTACTGGTTTCTAACTTCATTTAAGGCGCTGGTTGCATCACCTTTGGCCGCGTGGCTAAACAAATCCAGAACACGGCCTCGATCTGCCAAACCGAGCATAGTGCGAACTTGCTCTGGCGAAACTTGTGTCTCCCCTTGGGCTTGCACGATGGCTTGATCTAGTAGGGATAAACCGTCCCTTACAGATCCCTCGGCCGCGCGCGCAATCATTTTCAAGCCATCTTCGGCAATATTGGCTTTTTCTTTTTGGCAAATATTTGACAAATGCATCGTCAGTTCGTCTGCCTCAACACGCCGCAAATCGAACCTTTGGCAGCGCGATAGAACGGTAATGGGGATTTTTCGAATTTCTGTAGTAGCAAAAATAAATTTGGCGTGATCAGGCGGTTCTTCCAAAGTTTTCAACAACGCATTAAAGGCCGCGCCCGACAACATGTGCACCTCGTCAATAATATAGATTTTGTAACGAGCGGAAACGGGCGCGTAACGCACACTATCTAAAATTTCGCGAATATCGCCAACCCCTGTCCGTGAAGCCGCGTCCATTTCCATCACATCCATATGCGAAGAATGATTGATGGCATCACAATGAATCCCTGGCGGGTTCAACTTCACACTCGGCCCTTCATGGGGACCTTCATAATTCAGAGCGCGGGCCAGTAAACGAGCCGTCGTGGTTTTTCCGATCCCCCGTACCCCCGTCAGCATAAAAGCATGGGCAACTCGTCCAGTCGAAAAGGCATTGGTCAAAGTTGTGACCATGGCCTCTTGGCCGATCATGTCTTCAAAGCTCATGGGGCGGTATTTTCGCGCCAGAACTTTGTAATTTGTATTGGAATCGGCAGTTTCAGTCATACCCGCACTTGTAGACGATAAAAACTAGCAGGGAAAGCAAAACAACGCCGGCAATGAAGATGCCGGTACGCCGACTTATCAAGAGGCGAAGAGACAATTTGCAAAGACGGAAAGGTAAGAAAGTGGAAGGCTGAACAATGACCCGAACAAAACTCGTTGCGGCTGCTTCGTTCCCGATCTGACCGGGTTGGCGAGACGTCCGTCCATAGCCAACCTTCCGAGCGGTCTTATGAACCTGCGCAGAAAAAAGTGCAAGCAAATAAAATGCGCGCCCGTTGCCAAGGACGCATTGCAAAATTTAGATGTTATCAGGTCTTAGAAACGACGAACATACCCAATACTAGCTGTATTAACTGAACCATTATCGCTAAAAATCGTAAAGTCAGCACGAATACTATTGGCATCATCAAATTTAAATTCGGCTCCACCACCATATGCAACACCATTTGTCGTAGCTGATGCTGATAAAGCGCCATTTTTTGCTTCAATTTCTGTTGAGTGATACCCAACACGTGCAATGAGATCAAATTGTTCACTTACGGGTAAACGACCAACAGCATAGCCAGCAATTGATGTCTTCATACCAAGTGAGGCAGTTGTACCAGTAACCGTCTTGTCAGAAATGCCGAATGCCCCATCAGCTTCCACACCAAAATAACTATTAAACGAGTACCCTGCACGAGCATATAATGCCAAACCTGCATCTTCTATCCACGCGCCGCCTGCACCGACATAAGCACCGCCGTCTTCACCAGCCATGGCAGGACTCGCGATAAGGCCTAAAGCCGCTACAGATAATAAAATTAGTTTCTTCATAACAATCTCCATTTTCAATATATGGTTGTGGTTTGTAGTAATGACACCACAAAATCAATAAGGTTGTAGTCATTTTAAATATAACTTTTAATTGTGTTATATTTATCACACCAATATTGGTTTCTCCCTTGATACAATTGACAAGATTGCGTATCTGTTAGTCATCTTAACTAGGCATTATATGACATCCCACCCCCCCATTGCTTTTGCAGGCGGCCCGCTAGATTTAGCTGAAAATCAACGTACAGCAGAGGATTTAGCCAAGTTTGCGAAAGCCGGTAACGCCCAAGCCCTCATCATGCATCACGGCAAGTTTCTCACGAAAGACGGAACTCTCGCCCTCGTCACCCCAATGTCCATGGTCGGGAAACACCTATATGACCCCGCCCCTTTATTTTTAGGTTTGGACGGCAATGTTCCTGTTTTTGCCTTTTCGCTAGCAGAAGAACATGAGGCACAAGACATTATGGAAGGCGCACATTTGGAAGTTTTACGCGCCCTCGCCTTAACTCTACCACCAAAAGATCTTGCACTCGCAGGACGGGCTAAGTCACTATTTGATTGGCATCGCGCTCACAAATTTTGCGCCATGTGCGGCAACCAGACATTTGTCGCCAGCGGCGGCGTGACCAGAAAATGCCCGTCTTGTGATACAGATCATTTCCCACGCGTAAATCCAGTGGTCATTATGCTCGTAACCCATGGAGACAAATGCCTACTTGGTCGCGGGCCTGAATGGCCAGAAGGCGCGTTCTCCTGTTTGGCCGGATTTGTATCTAGCGGCGAAACACCAGAAGAGGCTTGCATCCGAGAAGTTTTCGAAGAAGTGGGGGTAACCGTAGAAAATCCCATATACCAATTTTCCCAACCATGGCCTTATCCAGGGCAGTTGATGATGGGTTTATTTTGCGAAGCAAAAACAACCAAAATCACATTGGATACGAAAGAAGTTGCAGAAGCCCATTGGTATGACAAAGAAACCGTGCGCGGTGTATTTAACGGTACGGACGAGAGCTTTTATTGCCCCCCTCCCTTTACGATCGCACATTGGCTCATTCAACACTGGCTGGATCAATAGCGTTTTAGCTAGCCATTTGGCAGTTCAAGATCAAAAGAAAAAATCGACACTTCGCCTAGCTTGGAAACAACGCGAATAGTACCATTCATTTTTTCAACCAGTTTTTTTGAAATAGCGAGCCCTGCGCGTTCTCATTAATGAGCCTTAATATTCCCATGGCTTTGCACGCGCGCTAAGCACAGCAATACTATTTACTAAATAGAGTTTTATAAACACCACAACCAAGGGCTAAAACTTGATGGCGGCGCCAAAACAGGATAATCAAACAAGAAATCCACACGGTAACAGCCATCACAAACAGGCCGCCACCATCAT